>JAULUW010000031.1:0-6541 GCA_032111345.1 Bacteroidia bacterium
TTATTTTATTGAATTATTATAATTTCAATTGACCTTTAACCACCTGCAGTCCCAAATTATTAACCGCCTTGAGGTTTTCATCACGCATATTTTGGAATATCGTTAAGGTATATTTGCCTTTCTTAAAAGGTATCTGACTTAAAAAAGGCTCTTGATAGGATACCAAGTTGGATACACCTTTGCCCTTCCAACGGCCAATATTATCAGACAATACCATTTGAAATTGGTCTTTTCGGTAAAAACCATCAGGCCCTTTCAAGGTATACAACATCCAAATATTGGAATACGCATATTCGGTTGTGATGCGCAACCCTGTAAGGAGATTGTAGTAATGCGTTTCATCTTCAATCTCGAAACTGAAAGACTTTCCTGCATCCCAATTCCAAGCAGTTGGATCCACATCTACAAATTCCTCATACATGATATTTTCAGAAGGCCTGCATGCAGACATTCCAAAGGCTAAAAACACCATCAACAAGACTACAAATCCATTCTTAAAGGATCTATTCGTCGCAATAATTCTTTTTTTCTGTTCCATAATATTTCCACTTCTGTGTGGATTTCATAAATACACATTCCCTCATCTAATAGCACTTCGATCAGGCCATTTCCCAATATCCGTTGCACATCTTTGCGGGTAAATATGAGCGAATTTACCGCCCTTTCCTTACAGGTTTTCAACCAATAGTGAACATCGCCAAGTGAGAAGTTCTTATGATCGCGATAACTTAAATGTTGCACGATTTGCCAAGAGCCCATTTTGTCCGACATTCCACGTTGTTGTGCAATCCCTGTAATCAAAATAGCCTTATAGGCAGCTTTATTATCGATACTACCACGGAATATTCGGGGCTCTGTTTGCTTATAATGTGCAAAGAACACCTTCTTCATTTCAATGGGTAGTTTACGAACAAACGCAGCCGCTTCTTGTTCAACTAAATTCTCAGGACATTTGGTAATTATCAAGGCATCCGCTCCTTTGAGTGCACTCGAAAATTCCCGCAAATTCCCTAACGGCAAACTGAATCTTTCTTTCCAAAAAGGACGTTGAAAATCACTTAAAATCACATTTTTATCTGCTCGCAATTTCAGATGTTGATATCCGTCATCCAGCAATATCCAATCAGCCAATTGCTCTTGCTTTATTCTCTGTATACCTTCTAAACGCTGCTCACAAACACGAACGGGCGCTGTAATCTGAGAATGAAACACCTCTAAAGGTTCGTCTCCTACTTCCAAAGCGGTAGAACCCACCTCAACCGCCTTAAAACCTCGAGTATTCCGACCGTAACCTCTAGATAAAACCGCAATCCGCTCACCCGAAAATGCTTCAATTAAAAACAAAACCATGGGCGTTTTACCGGTACCACCAACACTCAGATTTCCTACTAACAAAGTGGGTAAAGCACCCTTCCTACGAAGATCAAAACGCTCAAAAATGAATCGTTTAACCCAGGTAAAACCGCCATAACCCCATAAAAACAAGGGCAGAAAAAAACAAAACCCGTATAGGACTATTTCCCAAAAATGAAATGCGACTATATACGGAGAATTTTGTTGCATTAAAGATAAAACGACTGTCCTTTCAAAGGGGTATGCACTTCATCCAAACCTTTAATATCCGAGGCAAGTGCCTTCATTTGGGTTTCTTCACCATGCACCAAAAAAAGCTTCTTTAAATGTCCTTTTTTACGGGTTTCTGCAAAATAACCTAACAATTGCGGATGGTCTGGATGCGCACTGAACACGTCAGTACGTCCAATTTTCGCAAATACAGGACGTTCCTTGCGATTGATTTCCACGAATCCTTGTCCTTTCAATAATCGGTCACCTAGCGTGCCCTCTGCACAAAAACCAGCAATTAAAATGGTGTTCTGATCGCTGCCAATATTATTGCGAACGTGCATCTGTATCCTACCGCCTTCTACCATTCCCGCCGCAGATACAATAATGCAAGGTTCGGGTAAAACACTTAAATACTCGCTTTCTCTATCGTCTTCTACTACATGCAATAAAGGAAAGTTAAACAACGACCCGTGTTTGCGTTGAAATTCCTTGGCTTCCTCATTCAGATGCTCAATATTATGCTGATATATCCGTGTAGATTTTATAGCTAAAGGACTGTCTGTAAATACCTTTACATTGGGCATCTTACCGTCTTTGTACAACTGATGAATGGTGAATAGAATAGCTTGCGTTCTACCCACACTAAAAGCCGGAATTACCAATTTGCCTTTGCGATTCACACAGGTATCCACAATCTCTTCCAGTAACATTTCCTCGGCCTTTCGGCTATCCGTAAAATGCTTGCGTCCACCATAGGTGCTTTCCGAAACCAAATAATCCAAGCCTTCCATCGGAACAGGATCGGGAACCAGTTTCGAATTGTAGTTGCCCAAATCTCCTGTAAAGCCCAAAGTCTTCACTTCCCCCTCTTCGGTGATTTTCAAGGTGGCGCTCATAGCTCCTAAAATATGACCCGCTGGACTCAAGGTAATCGTTAAATCATCGCCAAATGACCATGTTTGACCCGGACCCAATACTACAGCCATATCTAACATATCTTCAATATGTCTTTTCGTATACAATGCATTGGGGATCGCCCCTTTGACTTTGTTCTTTTTCTTATTTCGGTAATACTGCTTGCGTCTTTTACGAATATCCATCATCTGAATATTTAAACTGTCTTGCAACAAATACTCACTCAATTCTAAGGTAGGGGCCGAACATACAATATGACCTGCAAAGCCTTGTTTAATGAGGTTTGGAACATTTCCAGAATGATCAATATGTGCGTGTGTCAATATCAAAATATCTATATCCGATGCTGCAAATGGAAAATTGGCATTTTGCATTTCAAACTCTTTGCGATTCTCATAATCCAACCCACAATCAATCAATACATTGGTGCCGCTCTCCAAGTTTAACAGATGCATACTTCCTGTTACTTGCTGTGCCGCACCCCAAAAGGTAATTTTCATCCTTCAAATTTACAACACTGCGCGCGAACGCGCAGTGTGTAATATCTTAAGTGTATGAAATAATACCCACTTAAGGCTCAACAAATACTTTTTCGGTACGATTAATACCCATGGCTTCTATGTGAACAAAGTACAATCCCGTTGGAACCGTTAATTCCTGCATCTGCTCGGTTACTTGAGCACGCATCAATAACGCCCCATTTGTTGCATAAACCCAAACTTCTGCATCCTGTACATGCACTTTTAACGTTCCACTGCCTCCAATAACCAAAGCACCACCATCCGATTCTGGGAAATTGGCTTCATCTTCCTTTTCATTAATAAGGTATTTTGCACTTAATACATCCGTTGGATCCCGATCTATTGCACAGGTAGCTCCCTCATAAACTTTCATTAAATTGGCGGTAACGAGCAACGGAAATCCAACATGCTTTAAATTGACATATTGGGCATTCAATGAGTCGGCGGTGAATTTAGCATGGGAAGGGAAAAAGCGATTGCTACCCAAATGTACCCTTCCTGAGCTCGGATCAAAATAACTGGCGGACTTAACCAAACGATAATCGCCTGAAATGAAAGCCTGACCCTTATACGTAGTTCTATTGTTGTGGAAATAATTAGATCCGTTTGCCCAAATCTCACTATTATCCAACGCAATGGCTGACCCCGTTTGATTCGTAAACACATTCAATCCGCCGCTGAACTTACGCTTCAATAAAGCGCTTTCCAACACCAAAGCACCGTCTAAGCGCAAAGAGGACTCCGTAGCCACTATTCCCCTCTCATTTCCACCAAAATGATGGCAATTTAAAACTGCAATTACTTTGTTCAAGGCATATCCCTCCTTGTTTTCATAAAACGCATTGTTCAAACTCAATAACTGGCCATAGGTCTCAGCTCCATTACTGGCCTTGACTGCCGTTAGATTTTTGTAAAACTTGGATTGCTCGATAACACCCTCTTTCCAAATATTATGCAGGGAAAGGCCTATTTCATTCGATTCAAACAACATGCCACTAATGTGCACAAAGCTCGTTTCAATATGCAGACCCACTTTGCACCCAGTTAATGAAATCTGTTTTAAAGTAGAAATGGCATTGGAACCTTGTTGTTCGTAATACAAAGCGGTATCCTGACGGTAGAAATCTAAGTTCTCAAAACGACCTTGATTTCCAATAAAATGGAACCCGCCACAATAGGATTCACTCCACTCTACAGGCTCCATGCGAGAGTCCGTTACCGACACGCGTCCTTTCAAATAGGCCTTACTTGCAGGAGCAAAACAAACTACAGAACGAGCGATTTCCAACCGTGTCAAATCCTTACCTACACCTACTTCTGGAAACTTCAGATTCCCTTCTACTTGCAAACTACGCGCACCGTTCTTTCCGTTACCTTCGAAAATCATACGTGCACCATGTGCTTCAATTTGTGCATTTCCAAATCCATATCCCACGTTGGTGAACTTTACCAATCCTACGATTCCATCAATCCCCGGAATAGGCTGAAAACGCGCGCCACTATCTAAAATCAAGCGTCCTTTCACGTGAAACAATGCGTCAGAACCCTGTAAAAACACTTTAGCACGATCCGAAATGCGTAAAACAGCGCCACTTTCAACTACCAATTGCGAACCATCCTCGATGCGTAAAACGGCATCGTCGCTTAAATGCAATTCGGTTCCCGACTTCAAAACCATCTGATTTCCACCTTTAACAATGCGCAGCTCTCCAGAATGTTGTACCTCAAAAGCACTATTTCCTCCAAGAATAAACTTGGTGGGTTGTAGATGCTTCCCAACAATAAATAAAGCACTGTCTCTGATCGAAAAACGAGCGCCTGCGCAATCTCCCGCATAAAACACACGCTCCCTAGCACTTCCTGCCAATAAACTATCTGCCTTTGACCAATTTGGAACCGTACCCACTCCATTTATTTCAAACATGCCCTTTTTTAAAACAGTAAGTCCCTTTAAATTTCGACTATGGGGACTTCTCAAATTATACGTTTCGGTAACGGTATGCGCATCATGCGCTCCAGACACATCCAATAATTGCGCGATCAACCAATCTATATTTCCACCCTTGCTGGTATCAAGTTTTATATGTTCTTGATTTACTTGGGGAATATAAACACGCTGAAAAGGCGTTTGCATATTATTGCTCAATACTTGAGACATGTCTCCTTGGTTCACCGTAAAATCCTTCTCTACAATGTTTTGTGCATTAAATCCCATTGATTTTAAATCCAAAGAACTTACCGTCGGAATAAAACAACTTTGATCGCTCAAAAAGCCCGTCTTGAAAAACATTGTTTTTCCTAAGTTCTCAAAAACCTGAAATTGCTTCATTGTCGATCCAGGAACATGGTCCCACAATAAATTATTCTTATGAGAGTAGAATTTCGGACCCAAGTTGATTCTTCCATTGTAATAGGCATTGCGCTTTCGATCATAAAAATTTTCTGCATAAATATCTACCAAGTAATTATTTATCCAACCAAATAATAGCATCGTTTTCAATTGTAACCGCATCAAGGGCATGCCGGGCTGTAATTTTTCAGTCGGACTGAAATTCATATTGGAGAGAGTACCTTTCGAGCTTCCATTAGAAATCGCAAACAACCAAGGCTTTTCGGGATATCCCCCAAACAAACTGTCTTCGCGAACCCATAATCGACGTAAATGTGCCTCGCGATAGCTCGAAGTTTCATGATTTACCAAAAGCTGCTCGCTAGCGGTTCTTCGAATAATGCGGTGATGCAAATCATCGCAAACTTTTAAAGTTCCCTTGAAATACTTGATCACATTTTGCAATCCCAAAGACAAATTAGCCCCTTGATGCGGCGCATCAAAACTTGTAAAACTCACAATACAATGCGAAATACCTCGATTCTCCATCTGTCGAATTGCTCTTTTTGCGATTACTCCACCCATGCTAACCCCTAATACATGAATTTCACGAGCACACATTTGCTGTTGCACCTTCTTAATCACGCCAATTAAAACTTCGGCATTGTTATTCATGTCCTGAGCACCATCCCAAAAATCAACATATACAATATCAAATCCTGCTTTCCGCATGCGCTCAATCGCTTCAGGTCCCTGACTAATTGATTCCCAATTCTTCCAAATTTGAGAGGGCACATCCCAATTCTTGCCCTTCAATAAATCGATATATCCATTCTCTCCGTATTTCTGGTCTCTGAATCCTGCGGGATAATTGGGATATCCATAATCTACACCCTCAACAATTATAATCGGACGTTCCATGCAGGTTCGCACCTTTCCATACTCCCCATATCCCAAATGAACGGTGTACATCGCCTTCATTGAAGGTTTAACCGCATCGACATAATAGTGAATGCTCAAATCGTTTTGCGCTAATAAATCCGGAGCGGACCCATTCGGAAAATTCATGAATAGCTTAAAATTTGCCAATAAACCCAAACGACCCACCCCCAGATACCAAGGCGTTTCCATCAATTGAGAACGTTCATTGTTTTCCGCTACCTCACATACCAACGAACCCAAAATCGGTCCGCCTGCACCTGTTTTGGGA
>JAULUW010000032.1:0-16099 GCA_032111345.1 Bacteroidia bacterium
CCTTCAATGGTATTGATATTATTTACATAAGAATGCAGGTTTTCGGCATAACCCGTATTGTATTGAAAAGCAATTTCAATCGGGATCCCATGCTTATCACTTTCGCAATAAATGGGTTCTGGAATTAACCGTTCCCGTGTGCCATCGATAAAGGTTACGAATTCTTTCAAACCACCCTCTGAAAAGAAAATTTCTTTACGAATATTGCCCTGTTCATCGATTTCGCGCTCATCACTAAGGCTAAGTTGGATGCCTTTATTTAGATAAGCCAATTCACGCAGTCGATTTTGAAGGGTATCGAAATTATAGACCTGAGTTTCAACAAAGATAGTGTCGTCGGGTTTGAAGGTAACTTCCGTTCCTCGAATGTCGGTTGTACCTACCTCTTTAACTGAATATAAGGGCTTCCCGATTTGATATTCTTGTTGGTAAATTTTACCATTTAGAAAAACCCGAACCTTAAGATCTTTACTCAAAGCGTTCACACAACTTACCCCAACACCGTGCAATCCACCTGATACTTTGTATGAATCTTTGTCAAATTTTCCACCCGCGTGTAAAACAGTCATTACCACTTCTAAGGCACTTTTTTTCTCCTTAGGGTGCATGTCAATGGGAATACCTCTTCCGTTATCTAATACGCGGATGGAATTATCCTTCAAGATGGTAACTTCAATATGGGTGCAATGACCGGCTAAGGCCTCATCGATACTGTTATCAACAACTTCATAAACCAAGTGGTGTAGACCTTTTGGGCCTATATCACCGATATACATGGCAGGTCTTTTACGGACAGCCTCTAAACCTTCAAGTACCTGTATATTTTCGGCACCGTAATTACTTTTTGATGGATCGCTCATAGTTGAATTAACTAAAACATTAATTGTGTAAAATTAACGAAATTGAGTCTCAACCCCATCAAATTTCAGGGCTACTTTTCCACAAAAGGGATGCGATTTATATACCGTCTGAACCGAAAATACTGAAAGATATTTTACCGGTTTCTCTAAGATAATCTACGAGCGTATGAATATATTTGGATTTTTGCTCAATGGTTTTAACACGAGCAGTCAAATATCTGTTTTCACGTGTATTTAATAAAAATATAGTTCCATCGCCAGAGTCAAATTTTTCTCGTTCTAACTCAAATAATTTGAGATAGCCATTTTCCACATTTTTTAAATGTACGTATACATCACGATATACCAAACCCTGCTGACTTAAAGCCTTTATTTTCAAATCCGTTTCATTACGCTTGAATTGGAATAACTGCGTTTTTTGATCTAATGTATATCGAGAAATTTGATAAGCACCGCGTTCTTTTCGTAAAAACAAAGGGGCCGAAATATGAATACCAAATCTCCGATCCATATTTAAATCATAATCCCCATAAATACCTTTGAATAGTTGTTGGTATTTCACATCAACCTTGGGTAGTAAATTCCATTTCTGTAGCTTCAAATCCAGGGCTTTTTGTTGTATTTCCCAATCAATATTTCGTATGTCAGGAAGCAATTGTAAATCTATCGATGAACTCAAGGTTTGCATGAAAAGAGAATCTAAGAAATCTAAACCTGTTGCCGTTGGAATTACATTATCAGAAATATTTAAAGGCATCCAAGTTTCTTTCTCAAGGTCTATTTGCCATAAATGCCGACTCAATTGTAAACGTTGTTTGTAAGTATTGGCATTCCATTCCTTAGCTCGAGTTCGAAATAATTCCAATTGGATATAATTCTCCAAAGTGTCCATACCATTGCATCCACCAGCAGAGAATAATTCCCGCAATGCAACTTGACGTTCTAAAGATAAACTTTCCCCCAATCGATACGCTTTTTCTATCTCATGAGCAATGAACCAGTCCACATAATCTAACCAAATAGATTGACTTAAATCTTGAAGTTGAATTTTTTGAATTTCAAGAGATTGATTTCTAAATAATTTGGCTTTTGCTAAGGCTGTTCGGCGTTCATCTGTAATCAAGCCCTTTAAAACCGGTACGCTTACACCGGCAAAGCTCAAACCACCAGAAGGCGTAAATAATTCCGGATTTACGTATGTCCCTCGTCCGCTTTCATATCCCGACTCGAATTGAAAGGGACTTGCTGTTGGTACTTTTAACTGATACGATTCTCTTTGATAATAGGGAAGGGTTCCGGCTTCTTTTTCGGAACTTTCCATCACAAATCGAGGGTCAAATTGGCCTCTTTTTTCCAATAAATAAGCCTTTCCAAGTTTAGATTCTAATCGACTTGCATTTACTAGTGGATGTCCATTTTGAACTTTTTCAATAAGTTCTATTACCGTTAAAGCGAAACTATTGGTATCATTTTTTCCTTTTTCGGATGAAATTGAAAGCACACTTGTACTTGGTTTTACAAATTTGTCTTGTGCAGTGGTTTGACGGGGCAATAACACCAAACCCAATCCGAATATTACCCTTGTAACTACGCGGATTCTCAATATTCTCATGGCCAAAAGGAGTTTCGTCATATTACTTCTTATCCTTTTTATCTTTCGCGCCGTTTTCAATATTGGCAGGATTTGTTTTAGCGCGGTTATTGTGGTAATAATCTGCTGGGAATCCACTTAACTGACGCCATATTTCGTACCAAACGGGTACCGTTTTAAGTAACATAAATGCGCGTGCACCAACGCCAATTTTCAACTGTTCAGGCCATTTCTTTCCATTGGCTGACATTTTCATTAAAACTCTGTAATTCCCATTTGCCTGTAAGGCATTATCCACAGCATATATTTCCCCTGGAAAGGTTCCATAAGACAAAGCTGGCCAACCCGAAAAGACCATTGTGGGCCATCCATCGAAAACAAACTGTGCCGGCGCTCCAATTTCAATTAAAGGCATATCTACAGGTTTTACAAATAATTCTACGGCCAAATTGATTTCCGACGGTACAATGGTGCATAGTGCTTGACCCTCGCTAACAGCAATACCCACTCCATTGGATAATGTTTGAGAAACCAAACCTTTTTGAGGTGCTTTAACCACATAAAAACCATTTCGAATCTGGTAATTTGAGTATAAATTTCGCAGTTTAGAAACCTCAGTTTCGGTATCCATTTGTGAAGAAATAGCACTGTAACGTTCACTTTCTGCTTTCGCTAATTTTTCTCCATACTCTGCATCAATATTCTGCAATTCGATTTTTGCATTCTCGATAGCATTCGTGGCCATATTCAATTTGGCCTCCTGAATCATCTTTTTGGCTAATGATTCTTGGTATTTAACACGGCGGTTTTCAACATCTAAAGGGCTTTTTATCTGTTTGATGCTTAACAAGCTGTCTCGTACCAATTGTTGTTGCGCAATTTTCAAATTGATATTAGCGGCTTGCATTTCTGCAAATTCTGAATTGTATTTCAGTTTCTCTTGTTGCAATTTTACTTGAGCTTTTTGAATGGCATAATCCCGATTTGCTTCTAATTGGGTAATTTGTTGGTTGATGGCATTTACTTTTGACGAATAACTCAATATCGAATTTTCCTTTGCTTTAATTTGCGTGGATGTCTGACCAATCAAACCTGGATCCAAATATTCGCTTTTCACCTCTGTTAAAACCGCAATTGTGTCTCCTTCTTCAACTAAATCTCCATCTTTCACATGCCATTTTAAAATTTGACCTGAAATAACCGTTTGAATCGATTGAGGTCGCTCACTTGGTCTTAAGGTTGTAACGATTCCGGTAGTTTCAATATGCTGCGTCCATGGCAAGAACATAAATATTAAGGTGATTAGAGAACTCACCGTAATAAGTCTGCGCATATATTTTGAGACCCAAGGGCTGTCTTCGAAATGTTTTTTATTGATCATCGGATTCGGCTTGAATTACATTTAGTTTTTCCATGGAAATGCCACAATCATATAAATTCTCTACGGTTAATATCAGTTTTTCAACCGCATCAAGTAAGGTTATTATTAAAATTTCGGCAGCTAAAAACTGACCTAGACTAATACTTTGTTCTACCAATAAATAACTACCCATGATCAGCAAGGAAGCGGTAAAAACAACCTTGGTTATCACACCCAGCCATGCTTGCCGATATACGACACCAAAATGTTTTGTGCGACCTTCTGAATATTCGTTCAATCGGAAATCCAACATAGGAATTTCGTCCTCTTTATTATTTAGCCACAAGTTTCTTAAGGACAATGCGGTTTTGAACTTGAAATTGGACTCATATCGTGCTGTGTCGAATCCACGTTTCCATGTTAATCGCAAAACCCAGTATAATACAAATATCAAAATGATACCAAAAGCGATAAATAGGGGGTGGTAAACGGCTAAAAGCAGCAACCCGAAAACCGCCTGTAATAGTTTACCTGTGAAATCGACTAATAGTTTGGACAAACTTTTTTGAAGGGTAACGATATCCAAAAAATAGGTTGTGCGTGTTTCAAGTTGCTCTGTCATTTTTATGCCTTTTTCTTTAAGTTCTAGGATTCTATCCTTGAATTGAATCGAAAAATGTAAAAACAACTTACGCTGGATGGATTCTGTTATACTCAATTGGGCCAAGCGCGTGAGTCCCGATAACAAAACCGCTAATGTGATTAATACCGATAAAAAAAACCAACTTGTGTTTAATCTACCGGCCATTACATAACCTATAATGGTTTGAATGCCCAATGGCAAAGCAAGGCTAATTAAGCCAGAGAATATGGCGTAAACATACAAGTATTTTATATTTCGACTCTCAATTTTAATAACATCAAAAATGAGAGACATCGGAGTTCTGTTAGGTATTTGATTTTGTCTAAATGGCATCCTCGCGGAATTTGATTGCCGCAAAAATAAGGGGAAAGTCCTTACTTTCCTCTACCTTGGATCATGGTCAATGCGGTATTGAACATGATTTTGATGTCGAGAGCAACCGACATGTTTTCTAAATAAAACACATCGTATTTCATTCGTTCGATCATTTCTTCCACGCTTTCGGCGTATCCGTATTTTATTTGACCCCAGCTAGTAATGCCCGGCTTCACCCGATGCAATCGCTTGTAAAGTGGCGCTTTATCTACAATTTGCTTAATAAAAAATTGACGTTCTGGCCTTGGACCCACCAAACTCATTTGGCCAATTAATACATTAAAAAACTGGGGCAATTCATCCAAACGAGACTTTCGAAGGAAAACTCCTACCCGCGTTCTACGGTCGTCGTTCTCACTACTTAGGCGAGGACCCTGCGCTTCTGCATCGACGAACATGCTCCTAAATTTGATGATATTAAAAGGAATTCCCTTGTAACCGATACGTTCCTGCTTAAAAAAGATAGGTCCCTTAGAATCAATCCGTATAATCAGTGCAATTACCGCGAACACAGGCAAACAACATAAAAGGGCAAAAATAGAAAGGGTAATATCCATACCTCGCTTCACGAACTTTTGCCAATAGGGCATAATTTCAAAATCTACTTCAGCAAGTTTGGCGCCCAAAATATTGTTCATTTTAACCATTCCCATTACCATATTGTATTCACTTGGAAGCATTTTTACATGCACTTCCTCATTTTGAATAATATCGATGATTTTGGGGACGTAGTTAGATTCAATATCTTCATTGGCAATAATGACATCTTCTACTTCATACTCACGGATTAAAGAAATTAAATCACTCCATTTGCCAATAATGGGTAATTCTGTTGGATTTGCTTGCGGGGTGATTTCTACCAATCCTATTATATGGAATCCTTCAAATACCTTTGGATCTTTAAGTTCATTTAACAGTTGTGAAGCAGTTTCCCCCGTACCTATTACCAATGTTTTATAACCCCAAACTCGAGAACGGAATTTTTGAATGGTATAGGTGGCATTGATAAGTCGTAAAAGTAACGTAGCACTAAAATGAAAAAGAAACAATACACCCAAGGAAGTATAATAATCTTGATAATTCGAAACGCTATCGTCTAATATGAAAAGGAAAAATAAGATTAAGGTTCCGAATATAGACGTGATCAAGGTGTTTTCCATTTCCTTTAAACGAGACCGTCGTAAAATGTACTGGTAGTATCCGGTTAGAGCATAGATAAAAATCCAAAATATGGGAATAAAAACCAAACCCAAATATAATTTAATATCCTGGTTAACTGGAATTTGATATCCGTGTTTAACCGCTTCAATTACATTTTTTCGATATAAAAATAAAGCAAGCCAACTAATTAAAGCGGAAGAGAAATCTCCTAAGACATGCCAAAACAATCGTATTGAAGACTTCTTCATTACTTCAGATAACTTAAACGTATATTATCGATTAAAAATTCTGTGGAACCTTGATGATTTGCAGGCTTATCTAAACTGAAGAAGATTTCATACTGGGTTGAAGCGGGTTGACCTTGAATTTCATAGACTAAATTTACATAAAACCTTTTCCAAGTATCTTTGGTTGGGTTTACGGTCATGTAGGGAATATATTCAATTTGGGTGCTGCCGAATCTGCGGATTGCCACTAATACGGGCAATGCGGTGTTGATATCAAATTCTAATATGGCATCCCGGCCATCGGCAGGTAAAGTTTTTATCCGACTAAAAAATGCCATATCCATACTTCTAAACGTATCAACATCATTAAAACGCGTTACAAATACTAAAGAGGACTCTGAGAAGCGCGGGTTGAGATAAAAAGGTCTTTTTTCAATACGTGTATAATCCAATGAATCTTTGCGTATCGGAATAAAAGTAGCGCTGCTGTCTTCAAAATCTTCTTGCCAAACAATTTCTACGTTTGATCGATAGGTAAATTTGGGCGTCCAAATGACTGTTTTTTCCCTTTCTAATTGCAGGGTATCCAACAATACATTAACGATTTTGTAAGGCACTAATGTTTGAGAATTGCCATTGTTTTTCACAAATGGTACCACTTGGATTTCTACGGTACCGCTTGCATCTACTGGGAATTTACAAGGGATGGGGAAGGTGCCCACGGTTTGATTGTTTACGTAAACTTGAACCGCTTTAATGTCGTGGATATTATTTCCATTGATTGAAGTTGCATCTAAATCAACTTGTTTAATTTCTATGTAAGAGGGAATAAAGGACTTTTCCACCTTGCAGGAGCTTGCAAGTAAAAGCAAAAAGACAAGTGAGAAAATTAAAGAATCGCCATGTTTGGGCATAGCACAAAAATACGGATTCTTATTGAAAAGACTTGAATTTATAAACGCTGATACCTGCGTTTTACTTTTTCACAAACTACCTCAACGATATCCGCAACATCTAATAGGTGGGAGAGTCCGGAATGGGGTGTCTGCTGTTTATCGATGTTTTCAATAAAATTTTGTAAGTCAGATTTTCGTACATTATACGGCGATATATGTCTTTCAAGGGTAATTCGGTTTTCTGAATTCTGAATTTCACCTGGATAGAATTCCATTTCAAGTGAAAGTTGATCGCTCGACAAAGACATTCGAGATTCTTGCAATTGATTTTCCGCTAGGTCAACCAAAAGCATGTTCTCTTTTTGATAAACCATTATTCTATGAGTATGTTTGTCGATGGCACGACCTACAGACACATGACAAATAGCATCGTTGTGAAATTCTATATGGACGTTTAAAAGATCCGGATCCTCCCCAAATAAAAATATAGGTCTTGCTGAAATACTTCTTATGGGTGATTTCATAATTCGCTGAACCAGGTCAAATTCCTCAGACAAACAATCAAAAATCCATGTATCAAACTGTCCTTTTTTCGGCAAAGGGCCGTGTTTCTCTACCTTTATAAAGCGTGGTTTATTAATTAATTGTACCGCACTCTTAATTATAGGTAGTCCGTATAGGGTGTTTCCAAATTGGAAAACGGTACGACTTTCATTGCGTAATTTTTCAATTTCTTCTACTTCAGAACTCGACCATTCCCTGAATCCGTCGAAAAAAACATGTTTACCCACGCGAATCATTTGCCGAATAACTTCGAAATCAATGTTTAATACATTGCGTGTTATAATAAAAGCATCGCCTTTTTCTATAACTTCCATCATCAGAAAGAAATTATCGAACATGTTCTGATTTCGAAAATCGTCTGGATCAATAAACCCAACAACCTTAACTCCCTTAAAACGTGAAAGTTCATTGGTATATTCTTGTGTTGAGTGGGAAGAACCCAAAAGGATTACCTTTTTCATTAATACAATTGTTCTAACTTTGTGAGAAGCAAAAATGCGTACTAGGTTTAACAATCAAAAAATCGATTTCACACAATTTGTGAAGAATGAAATATGATAGACACAGCAGTTCATCAGGGTCGTAGACATAAGCTAGTCAGAGAATTAGCGGCAAAAGGGATCGACAATCATGCCGTATTATCGGCCATTGTCAAAGTTCCTAGACATTGGTTTTTTCCAAAAGACTTCGAACAGTACGCCTACCGAGATGCTGCATTCCCAATAGGTTTTGATCAAACAATATCGCAACCATTTACCGTAGCATATCAATCTCAACTTATTGATATACAGAAAGGAGAGCGGGTTTTGGAGATAGGCACCGGGAGTGGATACCAGGCAGCTGTTTTACTCGAAATGGGGGTTGAATTGTATAGTATTGAGTACATAAAGCCCTTGCTTGAAAAAGCAGCTAAATTGTTGAAACCCTACAAAGAAAAGCTTCATTTAATACATGGCGATGGAAGTAAAGGAGTGCCTAAATATGCGCCCTTTGACGCCATAATTGTAACTGCGGGTGCACCCGCTATTCAACAAGAATTATTGAAGCAGTTAAAAATTGGAGGCAAATTGGTAATTCCTGTAGGAACGGATAAGGAAAATCAACATATGCATCGACTTACTAGAATGTCGGAGAATAAATTCCACAGGGAAGTTTTAGGGGAATTTAAGTTTGTACCTTTAGTGGGAGAGGGTGGTTGGAAATAAGCCCCATTATTCAAATTTGAATGAATGAGGCTTAAAGCATTGAAAAAACGGTTAAAATTCCATTAAGGGTTCATAGCGGCTTCAATTTCCTCCGTAGTTATAGGAAATTCAGACATGAAATCGATAAGTTCGCCTTCGTGTAACCAAACATCATTTTCAATTCGGACACCAATACCCTCCTCGGGTATATAAATACCGGGCTCGATTGTTAATACGGAATTTTCAGGGATGGGTTCAAAACGATGCATGACATCATGAACGTCTAACCCCAAATGATGGCTGGTTCCATGCATGAAATATTTCAAATAACTTTTTGGATTTTCTTTGATTTCTTGAGAAGTAAATAACCCCAATTGTACCAATTTTTCGTTGGAAAAAGCGGCAACTTGTGCGTGATAATCGGGCAGTAGCAGCCCCGGTTTCAAAACCGTTTTTGCAAATTCATGAACCTCCAAAACAGCATCATAAACTGCTTTTTGGCGTGCTGAAAATTTGCCATTTACAGGAATACATCGCGTGCAGTCGCCATTGTAATTGCCGTATTCCGCACCAAAATCTAACAATAACAAATCACCGTCTTTACAAATTTTGTTGTTTTCTATATAGTGCAGCACACAGGCAGATGCCCCACTAGCAATTATAGGGTCAAATGAAAATCCGAGACTTTGATTACGCACAAATTCATGTATGATTTCTGCTTCTATCTCATATTCCATAACTCCGGGTTTAATGAATTTAAGGGCCCTATGAAGCCCTTTATGGGTAATGTCTATAGCTTGTTTTAAAACTCCAATTTCAAGTTCAGATTTAGCCATTCTTAAACGCGCCATTACCGGGGAAATACGGTTAAATGTATGGGCTGGATAGCGCAGTTTCAACTCTTGTGTCAGCCATAGGTTTGAATAGGGAACCTGACTTGTGAAACGATCGTTTTCATTGAGATTGACCCAAATTGTTTCGGCCATTAATATAACCGCATGTAGCGTTTGCCAAAGTTCATGATACCAAAAAACGGTTTGAATTCCAGAGGTTTCATATACCTGTTGAGGGCTTAATCGAGCACCATCCCAAACGGCGATTCTTTCATTGGTTTCTTTGACAAAAATAAATTCTCGAAATTGAGGATTGGGACAGTCTGGAAACGAAACGAAAACCGTATCCTCTTGATCGACGCCAGTTAAGTAAAACAAATCACTTTGTTGCCTAAAACTATAAAATGCATCTCCATTTCTGGGAGTTTCCCAGTTACTATGAAAAAGGGCAATACCTCCGCTGGGGATTTTTTCTGCCAATTTCCGGCGATTTTCAATAAACAATTCTTTTGGAATGCGATTGTATTTCATGATTTTGTCAGTTTTTCTTTTACAAAAGTAAACATCCCAAAGAATAAAAGTGCGCGGGCAAGGTGCTTTTAGGTGATTGAAATGTTGTTTTTTTGAGCTAAGTGTTTTAATTTCAATGTGTTTGTTTGGTTAATATTGCGGTTATATTGTTTGCGTTATCCATGCGATTCCTTAAATCCTTCAATGAGTATACCTTAGATAGTTTGTTATGAAATCCCCAATTTCATAAATTTGAGGCAACACTACAATTAACTTTAGTGTCAATGCAACAGAAACAATCTAAATTGATATGAAAATAAAAATACCAATTTTGCTCTTTTTAATGAGCTTTTTCTTTACCCCAAAGCATGCAGAAGCAACCCACATGATGGGAGCCGACATGAGTTATCAATGTTTGGGAAATGGAAAGTACAAAATCATTGCGAAGGTATACCGCGACTGTCGTGGGGTGTCTTTAAGTCCTGTTTCTTTTGGGGCTTTTGCTGGGACGAACGGAAGTAACCAATGCGGTAACGTAAGCTTATCAGGAATGACACGAACGGGTATACGTGACGTAACCACGCGTTGTTCCTCTTCTTCAAATCCTTGTAATCCAAAAAATACTTGGGGAACTGGCAAAGGAGTTGAAGAACATACGTTTGAAGCCACCATTGATTTTACAACTTCACCATTGAGTCAATTCAATGGTAAAAGCGCGTGCTGCGAAGTTACGTTTTATGTGGGTCAATGTTGCCGAAATGGAGCCATCACAACAGGGGCATCAAATGCAGATTTTTATACAACTTGCATGATCAACATTTGTAACATTGCCAAAACAGATAAAACTTGTAACAGTTCACCACAGCTTTCCAATGAACCGGTCGGATTTTTATGTTGCAATACCCCTTGGTTCTATAACAATGGTGCGGTAGATACTGTCGATTTTGACTCTATATCTTATAAATTAGTAAAAGGAATTAGCGGTTTACCTGCAACAGCCGTGAACTACTCTTCACCATTTACGGAGCGTTATTTCATGACGCCATTTTGTATTCCACCAAGTGCTACTAATATTAAATGTACGCCGAACGTAAACGTGGATCCTCCGCGTGGTCTGTATTTTGATGAGGACAACGGAGATATAATTACTACCCCCATCAAGTGCGATGAAGTACCGATTTTAGTAATCGATCAAACGGAATATAGAAAGGATACCACGGGTAAGTGGATCGTAATTGGTCGAACCCGACGGGATATGCAGATGTGGGTAATTGACGAGTGCGGTTACAATAAACCGCCAATAATCAAAGGACCGTTTAACTGGAATTTGTGCGAAGGAGAAAAGATTTGTAAGAAGATAAAAATAGAAGACGAGACCTTTACACCGAATCAAACCATTCCCGATACGGTATTGGCTACTTGGAACGGAGGTATCCCTGGAGCCACTTTTGAAGTGGTGGATCCAACCAAACGGGAGAAAGAATATGAATTTTGTTGGGAAACCAAGGTAGGTGATGCATCGGATGTATCGTATACATTTACGGTACGTGCAACCGACCAACATTGTACCCCACCGATGATATCTATCCGTTCGTTTAAGGTAAAAGTCAACCCAAAAGCAACGACAGAACGTCATTACGATACCTTAAAATGCGGACGTTTTGCTTTCACGAGTAAAATTCCAGGCGGATTTAAAGGAACGCCGACGTATAACTGGAGTGTACGCGATAGTTCCGGTAAAAAAGAGTTGAAATTCAGTGGTAAGATGAGCGATACCATGAATTATTATTACGGAGGTAAATATATCATCGTGCATACAATCAACAACTCGTTTAACTGTCCGACAATTTATCGCGATACGGTGGATCTACCTGCTCCTCCGATGGTGAGCATGTCTACCTCAGATTCATTTGCATGTTTTGGAACAAATATCACGATGAAGGCGAATGTATTAAATGGCAAGCCTAATTATTCGTACAAATGGGATCGATATACGTATGTGTACGATTCGGTAAAACAGGATATCAATGTTAAGAATCCAAGTCATGTAAGTGGAGATACTTTCCAAACCTTGAAGTTTAGTAAATTCCAAAAAGATACGGTAATCCGCGTTCGTGTTACGGATGGCGATGGATGTATCTTTTACGATACGGCAGCGATACGAGTAAAACCATTGCCAATTTTGAACTTGGGTCCTGATAAAAGGATTTGTACTTACGAAACCTTCACATTTGATGCCGCAAACGCAGATACAGTTGACTATTATTGGAATACAGGTGATACGACACAAACCATCACGGTTCATGTTGATAAAGACTATAGCGTAACTGTAGTAGAAAGAAATTGGTTATGCGAACAAAAAGATACGGTTCGACTTTTTGTTAACGATACGGCAATAGCATTGGCAGGAATAGATACAACGATCTGTCACCAACAATCTGCAAACTTAAAAGCCAACCACAAACCTGCTTCACAAACTGCGGTTTACGAATGGACGGATATCAAAGCGAGTAAGATTCTAGGAAAGAATAAAGATTATGTAGTAAATCCAAGAAACACGAATGCGAATGGGGGCAGTCTACAAACGTATAATTATTCCTTATATGTAAAGGTAACCCAAGGTGGACATACGTGTGAGAACTACGATACGGTTCAGGTAAATGTAAATACCTTACCGGTAGTACAGTGGTTGAAAAAACCCTTACCTTCAGAGTGTTTCGATTATGGCGACATTGAATTGAATAGTTTCTTAAACGTAGGAAAAACGAATGGCGTTCAAATTTGGGGCGGAACCTTGAATAAGAGAAACAACATGGTGGACAGTATGTTGCCAACGCGTCACGTGTTCAAAACCACGAATTTGAATAACAGCCAGCTTCAAAATGGTAAAAACTATACCGAGAAGATTTATGGTTGGTATAAAGATGAAAATGGATGTGTCAACTACGATTCGACGATACAGCGTGTAGATGGCAATCCGATATTGGAACTTAAATCACAAATTTATTGCCAAGATTTAGGAGAAATAAAAATGGACGAAACAGTGGTTTTCCCAAAAACCAAAGCAGGAAAAACCTTTGATTGGGTTGTTAAAGAGTGGGCAAGTGGAACAGACTCAGCGCGACTCTTGGTAAACCTAAATCCATGGGGTACACCTGATTGGAGATTTAAGTTTGGAACACCAACAGAGGATTTCTACCAAGGTAATTACAAATTCAATTTGTGTATAGTAGATATCATTACGGGCTGTCAAAGTTGCGATACGGTAAGTATTAAGATTATAGGAGAACCTGTTGTAAGTGTATTAACGCCAGACCCGGTATGTGTAAACTGGGATACTTTAGACTTGAATAAATATGCAACGGTAAATGGAATGAATGCCTCAGAAGTAAGCGGCGGACGTTTTGAAGTAGGAGATGTAAATTATTCAAATTCAGATCCCCGAGTGGGAATGGCCTTGCCTAAAGGACATTTATTCCCACCGAATAAAGGACCAGGAACCTTCAAGATTCGTTATTATAATAATGGAACGGGATGTTTGAAAGTAGACAGTTTCTATGTGTATGTAAATGATACCCCAGATGCGGTATTGTTGGCACCCATGGTATTGTGTAGTTCAGGCCCCACCTTAGACTTGAATTCACGAATCGACATGGGTAAAACCAGACCACAGAGTGGAATAGCGGGTTGGGAAGGACCAAACTTAGTGGGTTCCGTATTTACTCCGGTAAGCACGAACACGTCTGAAATAGAGGGTCCATATAACATGAAACTCGCCTACACGGATAATAATGGATGTGCCGACACAGAAATTTATCAAGTGTTTGTGAGAACGCAACCGGAGATTAATATAACGACGGTGAAGCCTTATCCACAATGTGAGAATACACCTTTCCCGATTCAAAGTGAGAGTAAATTCAGTTTGAACACAGTGTCTTGGTCATTATTGAATGGATCAGATGGCAGCATCGACAATTCAAGTGCAGAGAACATTGTGTATACCCATGGTGTTAACGACCAAGCCAATAAAATGGCAATGTTAAAAGTAACGACGGTAGCCATCCCCAATGAAGTATGTCCACAAGTAAGTGATTCTATTTTAGTGGTAATTCATCCTTATCCAATATTGGAACCCTTAGATAAATTCACAGGATGTGTTCCATTATCAGCCAATTGGGATGTAACAGAAACAGCAGGAATACCCGCAGGTCAATTGTCGTACTTATGGATATTAGGTAACGGCGATTCCAGCACGGCAGCGAGTCCTGCCATGGTGATGTATCCCAACCAAGGCATATATGATGTAAAGGTAACGGTAACCAATAATACCCCAGATGGCGGAAAATGTGCCACAAGTATTACAGGTCCTTCCCATATTGAAGCCTATCCATTGCCAGATGCGTACTTTGAGACAGATCCATCGTATTCAACCACGGTTGCATTGCCGAAGTTTACGATGATCAATAAAACGAAAGTAGAGCAAACTCCATTTGCACCAAGCTTGAGTTATGTTTGGAATTTTGGAACAATCACCGGCGATACGGCAATGAGCGAGAATCCACGATTTGCGTACTCACGCGATACGGGAATCTACAGAATCTTGTTAACGGCAACCACGAATCATGGCTGTATAGATACGTTCTCTAGGGTAGTTCATATCGGTCCAGACATCATAGTATTTGTACCGGATGTATTTACACCGAACCAAGAAGGTCCAAATACGAACGAAAGATTTAATCCAGTAGTTACCAATAACAAAACATTCCAGATGATGATATACAACCGTTGGGGAGAGAAGTTATTCGAGACCAACGATGTAAACAAAGGCTGGGATGGAAATGACCCTAAAGGGGATCCATGTATGCAAGGCGTGTATGTGTATCACATAGAAATCACTTCATTTGAAGACAAGGTCTACAGCTTTGATGGTACAATTACCTTACTTCGATAA
The DNA here is from genome assembly GCA_032111345.1 of Bacteroidia bacterium. Classification (GTDB taxonomy): domain Bacteria; phylum Bacteroidota; class Bacteroidia; order NS11-12g; family UBA955; genus VMCP01. The sequence continues at coordinate 15,156 of JAULUW010000032.1, forward strand.
ACAGGTAAGTACTGTATAAATAGTATGAAAAAAAGGCCTGCGAAAGCAGGCCTTTTTTGTGGATTTCCTTTGTTGAATTGAGTTGTTTTTAATAGCTACAATAATATTTGGATACCCAAAGTGCGTGAAATTTGGATTTGAATGTTTAAGGGTTGTACTTTATTATAAGATTCAGAAACTCTCCAAAATTTATTTTTTTGAAAGTACACTTACTGCATTATTTTGACTCAAAGTGTGCCAAGGCATCTGCAACTAGGAAGGTACTTCCGCCAATAAATAACATACCGGAATCTCGAACCGCAGCAGAATGTGCGGCGATTATAGCCGATTCAAAATCGGGATAAGATTGACAATTATTAAATCCTTGGTTTTGCATTTCTTGTTGCAATAACTCCGCATTAAAACCTCGAATTACCCCCGGCTTAACTGTATAATAGTGGGCATTTTGGGGAAGGAGTTTTAAAATGCGATTACGGTCTTTATCTCCAACCATACCCCAAATGATATGCTTAGTTTGGTCTGGGTATTCAAGTTCTAACTGTGACATTAAAAAAGGTACCGCTTCTGCATTATGACCCGTATCGCATAATATTACCGGGTTTAGTTGTAAGATTTCCCAACGACCTCTTAATCCCGTTAATTCACGAACTTTTCCTAGAGCCATTCGCGCGATTTGAGGATCAATATTAAATCCATATTCATTCAAAACATGGACGCTCTGCATTACCGTGTTTAGATTTTCTTCTTGATAGGAACCCTTTAATTGTAATGCGGAAAGAAACGCAGAATTAGTAGGCTCACCCAAATGAAAAGGAGCCTTTTCAGCAAGGGCCTTGTTTTTAATAACATCCAAAGCGGACGATGCGATTGAACGAGAACAAACAATAGGAATATTAGGTTTAATTATCCCAGCTTTTTCGAATGCTATCGCCTCTAGGGTATCT
>JAULUW010000033.1:0-12725 GCA_032111345.1 Bacteroidia bacterium
CCGGCCTTTAAATCCGCAGGATACATAGGGCGTACCTGCACTTCTACATCGGCAGTACCTGGATCCATGTATTCACCTAAACTAACCTGAGAATAACGACCGTTTCGAATTTGTGTGGCATAGTTCGATTTGCACAAACTCGTCATGTGGCGCCTGGAAACATGCTCAATTTGATATTCTCCTTCCGGTAAACCACTCGAAAAATGGCCCATTTTATCGGTAACCGCAAAATACGATTTACCACTTTGCTTGTGAATGAGTCTTAAAATCGCTTGAGGAATTCCAATTTCTCCATCGTCCTTGATGCAATTGTTATTCAAATCGTAAAACAAATCGCCATTCAAGTTACCGGTTGCAAATTCCAAGCTAGAGAAGTAGCGAATATCGGTATTTTGCTCCAAGAAGTCTCCCCAAACAAAAGCACCGCTGCCTCTTTGACCCAACTTGAAATTTCCCGTTAATCGGTTACCTGTAAAGCTTATGACATTATCTTGAACCCTCAAAAGTGAGGAACCTGAGCCATTTTTAACGAAATCGCCCCCAATAAGTAAATAGTTAGACAATCCCGCAATACTCACCGCTTTTGCCACGCTGAAGGAATCAAAACGGATGGGATTTGACCAGTTTACATTGAAGGTTCTCACTTCGTTTACCCCTTGACTGTTTTTACCGAGTGCCGCCAATTGATCTCCAAAAGAGGCCAACTCTAAAATTTCACCAGTGAACGGACTTCCGATTCCCCCCCAACCGCCGTTAGAGGCTGTATAATAGGCAATGTTACCGGTTAAATCACCTGCAAAGCGGTCAAAATCACCCGCTATGTATAAGCGATCCTTCACAACCATTAGGGAACGGATGGTTCCGTTGGCTCCTTGATCTAAATTATTGGTTCCTAAATAGGTCCATTCAGAACCGTCGAAAGCGGCAATATTTTGAACGGAATTTCCATTTACGGTAGATTGGAATTTACCTGCAACAATCAAACGATCGTCGAAAACAGTCATGCTGATTATACCGTTATTCCGGGTATCTACCACTCCTGTTTCGGGCACCCATTGGTGTTGGGCGCTTGACCATTTATACAGGTGGGTAACGGGAATTTCGGCATCTTTTGAAGCATTGGCGATATACGCGCCCACAAAGATTTCGCCCTTATACGCGGCTATAGAATGAAAATTATAGGTTCCTTCGGTAGGAATAATAGGTTGTGGCGTTTCCAAACCGGGATATTGCGTCCAAGTAACCCCGTCCCATTTAGCTAAATTGTAATCGTTTTGTGCCGGTGTTTCTACCGCTTCGTATAACGCATAAAAAGCTTCGTTGCTGGCATAAGAAGCGACTACCCTTCCAGGTAAACCCGTTCCCAAAGGTTGCAATACTTGGGCATCTACTGCCATCAAGCTTAAGGTTGCCCCTATTATTGCAAATGCCCTTTTCATGAAACCAAAGTTAGCGGATATGTTTGATAAATACGTCACCTTAAAAGAGTTTAAGTGTATAAAAAACAGACATTCCCAATGACCAGCCCCGGTTTTGAACCGATGCATCTGCTTTGTACAATGGGGTAAACGCTCCTTGGGTATTCAAACGCAAACCCAAATATTGGTTTCGTGAAAAGCGGTATTCCGCACCTGCACTGAATCGTGCCGACCAAATACTTCCGCGGTAAATTTCATTACCCGCTTCCAAAAGACTGAGGTCGTGGTAGTTCAAGGTTTTGCCTTGAGCCGCAAATATGCGGTTATATCGGGTGCTTATTTCCGTTGAAAGCGACCAAAAACGATTCAAGGGATATTGATAGGCAATGGCCATGGGGATGCTCAACATTTGAAGGGTTTGCGTTCCTTCATATTGCACACGTTGACCCAATCCCAAATATCCAAAAATCGGAAAATTACCCAATGCGTCCGCTTCGTAGCCTTGGGAAACACTGAAAGGCACACTATCCCGGAAATCAAATTGTTGCAAGGTCCGCGTTTGGGCAAAACCAAGTCCCACAGCAACCGACCAATTGGGATTCAAGTAATATTTTATAGATGCTTGCAATTGCGGTGCATTCAGAGCAAACTCACCGTTGCGCATGCGTTCGAGGTAATTTTTATGTACGTATTTTTCACGTCCGGGGGAAATTTGATACGCCATTGCCGTTTGATTTTGATCGTAACCCACCTCAAAGGCCCAGCTTGACAAGGGCTGTATTGGCGTTTGAGGAGAAGGGATACGGACCGGCAACTGTAAAAAATCTCCGAACGAAATCGGTGTATTTTGCAATGTTCTTCCGAAGATATCGAAAGCAACATCATTCTTTAAATCGGTTGTTAAGGCAAGCGATTCGGTATTTTGAATGGGGTTATGGATTTCAGGACTTACTGAAGTGACAGTAGGGTTTGGATTGCTGCCATTAATAGCACCGCCTTTTACATTTATTCCCGAGAGTCGAACTTGAGAACCCTTAGCGTTCTCATACGCTTGAAAACTTTGCACATTCGCCTTTGAAGGAGAAACGGAGCGAGATTCAGTAGGAAGCGATTGTGCAATCCCGGATTTGCTTGCTTTATTTGTGCTTGCAGATGGGATTTGAACGCTGGAAGGAGGGTGATTTATTGGGCTGCGGGAATCTTTATATTCCGTTGCAGGTGGGGTATTTACAGGATTGGTGTTATTCACCCTGGCGGTATCAGGCTTGAGGAACATCAGGCCTGATACTGCGGTGAAGACAACTGCGGCCACGGAGGACCATAAAACTACCCGACGACGGCTTTTTTGAGCATCCAAGCGTTCCGATACCGCTTCAAATTGAAATGGTACGGGAGGCTGGAATGTTTCAAACATTCCTTTTAGCTGCGTGTCGATATGTGATGGGCTCTTTTTCAAGAGTAATGCGTCTTATTTTTTCTTTTAGGGGGTCTGTGATTTAATTCGATCTCTTAAAGCTTTACGCGCCCTGCTCAAAATGGATTTGGTATTGGATACCGTGGTGTTCATCAAGTTTGCAATTTCTTGATGGGACATCCCATCGATTGCATACATGTTTAATACCATGCGTTGGTTATCGGGCAACTCGTTTATCCACGTGAGCACTTGCTCAGGTCGATATTCTTGGAGATTACTTTCTTCATCGGCAGGAACATCTTCGGGAGCCTCTGTGTCGTTGATATCAACAAACTGCGGATCGCGATTCTGTTTACGCCAATTCGAAAGTGCCAGATTGATAAACAAGCGGGTCATCCATGACTCCAGCAGTGTGTAATCTTTCAGCGAATGAATTTTTTCAAAGACCTTTATGAAGCCTTCCTGCAATATGTCTTGGGCATCTTCTGTGTTCTTAGAATACCTCAGACAATGGCCATACATTTTTGATGCAAACAATTCGAAAAGGGCTTGTTGCGATTTCCGATCGTTTTGGGTGCATCCGCTTATGATTGACTCATGGTTCTGCAAGAAACTTCAATTAAAAGACGCCGGAATAGTGAAAGGTTGCAAAAAAAAGCGAACATTTGTGTTGACTTCATCCCTATAATTATACAAAACAATGAAATACAACATTTTAGCAATTATTTTATTTTCGATTTTTTCTTCTGAAACCCAAGGTCAATATTACGAAAAGGGAAACTACGGCACAAATAAGTCTCTTACAGTGTATACTTCGAAATACACCGAACACGCTTTGGCTTTCGAAAAAATCATCCAAACCAATGGTTATAAGCTTCTCGAAACTACTTCGAATTTATATCAAACCCATTATGTTTTCCATACCGAGTCAAAAAATGCCTTTCTTATCGACAGCATTATGCGCGGTTACGGTTACATTATCGAATCTTCCTTGAATCAAAATAATATCGATGAGAAAAAGAAATCTTACGAAAACCAAATTGAAAATCAACAGCGGGAGATTGAGAATGCGCAATATTCCTTGCAAGTAAACCTCCAAGATACGCTCCGCAGCCGCGAAAAAATCGCCAATTCCAACATGCAATTGGAGAACAATATCCGCCGGTACGAACAAAAAATCAAAGAATACGAACGTCAAATTAGCGACTTAGAAAAGGTTCGAGATTTGATGTTGGTGAACCTATATATAAAGGATGAACTTTCTACCCCCAATGGCAATAACCAAAAAGTGACCTGGGTAAACATGCCGGGCGTATCGTATTCCTATTTAATGGTAGAAAATCCAAAACCCGGACTTACGCACGAAGCGTATGGCGGAATGAATTTGAAATACCTATTCACAAGAGGCAAGAGCTATATTGAATTGGGCGTATTGAAGCCCATAAATCCCCTTACAGAAACCCAATTATTGGATACTACCCTCACCTCTATGAAGAACGATTTCTTCGTTGTGCAATTTGGACAAGATTTTTACACGCGTCATTTTGGTCGCGGAAAACGCAAATATTTGAATCTATATTCGGGTTATACAGTTGGAGCCATTATTCCAAACCGCTACGACGATGTATTGCAAACGGCTTCATTGGTTAGTTCCTTGAACATTGGAGTCGAACTTTTCAAAAGCAAACATGTGTTGATTGATACCCGCGCGGCCTATTTCCTTCCTTTAAATAACGAAAACCGCAATACCAGAGGCGTTATGTTTACAGGCGCATTCAACTTTGTATTCTAAGGAATACCGTTTGTTGGGATTCCCCCTAAAAAGTAAGGCCGTCTACCTCTAAGGAGACGGCCTTTTTACATGTAGACCTTTATAGGTGTATAACCAGTTATACGTTGAATCGGAAATGCATGCAATCGCCATCGGCAACAACATACTCCTTACCTTCTACGCGCAATTTTCCTACATCGCGGCATGCGGCCTCGGAACCTAGGGTTACAAAATCATTATAGGCAATCACTTCCGCACGGATAAATCCTTTTTCGAAATCGGTATGAATCACACCCGCGGCTTGAGGGGCTTTGGTGCCTTTGGTGATCGTCCAAGCGCGCACTTCCTTTACTCCAACCGTGAAATACGTGATGTAGTTTAACAAACTATAGGCTCCGTGAATCAGATTCTCTACCCCGCTTTTTTCCAAACCCAACTCTTGCAAGAATACTTTGCGATCCTCAAAGCTTTCTAATTCGGCGATTTCGGCTTCTATTGCAGCAGAAATGACCAAAATCTCGGCATTTTCATTTTTGATGGCTTCTCTAACCCGCTCCACATACGCATTGCCTTTTTGGGCACTGTCGGGATCCACATTGCATACATACATCACGGGCTTATCCGTTAACAAATTCAAATCGCGGATATAGGCGCGCTTTTCAGCATCCATTTCGAGGGTACGAGCGTTTTCGCCTTTGAATAGGTGGGCTTTGAACGCTTCGCATACTTCTACGGTTTTGATGGCTTCTTTATCGCCACCGGTTCGGGCTTGTTTCTGAATTTTGGACAAACGGTTTTCAATGGTTTCCAAATCCTTAAGCTGCAATTCGGTATCGATAATTTCTTTATCGCGGATAGGGTCTACGCTCCCATCTACGTGGATGATATTATCGTCGTCGAAACATCTTAATACGTGCAAAATAGCATGGGTACTGCGAATATTTCCCAAAAACTGATTTCCCAATCCGTCTCCTTTAGAGGCTCCTTTTACCAAACCGGCGATGTCTACAATTTCGATATTGGTAGGAACCAAATTTTGTGGATTTACCAATTCGGCCAATTTGTTCATCCGCACATCAGGAACGGTAATTGTCCCAATATTGGGCTCAATGGTACAAAAAGGAAAATTAGCAGATTGTGCTTTAGCACTGGAAACTGCATTAAAGAGGGTAGATTTTCCCACGTTGGGAAGACCCACGATTCCGCATTGAAGTGACATAGTTTATTGCATTAAATCTCCAATATCTTGGAGGATTTTTTTGGTTAAATTTTCGGCCGTTGTTAAGGAAGTGCTTTCCGCGTAAATGCGAATAATAGGCTCTGTATTGCTTTTGCGCAGGTGCACCCAATCGCTGTCGAATTCGATTTTTACCCCATCAATGGTGTTTACGGGTTGCTTGCTGTATTTCTCTTTGATGCGCTCTAAAACGGCATCTACGTCGGTTTCGGGACTTAATTCGGCTTTGTTTTTCGACATTTGGTAGTTGGGATACAAAGAGCGCAATTTGCTAATCTTCATATCTTTTTCTGCTAAATGGGTTAAAAACAGGGCAATACCGATAAGGGCATCGCGACCGTAATGCAAATCGGGAACGATGATACCGCCGTTTCCTTCACCGCCAATTACAGCGTTATTGGCTTTCATGGCAGCAACCACGTTTACTTCACCAACAGCACTTGCGACATAGGTTTGACCGGCTTTTTCTGTAACATCTCTCAAGGCACGGGTACTTGACAAATTGCTTACTGTGGTACCTGGAGTTTTGCTTAAAACGTAATCTGCGATGCTTACCAAGGTATATTCTTCACCGAACATTTCGCCATCATCACAAATAAAGGCCAAGCGATCCACATCGGGATCGACCACGATTCCTAAATGGCATTTTTCAGATTTTACCGTGCTGGCAATTTCACCCAAATGCTCTGCCAAAGGCTCGGGATTGTGTGCGAACATGCCATTGGGTTCTCCATTAATAAGTACGATATCTTCCACCCCTAAGGCTTTTAATAATTCTGGAACGGCAATGGCTCCAACGCTGTTAACAGGATCTACGGCAATTTTGAACTTGTGTTTCTTGATTAAATCGGCATTCACCAATTTATGATTCAATATTTCTTGTATGTGATACGCTAAATAATCCTTTTGAGTGAGGGATCCCAAATGATCAACCGTTGCAAATTCGAATGAGGCGTTTTCCGCAATATTGAGAATTTCTTCTCCTTCTGCGGCACTGATAAACTCACCTACGTGATTCAGGAGTTTCAATGCATTCCATTGTTTGGGATTATGAGAAGCGGTGATGATGATACCGCCATCGGCTTTTTCCGCTGCTACGGCCATTTCGACCGTGGGGGTGGTTGACAAACCAAGGTCGCAAACATCGATACCCAATCCCAATAAGGTTTGGGTAATCAAAGCGCTCACCATGGGTCCGCTGATACGGGCATCTCTTCCAACAACTACACGCGCTTGAGGGTTCTTAGAACGAATCCAAGTGCCATAAGCAGAAGCGAATTTAACGATATCTACGGGCGTAAGGTTCTGCGACGGAGCACCACCAATGGTGCCGCGAATTCCTGAAATGGATGTAATGAGTGTCATAAAAAGGGGCGCAAAGATACCTAAAAAACCTCTACTTTCCTTGTATGTCTCTACCTATAAATCGTTATTTCCTTCTCTATTTTTGCATTTTTTGCAACAAAACATCTGGCCATAATATTAAAGGAAGGAACTTTCAAGGAAGTATGCAAAGTTGTTGGATACTGAAAGTTTTTTTGAACCCTTATTTGTTGATTTTTAGGAACCGTATGAATAAACAAGGCACCATTCCTTAAACAGGTCTATGTTAGGGCCATTGAATTTAAAACGAAAACGTCAACCTATCCATTCCTGACTCCACTCCCCTTTTTTCCTATCCAGCCGTGAAAAGGCTTCCCCCAGAGAAATTCTCTTTTTACCCGAATTTCGGAATGATTCTATTCTCTAGTATCTTTGCCCTATGTCTCGAATAGTTGAATGTGTTCCTAATTTTAGCGAAGGTAATAACCCTCAAATTATTAAAAGCATCACCGACAGCATCGCCGCTGTTGAAGGAGTAAAGCTCTTGAACGTAGATCCCGGAAAGGCCACCAACCGCACGGTGGTTACTTTTGTGGGAGAGGTGGAGGCCGTTATTGAAGCCGCTTTTCAAGGCATCAAAACCGCTTCGCAACTCATCGATATGAGTCAGCACAAAGGCGAACACCCCCGCATGGGTGCCACCGACGTATGTCCACTCATCCCTATTTCTGGCATCAGCATGGAAGAAACCGCGGCCTATGCCCAAAAACTGGCAGAACGCGTAGGACGTGAATTGGAAATCCCCGTTTACCTTTACGAATCTGCCCAATCCGATAAAAAACGATCCAATTTAAGCGTGATCCGCGCGGGCGAATACGAAGGATTTTTTGATAAAATCCAAAAACCCGAATGGAAACCCGATTTCGGTCCCACCAAAATGAACGCCCAAACCGGGGCAACCTGTATTGGAGCCCGCGATTTTCTTATCGCCTATAACGTGAATTTGAATACCAAAAGTACACGTATTGCCAATCGCATCGCATTTGATGTGCGCGAGGCCGGACGTGTTTTGCGCGAAGGCAATCCCTTTGTTGGTAAAGTCGTTAACGATGAAAACGGCGAACCCGTTCGCATTCCCGGCAAACTCAAACACGTAAAAGGCATCGGTTGGTATATCGAAGAATACGGCATTGCACAAATCAGCATCAATCTTACCAATTTTAGAGAAACTCCCTTACATGTCGTATTCGAAGAAACCTGCAAATCTGCCGAGGAACGCGGCATTAGAGTCACCGGTAGCGAATTGGTAGGCTTGGTTCCCCTGCAACCTATGTTGGATGCAGGTAAATACTTCTTAGAAAAACAAGGGTTGAGCAGCGGCGTGAACGAAGCAACCTTGGTCGATATTGCCATAAAAAGCATGGGACTGTCTGAATTGAATGATTTTGACCCACAAACCCGAATCATTGAGTACCTATTAAAAGATGCTAAAAATCAACGTTTGGTTTCCATGCGCGTCCGCGATTTTGCCGACGAAACAGCAAGCGATTCTGTGGCTCCCGGAGGCGGCAGCATTGCCGCTTTATGCGGTGCACTAGGCGCTTCATTAGGAACCATGGTTGCCAATTTAAGTGCGGTAAAAAGAGGTTGGGAAGACCGTGTTATGGAATTTTCACCTTGGGCAGAAAAAGGTCAGAAATTGAAAGACCATCTGCTTGCATTGGTGGATGAAGATACCCGTGCTTTCGACACCATCATGTCGGCTTTCGGACTTCCCAAAGATACTCCAGAGCAGAAATCAGCGCGCAAAACGGCCATCCAAAATGCCAGTCAATACGCCACTGAAGTTCCATTCAGAACCATGCAAGCCGCTTACGATTGCTTGCCCTTGATGCGAGAAATGGCTCAAAAAGGCAATCCCAACAGTTTAAGCGATGTGGCAGTGGGCGTTCTTTGCATAAAAACCGCAGTGCGCGGCGCTTGGCTTAACGTATTAATCAATGCCAAAGATTTGGAAGACCGTGCTTGGGCGGAGGCCATCGTAAAAAAGGCCGAAAAACTCTTAAAGGACAATCACAGCGAATGTGATGCCATTGTAAACGAAATCGAAAAACAATTTCTTTCTTAACCCGTCTGGAACATGCTGAATCGCTGGGTAATTTTGGGAATTTTCACGCTCTGCCAGCTAAGTGCTTTGGCGCAATTTGCTCCCGCAGCAGGAAAACCCGGAAGTACGGCAATTAAGGCCGATTCGAGTTGTTTTACGGCATGGGCGAGTTCAGGAGATGCAGAATTGGGCTTGCGGTTCATTAGCGAGCCCGATTCTGGATTTGTTTCGGTGGGAAGTGTTGCCTCTGCTCTCGGACCCGCGTTGCGCAATGGCGTGATAAGTTTAGGCGATGGGGGTAAAATCACCTTGTATTTTGAATCGGGTATTGTGAATGGAGCCGGTTTTGACTTTGCCGTTTTTGAAAATGCATTTAACGATTCCTTTCTCGAATTGGCCCATGTGGAAATCAGCGCCAACGGACTCGATTTTTACCGATTCCCAAGTGTATCGCTAAGTCCCAATACATCGCAAACCCAAGCTTTTGGGGCTACCTACCCCGAAAACATTCACAATTTAGCCGGCAAATACCGCATGCCTTTTGGCACCCCTTTCGATATCTCCGAACTCGATTCGGTATACGAGGATCTTCCAAGCTCCTTTTATTATGTGCGCATCGTAGATGTAATTGGCAGCATCGATTCGCAATGGAGCAGTTTTGATTCTCGGGGAAATCCCATCAACGACCCTTGGCCCACGCCTTTTCCGAGTTCGGGCTTTGACCTCGATGCGGTTGGCGTTATTCACCCTGCAAGTGCCAATTGCATCCAAAACCCTGCTCTTTCGCAATGGTCCTTATGTCCGCTCGACCCGGGCATTCGCATTTCCCATCCCTTAAAATTAGCAGATTTTCAGATTTACGATTTAAAGGGAAGGCCCCAATTCTCCTATGTCGCCAGTAATGAATTGCTTACACATATAGACATTCGCCACTTGCAATCGGGTATGTATATTTTATATTCTTTGGGAAATTCCCAATTAATTTGGATTCCGTAAAGGTCTAAATGGAAAATGTAAAAGGGCTTGCATTCGGGGGTACATAAACCCCGCGCTATTTCAATAAGGATACCAATTCCAGAGTAGGCAGGAACCTTCCTTGAACGTTATTGGTAAGAACCACAAACGATTTATCTTCATCTAAGCAACGCCAAAAATAGGTGCGAAATCCTTTCCACCAACCGTTGTGAAACACCCACTTCTTGCCGTCAATCCATTTTACGCGCCACCCAAGTGCATAATACGCACTCGGATTGGTGAGGGTTTGCGGCGTCCACATTTCCTCTTTAGTGGCTTCGTGCAACAAATAATTTCCTCGAAGCGCTCTATCGAGATTGAGCATTTCAAAAACATTAGAAAACACCCCTTTATCGCCCGTAGTGCCATTAAACATTACATCGTCGAAAACATGCCAATGGTCATAGCCTTGAACGGGATAGTTCACCAAGGGATTGTTTTCAAAATCACCAATATGACTGTATTTCATATCCGCATAGCGCGCAATATTTTGACGCATATATTCCCTAAAATCCATTTGGGAAACCCGTTCCACAATCAAACTCAGAAATACATAATTGGTATTGGAATAATGGTAATATCCTTTGCGGGTATATTTCTTACGACTCTGATTGTTGATAATATCGATAACGTCTACATTATGCAAATGGCTGCGTTCTTCGGGAATAGTATAGGCATTGTATCCCACATAAAAATAATCGGGAAGGCCGCTGGTATGACTCAACAACTCCCGAATCGTTAAATCCGTATTGTTCAATTCGGGAAGATACCAATGCACGGAATCGTCGATATTCAAGTACCCATCCTGGTGTAAAATCATTACCGCGATAGCCGTAAAAACCTTAGAAACCGAAGCCAATTGGAACAAATTCGAGGCTTCCAAGGTGTCTTTATCGCTGTAGATCGCCCAACCTCGAGCACCATATACCACGCTGTCGTTTTTGAACATCAAATAGGTTCCGTTAAAATCCCCAATTTGATAGTGGTAATCAAAATATTTATGAATTTTATTGGCCGTCGTATCTGAAAATTGATAATACTGCCGCATGGGATCCACTGGGGTATCTTCGTTCGTTTGTTGGGCAAAAAGATTGAGATTTCCCCAAACACAAACAAACAGCAACCAGCCCAAAAATCCCTTTTTTCTCAACATGCAAAACCAAAAGTAGTCGAGTACGATAAATATATCGACTCAGACTTTTACACAGAATGTTAGAATTAGGGGATATTGATAAATTTATGGGTTTGTAAAGAGATCCTCCAATGGGGATTGGCCTTCACATAATCAATAATTAAAGGCAACATTTGATCTTGTTTATCCCATTCGGGTTGCAGAAACAACTGACAGTTAGAATCACATGTCATGGCCCATTTTTCAGCCCATTGAAAGTCTGACTTATTGAAAATCACAATTTTAAGTTCGTTGGCTTTGGTCATTTCCGATAAAATTGGCGCTTTAAATTTCTTGGGGGAAATGCAAATCCAATCATAACGGCCTCGAATTTTATGTGCCGCAGAAGTTTCTATATGGGTAAAAATTTGGTGTTCAAAAAACAATTCACACAACGCGTTTAAATCGTACATGGCAGGTTCCCCTCCAGTAATTACGACCCTATTTGCACCCGAACCGCGGACCCATTCCAACAATTCTTCTTTAGTATGACGGGGGTATCCTTCCGCATCCCAACTGTCTTTTACATCGCACCAAGTACACCCAACGTCGCAGCCAGCCAAACGTATGAAATACGCGGCATAACCGGCATAGGCGCCTTCCCCTTGAATGGTGTAAAAGTGTTCCATTACGGGATACATCATAGCGATAATTTATAGGCTTTTAAGGTATTGTTCAATAATCCCGTAATTGTCATAGGACCTACTCCACCGGGTACGGGGGTAATCATAGATGCCTTCGCTTCAACCGCTTTAAAATCCACATCGCCGGCAAGTTTCCAACCGCGTTCCCGGGAGTCATCATCCAATCGGGTGGTGCCTACATCGATAACGATGGCGCCTGGTTTAATCATATCCGCAGATACGAAATAGGGCTTACCAATAGCCGCAACTACAATATCCGCACTTAAACAGATTTCCTTTAAATTTTGAGTCCGAGAATGACACAGCGTAACGGTGGCATTTCCCGTTTCACTCGATTCGGAAAGTAAAATGCTCATAGGCCTACCCACTATATTACTCCTTCCGATAACCACAGCATGTTTGCCCGAGGTTTCAATATGGTAATATTTCAATAAAAGCGTGATGCCCAATGGCGTTGCCGAAATATAGCCGCTGTGATCGCCCTTTGCCAATTTACCCATATTGATGTCGTGAAATCCATCTACATCCTTTTGGGGGATAATGGTTTGTGTAACGATATTCTCATCAATGTGTTGGGGCAATGGAAGCTGCACGATGAGACCGTCGATTTCTGAATTCTCGTTTAT
>JAULUW010000034.1:0-12726 GCA_032111345.1 Bacteroidia bacterium
CTTTCAGGTGGTCAGAAACAACGAATGTCTATGGCCAGAGCATTGTTGAGAGATGCAGATATCTATATATTTGATGATTGTCTGAGTGCTGTTGATGCAGAAACAGAAGCGCTAATTATAGAACGGTTAAAACTTGCCCTAAAAGGAAAAACCTTGATTATGAGCAGCCACCGTATTGCACCGATAATGAAGGCAGATGAAATTTGGGTTTTTGAGGGGGGCAAGTTGGCATCGAAAGGCAACCATGAAACGCTTGTTGAAACAAACGAATATTATGCCTGGCTTGCTGAAAATCAATCGCTTGCGTGATAGTATCACAGAGACACTTAGTATCAACTTGCTGTTAATCGTACAATTAATTAGAAATCATAAAAAAAGTGCTTAATTTGGAACACAAAAAAGTCCTCAAAAAGTGGTAGTACTCAAAAAATTTTGCATATTTGCTATATAACAATCAGAAAGGTATGCCTATGCATGAAGACAACTACAAAGATCAAGATCACCAGGAAGACATTTTCTCTCGAAGAGTGAGAGCGGGTAAACGTACGTATTTTTTCGATGTTAAAGCGACTCGAAACAACGACTTTTATATCACAATCACCGAGAGTAAACGCAGTCGCTTCGACGATGGCTCCTTCACAAAAACCAAGTTGCATCTGTATAAGGAAGACTTTAACAAGTTTGCAGATGCCTTAAATGAAACCATTGGACATGTGAAATCAAACCTACTCCCAGAATATAATTTTGATGAGTACGCACGCCCCGAAGAAAATGATGAAACCTAAATGTGACTTGCAAAACAAAAGGTCGGTTTATACCGGCCTTTTGTTTTTTTAAAATACCCCCAATAAAATTAAAACCTCCGTACCTTTGTTGTTATGATAAAACGCGTCTTGCTTTACGGCGTAGCTTTTGGCTCATTAAGTGCCAGTATGGTCTTAATTAACTTTTTCAATCAATTATACTTAGAGCGCAATGCGGTTTCCGCAGTCCCAACTTTGGCTAATATCTTTATTTTAGCAATCGGGGTGTATTTTTTAGTAAAAAGTTTCTTTGTAACGCCTTCTTCTGAGAAACCAATGACATTGGGATCAACCCTATTCGCATCCTTGAGTATGGCTTTAATTGCAGCATTATGCAATGTTGCTGCCTATAAACATATTCAAAGTAACGAAACGGACAGGTTTAACCACTTTAAAAGTCGTCAAGTTTTAGCCATTGATACCTATATGGCACAGGATACCGCGTTGAGAACTCCCGAAATGAAAAAGGAAAAGCGTGATCTTGCGATTGCGAATTTAGAAGAAAAACTGAAAGTGGGAACGTATGCAAGTTTTGAAATACAAATGTACTTGTCACTATCCATGATTATTACTTTGTTGGTATATGTTGCAAAAAAGAAATAAATGATTAAAAAGATTTTTGGATACCTCTACATGGGGTTTTACGGCATTGTTTTCATCGGGGTATTTATTCTGTTATATCCCCTTTTATGGGTTTTATTATCGCGCGAAAGTACATACTACTATGCCGATAAAATCAGAAAGTTCTGGGCCCATGTTGCAAGTTTATTGACCTTTATGTTTCCAGATGTGCGGTATCAAGAACGCCTGGATGCGCGCAAGCAATATGTTTTTTGTGCCAATCACATGTCGTATTTAGATATCGTCTTGATGGGGGGCTTTTTGCCCACGTTCAATTTCTTTATGGCTAAAATGGAATTGAGCAAAATACCCCTTTTTAACATTTGGTTTAAAACCATTGATGTACCAGTCAAACGGGAAAGCCTCAGGAATTCTCACGAGGCATTTTTTAAAGTAGGTCAAAAATTAGACAAAGGAGCTAGCTTGATTATTTTTCCTGAAGGACGAATACCCGACAATGCGCCTGTAATGAAATACCCATTGAAATTAGGGGCGTTTAAATTGGCGATTGAAAAAGGAATTCCGGTAGTTCCCGTTACTATTTTTGATACCATGAATCGTTTTAATGTTGTTACCAATTTAATGACGCCAGGCAAAATGAGCATGAAAGTACATGAGCCCATTCAAACCACAAACTTGACTTTAGACGATGCAAAAATGCTCGCTGAAAAAGTATATTCGATTATTAATCAAGAGCTAATTGACGCTAAAATTGTATGAAAATCACCAACGAAAAAATAAACGCACTTGCCCACTTATCGAGACTTTCATTTGAGGGAACCGAAAAAGAGGCAATCCAAAAAGACTTAGAAAACATTTTGATCATGTGCGAAAAACTTAAGGAAGTAGATACAAGTGGCGTTGAGCCCTTGATTTATATGAGTGAAAGCCATACGGTCTTGCGCAAAGACGAGGTGATCCAAGAAATATCAAAGGAGGATGCATTGAAAAATGCACCTAAAAGGGATAGTGATTTCTTTCGAGTACCCAAAGTCATTGAACAACATGACTAAGTCACTCATTGACATATCGGGCGTTACCAAACGCTATCAACTAGGTGAACAAACGGTATTTGCATTGCAAGGAATTAACTTGCAAATAGAAAAAGGGGAGTATGTTGCGCTAATGGGCCCTTCGGGCTCGGGCAAGAGCACGCTAATGAATATAATTGGTTGTTTAGATACACCTACAAAAGGCGATTATTGGCTAAACGATAAAGAGGTAAGTAAAATGTCGGATTCTGCCCTAAGCGAAGTGCGGAATGCAGAAATTGGATTTGTTTTTCAAACCTTCAACTTGTTAAACAGAATGAATGCAATCGACAATGTTGCCCTTCCTTTGGTATATTCCGGTGTGTCCAAAAAATTAAGAGAAGAACGGGCAAAAAGTGTTTTGGAAAAAGTGGGGCTTTCCGATAGAATGAACCACAAACCCAATGAACTGTCCGGTGGGCAACGGCAACGTGTGGCCATTGCACGTGCCTTGGTTAATAATCCGAGTATTTTACTTGCCGATGAGCCAACAGGTAATCTCGATACGAAAACAAGTCATGAAATCATGGCGCTTTTCGAAGAAATTCACCGAGGCGGAAACACCATTGTATTGGTTACACACGAAGAAGATATTGCCCAACACGCCAAACGAATAATTCGCTTACGAGACGGGGTGGTCGAAAAAAGCGAGTCAACCGCTTGATATTTTCATACATATTCGACACCTTGCATAACTATTTATGATTTCTAGCGCTATCAGTTGGTACTTTAAACAAAGACATCAAGAACTTTGGGAGTTTGCTGCAAAAGCAAAGAAGAACCAAGAAGAATTATTGGTCTATTTTACTGATAAGTTAAGTAGAATTGAATACGGCGCCGATCATCATATTAAAGGAGTTTTGCGATACGAAGAGTTCAAAAATGCACTACCGGTTGTAGGATACGAAGAGTTGAAACCTTACATTTACCGAAACATGGAAGGCGAACAACAATTGCTTTGGCCCGCGGATATTACATGGTTTGCAAAAAGTTCTGGTACCACCAGTAATGAGTCTAAATATATTCCAATTACCTATGAAGCGCTTGAACATACCCACTTTAAAGGGAGTAAAGAGCCATTAACCCAATTTCATGCCTTTTATCCAAAATCGGATATTTTTGGAGGTAAAGCCATCTTAATAGGGGGTACCCATAAGATGAATGAAATGAAAGGGAATGCATATGTGGGAGATTTAAGTGCGATACTCATGGTGCACATGCCTACTTGGGCGAATTATAAAAGTGCCCCTGACTTGTCCATTGCGGTTATGGATAATTGGGAGGAAAAAGTTGAAAAAATGGCTGCGGCAACCTTAAATGAGAATGTTACCAGCATCTCCGGCGCGCCAACTTGGGCGCTGGTTTTACTCAATAAAGTATTAGAAATTTCCGGTAAAAGTCATATTCATGAAGTATGGCCCAATTTGCAGCTTCTTATTCACGGAGGGATGAGTTTTGAACCTTACCGTGAAACCTATAAGCAGCTCATCCCTGGTGATAAGATGAAATATATCGAAACCTATAATGCAAGTGAGGGTTTCTTTGGCGTTCAAGCATATAAAGATCAAAGGGATTTATTGTTAATGACGCATCATGGCGTGTTTTATGAATTTTATCCTGTAAAAGAAGGCCCGGAAGCTTGTGTTCCATTATGGGAAGTCCAAACGGGCATTACTTATGCCATTGTGGTAACGAACAACTCTGGCTTGTGGCGGTATGTAATTGGGGATACCGTAGAATTTACCCAAACAGAGCCGTATTTATTTAAAATTACGGGTCGAACTAAATTGTTTATTAATGCGTTTGGGGAAGAACTGATCATGGACAATGCGGAAATGGCCGTTACACAAACGTGTAAAAAACTAGGATTAAACGTAGTGGATTATACAGGCGCTCCTTGTTTTGAAAAGGGCAAAGAAGGTCATGAGTGGATTTTTGAATTCGAAGTGAATCCAGATTCATTAGATCAATTCATCGAGGTCTTTGATTCTGAACTGAAATTAGTTAACAGCGATTATTCAGGAAAAAGGGTGGGTAACATACTCATGAAACGACCCAGTGTACATATAGCGACACCGGGAACCTTCAAAAGATGGTTGCAATCTAAAGGTAAACTTGGTGGGCAAAACAAGGTACCGCGATTAGGGAATCACCGAAATTGGCTCGAGGAAATATTGCCTTTTATTTAATTGCGGCTACTGTGCTTTTCTTGTAATTTTGTAATCAAACACAAGAATTAGCCATTATGTACGGAGCCATTAAAGAACACTTAGAAAACGAGCTTAAACAAATTCAAGAAGCCGGCTTATTAAAGCGCGAGCGCATCATTATCTCCGAACAGGATGCTGAAATCACCTTGGAAGGAGGTCAAAAAGTACTGAATTTTTGTGCGAATAATTATTTGGGGTTGAGTAGCCATCCCCGTGTGGTAAATGCAGCAAAAAAAGCCATTGAATCACATGGATACGGAATGAGCAGTGTGCGGTTTATATGCGGTACCCAAGATATTCATAAAGAATTGGAAAGGAAGATTGCGGACTTTTACGGAACAGAAGATACTATTTTATATGCAGCAGCCTTCGATGCCAATGGCGGGGTATTTGAACCCCTTTTTGGCGCAGAAGATGCTATAATTAGCGATAGCCTCAACCATGCTTCGATTATCGACGGCGTTCGATTGTGTAAAGCAAAAAGGTATCGTTACGAGAATAATAATATGGCCGATTTAGAAGCGCAATTAATTCAAGCAAACGCGGATGGGGCCAGGTTTAAAATTGTCGTTACGGATGGCGTTTTCTCTATGGATGGCTATGTGGCGCAATTAGATAAAATTGTGGCTTTAGCCAAACAATACGATGCCTTAGTCATGACTGACGAATGTCATGCCGCTGGTTTTATTGGAGCGAGCGGTAAAGGAGTACCTGAATATTGTGGAGTACACGGCGAGGTGGATATTGTAACAGGAACCCTAGGAAAAGCACTAGGGGGTGCTATGGGAGGATATACTACAGGAAAAAAAGAAATTATTGAAATTCTTAGACAACGCAGTCGTCCCTATTTGTTTTCTAACTCCTTAGCTCCGAGTATCGTGGGCGCTAGTATTGAAGTATTAAATATGCTTACAGAAACTACGGAGCTCCGCGATAAATTAGAAGCCAATGTGAATCAGTTTAAAGCCGGTATGAGGGCCGCAGGATTCGATTTTAAAGATGGAGCAAGTGCCATTGTGCCAATAATGTTGTATGATGCAAAATTGAGCCAAACTATGGCTGATAAATTGTTGGAAGAGGGAATTTACGTTATCGGTTTCTTTTATCCGGTTGTGCCGAAAGAACAGGCAAGAATACGCGTGCAACTCTCAGCGGCACACACTCCTGAACATATTCAAAAGGCCATAAATGCCTTTACCAAAGTAGGAAAAGAATTGGGCGTTATTTAAGCCCTATTCTTCTTCCTTATTGGGAGATTTTAATACCTTATAAAAGAAATATCCCGTCACGCCTGTCACAAAGACTTGCGTGAGAACCATGGTTAGGATAGCACTTGTACTCATAGTGATAGTTTACGTTTTTTATGTGCTAAATGCACGAGATAAGACAAATAACCGAAGAGCGCAAGCAACATAAAACGGGCGAAGCCACGGTAGAAAATGGGATTCAAGTGCCAACCGCTGGCAATGGGGAATCCAGCCTCAATAACCTGCCCTGGTTTAACTTCAATTATATCTTCCACATTATGCAGCTCCACTTGCTTTTTGGTTTCTATGGTTTTTAATTGATCTAATGAAATTAATGGACCCTTAGGAGACTCTCCAATAAGAATAACGGGTAATATGCCTTCTTCTCCTGGAATTACTTGAGTAACGATGCCACCTATCGGAGCTTCATATGTAGTAGAAAACCAATCGCGGTTGTGCTTAATGTCGCTATTCGTGATTTGACCAATAATGCTATTCGATTCATCAAAAACCCACTCCTCTTTAAAGGCCTTCTCCCAATCATTGTTTTGAGGTAATACTAGGCTTCCCACAAAAATAATAAGCAACATCGTTGGGGTAATATACTTTAAAATGGGTTTGTAAATCTTAGGTAGTGTAATATCCGCTCCAGCATTAATTTCATCCCACCCTTTGTCTATACCAAAAATCCATCCGAATAATATACTTTCAGCAAGTGCAAAAACAACGAGTACAACCGTACCAGCCCAATAATCGTATTGATCAAAGACGCCTTCCTTAAAGAAAAGCACGGTTGGTAATCCCATAATTAAGGTAACAATTCCAAAGGTAATCGCAGACTTTTTAATGCTGTAGCCAAACTCATCTTGCATGAAACCCATCCAAGGAGTTCCCATCGCTAAGGAAGAGGTAATACCCGCAAAAAACAACAGGCCAAACCACATAAATCCTGAAGCAGTTGCCAATGCAGCCCCCCACTTTCCGAATAAATACGGCATAGTTTGGAAGGCCATAGAGAAAGATGCGTTTTCTTTTACCCAATCGAGACCTAAATAACCAACGGCAATTGGGATAACAATAGAAGCGCCCAAAACAATTTCAACAAAACCGTTCATCCAACCAGCAGCCATAGCATTTAAAGCGACATCTTGCTTTGGCTTTACGTATGCGGCATAACAATGAATGGTTCCCATTCCAACAGAAAGAGTAAAGAATATTTGTCCGGCAGCGGCCAACCAAACTTTCGCATCCCAAAGATTTGAAAAATCGGGTTTCCATAAAAAATCTAACCCTAAGAAGGCATCACAATCTTGGCAACCAGCAGGAGCGCCCTGAGTACCAAGGGTCATGCCTCTTACTGCCAGAAAAATGCCAAATGCGATTAACAAGGGCATGCCAATTTTAGCCACTTTTTCAACACCGCCTTCTAATCCTTTAGATAAGATATAAACATTAATGGCGAGGCAGAAAATATACATCAGAAGCGGTTCAAAAGGTATCCCTAAAGTACTTGTATTCAAATCCACATAAGAACCAAAGAGATTTGCTACTTCAAACTGATTCAACCCACTAAAACTTTGCTTTAAGGAATGTAAAACGTAACTGAGTGTCCAACTCTCTATATACGTGTAATACGCAGCAACCGCAATATTGGTAAAAATTCCAAAAACGCCGATATATTTCCAAAGGCGTTTTTTACCCATGTTATCTAGTATAAAAGGCGTGCAATGATTGCCATTACGGCCTCCAAAACGACCGGTTGACCATTCAATCCATAATAGGGGAATACCCATTAAGAAAAAACAAACTAAATAGGGGATGATAAAGGTTCCCCCTCCATTGTTTACAGCTTGTACGGGGAATCGAAGAAAGTTTCCCAGACCTACGGCGTTCCCCGCCATTGCCAATATTAGGCCAATGCGGGTTCCCCATGATTGTTTTTCGTTACTCATGCTCAGCCCCCGAAGATAATAGCACTTGAGCTGAAAACAAAAATTAAGAAGGGATATTCACGTTTGGAGTCTGAAAATCGAAACTTTTTTCATTTATAGCTGCAATTTTAGATAGTTTATCTATCAGCAGCTCTAATTGATCGAGATATAAACTTTGGTCTCCATCGCTTAATGCCTCTGCGGGTTGATTATGTACTTCAATAATAAGACCATCTGCCCCACTAGCAATGGCTGCAGCGCTCATAGGCGCAACCAATTCGCGAACACCCGTGCCCTGGCTTGGGTCTACAATGATAGGCAAATGACTAAGTTGTTTTAC
Organism: Bacteroidia bacterium; assembly: GCA_032111345.1. Taxonomy (GTDB): domain Bacteria; phylum Bacteroidota; class Bacteroidia; order NS11-12g; family UBA955; genus VMCP01. The sequence goes on from JAULUW010000034.1 coordinate 8,184, forward strand.
TAAAGGAATTGCAGATAAATCAAGTGTATTTCGCGTCGCCGTTTCAAAAGTACGTATACCTCGTTCACAGAGAATTACCTTTTCATTACCTCCAGAAACAATATATTCAGCGGCTAAAAGCCATTCTTCAATCGTGCTGCTCATACCCCGTTTTAACAAGACCGGTTTGTTATTTTTACTTAAGGCTCGCAACAGTGGATAATTTTGCATATTCCGGGTGCCTACTTGAAAGATATCTACGTATTCGTTAAACTCATCTACCTTATCTATGCTCATGATTTCAGACACAACGGCCAAACCATGGGCATCAGCAGCTTTGCGCATTAATACGAGTCCTTCCGTTTTTAATCCTTGAAAAGAGTAAGGGCTGGTACGAGGTTTGTAAGCACCCCCACGCATAAATTTAATCTGATGTTTCGCGAGGAACTCACTTATAGTAAATATTTGCTCTTCATTTTCAACCGCACAAGGACCCGCGATCATCATCAGCTCTTTACCGATTTCTACCCCATTTACTTGAAAAGTGGTATCCGAAGATTTCCATTCCCGACTGACTAATTGATAAGGTTTACGCGTGCTCATCTAATTAACGTAACGATTGTGGCTTAATTTAGTTTGGTGTAGGTAATGTGTAATTTCGTTTTGCTATGGTCAATTACACTCCGTGCACCGATTACAGGCTGGTCGCTAGGAACCGCTAAGTATAACCCCCAATTTTTATCTATATCATTAAAAAACTTACTGTTAAGCATGTTTTGAACGTGTCGGGTTATAATAAATCTGTAAGTACCCGTGCTGGAATTATAAACCCCGCCGTAATTCGACAAAGAGGCTGCATCCTCGATGAGAAAATTTCGCTTTGAATTTGCGTTTACGGGTTGGAACAAACTCATTCGTGGTGCGGTGAAGAAATATTCATTGTAATCCGTAACAGAAAATTCGATATACGCATTATTGATGGCTACATTTTTATTCGCGATTAAATCAAATAACTGTGGCATTTGAATACGGGTTTTTACTCCACTTAGTGCCTGACAATAGGTTTTGTTGTAGGTAGAATCTGGGTGCTTGAGTTGTTCGCTTACCCAACTAGGGTATGTACCCGTTTCACCCCGATTAATCGTTTGATTTTTACCTGTGAAACCAAAAATAAAAGTGTTGGTGTCTCCATAGTAGAGTAAAATTTTTGCCCGATAATCTAAGGATAAAATATTGTGTACATCGAAAACAGTAAAACAACCTTCGCCCGATTCAATTCTGTGTGTTTTTTCAGGAATGATAGCAATTCCCTGGAAATGTTTATCCAATCCGTCATTGGTTTCATATGCTTCTTTAGGCAGTGACATCAATTTCTGAGCCATTTCCGCAGAAAGCTTTACACGTAGTCCATTATACGGTTTTAATTTTGTTTTGCGATAAGAAAGACTGTCTGAATAGGTATTGTTCATCGGACCTATATAGGTCGTTTGAATGCTTCGATCTATGGTAACGCTATCGTTTTGATAATACGTTTTACCCGATTCGATTTTTTGACTTAAAGGATATATTCCCAATTCCATAGGGTAGTTTCTATTCCCATAATGATTGAGTCCATCAACTGTGGGAATAAATAATACGGCAGAATCGGCCGTCATTGTATTTGGGAAATTCGAATTGGGCTCAATCAAGCTCAAATCTGCATACATGGAGGCTTTACTTGGCCCCAAAACGGGGTCATTAACAGCCCCCACCAAGCAATAACTCAATCCATTCCCAGGTAATGAATCTTCGTCAACCGTTTGAAATCGTAAAGGAAAAGTATCGCTTATTGAAATAGAAAGTTGATTTCCAGTATTTTGACCAGGTAGAATAATATTGCCTTCGCGTTTCTGACAAGAAACAAAACCGCCGACGAGGCCAATCCACACGGCGATTTTTAAAACAGGCGCTAAAGATGTCGCTTTCAAGTAGTTTCGAAGAGTTAAGACATTAATTTTTCGTAAAACGAAACATAGTCTTCCTGGATATTTTCGTCGGTATGACGCATCACAAGCTTACCTTCTAAATAATCCTCAACAGATTTATGGGCTTCATCGCAACCGGTAACAATGGCATCAGAATGTTTTACCGCACCAATATTTACTTGGTTTACAGATCCGTTTCCAAAGCATTCCAAACAAGAATTGTCAATACTGTTCATGCTCGCTTTACGCATGAAGTCTGCCCCTAGTGAATCGTTGCACGCTTCATGGTAAACACTATAAACGATTTTGGCATTAGAAAATACCGGTTCGTTTTTATAAATTGTTTTTAGATACAAAGGAATTAAACTTGTCATCCAACCTTGACAGTGAATTATGTCAGGGGCCCATCCGAGTTTTTTTACCGTTTCCATTACCCCTTTGCAAAAGAAGATTGTACGTTCATCATTGTCTTCAAAGAACTTCCCATCGTCATCATTAAAAACAGCTTTCCGGTGAAAGAAGTCTTCATTGTCCAAAAAGTACACTTGCATTTTGGTATTTGGAACTGAAGCAACTTTGATAACAAGTGGATTGTCGTTATCGTCTATTGAAATGTTAATTCCCGACAACCGTACCACTTCGTGTAGGCGGTTTCTGCGTTCGTTAATGACGCCAAAACGTGGTACCAATATGCGAATTTCGTTGTCTTGTTCTTGCAATGCTTGAGGCAGCATGCGGGTAATCGTTGCGAGTGGAGAAGTCTCAAGAAAGGGAGACATTTCAGAACTTACAAACAATACTCTTTTTTTTGTTACTTCCATAAGCTTGGTTGTGTTCCTACAATAGGACAGTTTACAAAATTAACAAAAAAAATCTGACTTTTCAAAACAATTCCTGTGGTTCTACCTTTATTTGCAGGGCTTTACGCACATGAGGATCTTTTTCACCCGAAAAAAATGGCAGATTTTTAGAGAATCCCTTAATGGGTCCCTGGGGTTCGTACCCACCATGGGGGCCCTACACCAAGGCCATCTAGAATTAATCACCGAAGCGAAACAATCCAATGATTGCGTGGTTGTGAGCATTTTTGTGAATCCGAAACAATTCAATAATCTCGAAGATTTACGCAATTATCCCAAAACGATTCATGCAGATTTGCAAAAATTGCAAAAAGTGGGTGTTGATGCCGTGTTTATCCCCTCTACAGGCGATGTTTATCCGGAAATAGACACTTATGTTGCAGCGGTACCCGGAAATGCGGCAAAAGGCCTAGAAGGCGCTTTTAGACCCGGACACTTCGAAGGTGTTGTAAATGTAGTGGATCGACTTTTTCACTGGATTAACCCCCATAGGGCCTATTTCGGTCAAAAAGACCTTCAACAATGTCTCGTAATTCAGGAGTTTGCCCATCAAAAATATCCCGAATTGCAGGTGTATACCGTTCCAACGGTGCGCGAAACCTCTGGACTTGCAATGAGTAGCAGAAATGTTCGATTAAGTACACAAGGTCTAAAAAAAGCAGCCGTGATTTTTCAAATATTGGACCAATTGGCAAAGGCACAGATTAAAAAAGAACAAGCCTTATTGCAATTGATGAACGCGGGCATCGAAACCGAATATCTGGAAGAGCAAGCCGTAATTATTCAAACTGCCCATAAAAAGTATTCTAAAGCGTGGTTGTTCGCCGGTTATCTAGAAGGGGTTCGTTTGATTGACAATGTGTTATACGGCGAATAAGTATTTATTCAAGTACAGGTTTCTACTATTAAGGTCTTTTTATATCTTCGTGATAGAAAACATATTAGAAAAATGAAAAAGTTGAATTTTGTGCTATTTAGCATATTGTGGGTCCTTATTACGAATGTAGAGGCGCAATCTATTCGCCTAGGAATAAAAACGCAAAAAGACTCTTTAATATACTACGTTGTAAATGAAACCTCTGAGCCCGTGTTGGCTGGTGCCTTAATTTGTACCTGGTTTCACAATACCGAATTAATGGTTTTTTGGCCAGCGGATTTGGGAATCGGTCTTGGTACAGTTACAAAAACAGGCACCTTCGCCGGAAAGAACGCCGTTTTTAATAGGAGAACCACTCAAAGAATTTCTTTTGATTTTGATATATATCCAGGTGATTCACAAGAGTTTGTGACCGTTCAAAATTACAGCGAAGAACCACAAGAAGTAATGTGTACCAATGTGCGCATATTTTACAGCGATACCGCGGGCGATGATCACGAGTCTGATGTTTATCCTATCGATCAAAACCCTTGTCCTTTTAAACAAGTGTTTTTGCTTGGGAATTATTCCAATGATGGCATACGGTTTTGGACAACGGCTAATAGGCCTTTGCATTTTTCTACCACGTGTTTAGATGGGTTTGCCGTTGTGGTAATCAACAGAACGACTCTTGAGCCAACACCGGTAAAAGGACAAACTCCTTTGTGTGCCGACGGAAGAAAATGGAAGAGCTTTGGGTATCCTTTAAATGAGCAGGTTTACTATCATTTCGATTTCAGAGATACCACCCACATAACCGCATTTGTGGATTTGATTGGAGCAATTGATCCGGGAGATCACGTGTTTATTTCTCACGCAAGTCG
>JAULUW010000035.1:0-8411 GCA_032111345.1 Bacteroidia bacterium
CTACAGGGGAGCCGCTCCTATTCAACATGCAATAATAAATGGAGAAACGGAAACCGGTTTAAGTACCTTTTTCTTAAAACATGAGATCGATACGGGAGATATCATTGATCAGGTACGTGTTCCCCTTAGAAACAACATGGATGCGGGAGAGTTACACGATACACTTATGCAGAAAGGTGCTGATTTAATGGTACTTACCTTACAAAAGATTTCCAAATTCGGAAAAGAAACGCCAAGTATCCCTCAAAATAACAAAGGGAAGTCTCAAAAAATAGCTCCAAAAATCCATCGCGAGTTTTGTCAGTTAAATTCCGCATTAACTCCCCTAGAAGCATTCAATAAAATAAGAGGTTTATCTCCATACCCAGGTGCCTGGATTCCCTCGCAATGGGGCGATATGAAAATTTTCGAATCAAAATTTGTGGAAGATTTGAGCACAAATCAGGTAGGCGTATTTGTTTATGATAAAACGCTATATCTCGGCTTAAAAGGCGGTTTTCTTGAGATTTTGGCACTTCAAATTCCAGGAAAATCGAAAATGAAAAGTACCGATTTCCTGAATGGTGTATTAAAATAATTGAAAAAATATTTGCATTTATCAAAAATGATTGCGTTCTTGCGTTTCATATAACACAAAGAAACGCCTATAAGTCCAAATACTACCTAAAAAAATTCTTACGTTTACTTTAACCAAAGGAGGTATTATTATGGCAAACCCAATCATAACTGATGGCGTTTTAATCAAACGTTACGTACAAGGCAATACTGCGGCTTTTGAAATCTTAGTCAATCGCCACAAAGATCGCATTCATGGCAGTGTTTTAAACATTGTTAATGATACGTATCTAGCAGAAGATATCTTTCAGGAGACGTTTATTAAAATAATCCAAAATATCAAACGGGGCAAATACAATCACGAAGACAAGTTTTTACCTTGGGCTTTACGAATTGCGCGTAACTTAGCGATTGACAGTTTAAGACGCAAAAAGCGAATGCCAGCGGTTGTGACTTCAGACGGTAGCGATCTGTTTGAAACCTTGCATATTGCAGATAAATCTCAAGAAGATATCCATATCGAACAAGAAGAACATGCTGAATTACATACATGGATTCGTTTACTGCCAGAGGAGCAACGCGAAGTGCTTATATTGAGGAGTTATGCCCAATTGAGTTTCAAAGAAATTGCGGTCATTACAGAAACCAACATCAACACCTGTATTGGTAGAATGCACTATGCGATAACCAATCTCAGGAAAATGTCCGAAAAAAATACCATTCGTGTAAAATAATTTCAAAATCTCGTCGTTATACTTTTACAAACGGCGAGATTTATGGATAGAAACATTACCGAAAACGACCTATTATTATATCATTATAATGAAGTTGATGCCGAAATCCGAAATCAAATTTCAGCTGGTATAGAAAACAATTCTGAATGGAGAGAATATATTGAATTGCTTCAACGAATCGATAAATCTGTAAATCAGAATTGCAAAGGACCCTCGAGCGTAACACTTTCTATAATTTTAGAAGAAAGTCAACATCAAGAGAATCATACCTTTTAAGCGCTCCTTGGCGCTTTTTTTCTTTTAGGGATTTCCTGCTTTTTTTAGTTAATAATGAAGATGAAATTGTTTAATTTCGCTTTATGAAAGTTATCCCAAAACTTGATTTATCTGAATTTACCGATGGAACTCTAGAACAAAAGCTGGAATTCGTAAAACAATTAGGAAATGCCTATGAAGATATTGGTTTTGTAGCCATAAGAAATCACGGTATTCCCCAAAAAGATCTGAAAGCTTTGTATGCTTCGGTTGAAGCTTTTTTTGGACTTCCTCAGGAAATCAAAAACAAATATGACGATTCAGATGGTGGCGGTCAACGTGGTTATACGGGTTTTGGTAAAGAACATGCGAAAGACCGTAACGCCGGTGATTTGAAAGAATTTTGGCACTTTGGGCAATATATAGATAATTCAGATGCCCAACCGCCTGACTTTCGAGCCAATCGTTTGGTAGATGAATTGCCAGATTTCAATCATTTTGGAGAAAAACTCTATAAATCTTTGGAACAAACAGGTGTAAAAATGCTTCGCGCGATTGCGCTATATTTAGAACTTGAGGAGCACTATTTTGATTCTCGCGTTTTTAATGGAAATTCTATATTAAGGGCGATTCACTACCCTCCCATCACTTCGGATCCCAAAGATGCCATAAGAGCAGGTGAACATGAAGATATCAATTTAATTACCTTATTGGTGGGTGCAAGTGCAGATGGTTTAGAAGTTTTGAACCGTCAAGGCGAGTGGATAGGGATTACAGAGGTAGAAGATCATATCGTGGTAAATGTGGGTGATATGTTACAACGCCTTACCAACGATCGACTGCGTAGTACCACACACCGGGTAGTAAATCCACCAGAAGAAAAATGGTCCGAACCCAGATTTAGCATTCCCTTTTTCTTACATCCACGGCCAGAAGCGCGATTAGATTGTTTAAGTTCGTGCATTAGCGAGACCCATCCACAGAAATACGACGATATCTCCGCTAATGAATTTTTAATGCTAAGACTTAGAGAAATTGGTTTGATAAAGTAAATAACCAGCATAAAAAGGCCCCTAATTGAAGGGGCCTTTTTTATAAAAATAAATTTTTCAGCTCCTGGGCATCTTCGGGCTTCATTTTTCCGGCTAAAATGAGGCGGACCTGTCGTCGGCGAAGGGCTCCATTGAATTTCTCAAGTTCTATTTCCGTTTCCGGTTGTACGCTAGGTACTTGCACAGGCCTATGTCTTGAATCCAAAGCAACGAAAGTGTAATACGCTTCATTTGATTTGATTTTTTCCCCAGTTGGGATGTTTTGCGCATATACTTCAATAAACACCTCCATGCTAGATTTAAAAGAACGCGTTACATAGGCGGTAAGTGAAACCACATCACCAAGTCGAATAGATTCTCGGAAAGAAACACTATCTACAGAAGCCGTAACGACGATGCGATTGCTGTGTTTTTGAGCGGCCATTGCGGCGCAAATGTCCATCCAATGCAGCATACGTCCACCCATTAAATTATTAAGAGTATTGGTATCATTGGGCAATACCAATTCGTTCATAAAGGTAAGTGAATCTTTAGGATTTTTGAATTCGATGCTAGGTTTCATGTGATTATATGGGTATAAACTAAAAAAGCCGTCGGAATAATACCGACGGCTGGAATGCGTATAAGTCGGTTTAAGCTACTGCTTCTACGGAAACGAAGCTACGGCCGTCTTTACCTTTGCGGAAGCGCACGATACCGTCGCTTAATGCAAATAAGGTATGATCTTTTCCAATACCCACATTGGTATTCGGATGGTGTTTGGTACCGCGCTGACGCACGATAATGTTACCGGCTCTTACGATTTGTCCACCGTAAATTTTAACGCCCAATCGCTTACTATGCGATTCGCGGCCGTTTTTACTACTACCTGCTCCTTTTTTATGTGCCATGGTTTATCTTTTTAGGAATTATGCGGTGATACTTTGAATTTTAAGTCTAGTCAAAGAATGACGGAAACCGTTTTTCTTGGCATATCCTTTTCTGCGTTTTTTCTTGAATACCAAAACCTTATCTCCTTGACCGTGACTTTCTACGGTGCAGGATATTTTGGCTCCTTCTACGGTTGGATTACCTACTTTAACGGCACTACCGCCAATGAACAACACCTTATCAAATTCGATGTTCGAACCTTCTTCAGCGTTTAAACGATTGACAACCAAGTAAGAGTTTTCTTGAACCTTATATTGTCTTCCAGCTATTTCTACTATTGCGTACATATCAGCAAAATTGGGTTGCAAAAATACATAATTTATTCAGCTTATCAAACCTTCCCCTAAAAAAAGTTCAAGTATTTTCTGCATTCTTCAAATCGTTTATAAATTTAGACACCCCTTTATTTTGTCGACATCCTGTCGGCCATTTTGCCGATTTTTGGAGTAAATGAAATATGTGGTGTTAGTGATAGCCTTAATCAGCGGAAGTTGGTTAAAAGCGCAAGAAGAACGTCCGTCCGGCTTTGATAACAGCTCGCGTAATGTAATTTCAGGTACAGACATACGATTGTTGCCAGCAAGTAAAATTCGTATTGAACCCGAGGTTCCTACCTCCGAAATGCCCGCAATTAAGCTAGACTTTTCCACACCTACCTTTCAATGGGAGACGTCTAAACACCTCATTACCGTCGAACCCGATGTGGTAAAAGAAGCTGGTGCAGACTCCGTTTTGTTTTCAAATTATGCCCGTTTAGGTGGCGGAAACAATGGTCATTTATTAGGTGAACTCTTTTTGTCGAATCGTCCAAACGGACAGTGGGCTTACAATCTCAGTGCAATGCATTTACAAGGGAATACCCCAAAAAACAACCAAATGATTGCGCAAACGCGCTTAAACATGAACGGCACACGGTATTTTGAAAATGCAAGTGTCAACGCTCGATTGTTTTATAATCGCGATCATCATACCTTTTATAATCTAATCGATTCCGCCTTATCTGAAAAAGATTCAACTCGATTTGGAGACTTAGCCCGTGAAGGTCGAACGGCTCATAATTATGGCTTTCACATTGACTACTTATACTTAGAAAAAAGGAACTTGCCAGAAATCAAGTGGTTTAACAGCGTACAAATGTTTCAAACCAATGCCGGACAGGAAGAATTAGAGGTGAATAGTACAGTCAACTTTCTTTCTCGCAACAAAAAATTTGCGCTATTTGGAGATTTATCATTCACTTATTTCGATTATCAAATGCAAAAGCGCACAGATGCCGCCTTCAGAGCGCAACAACTTTTCATAGATTTCAACCCTAAGATTCAGTTCTTTCACAAACCCACAAATTTAGATGCGCAAATTGGGGTTAATCTCACCTATAATCAACACAGCACCCAGGAATCTTCAGCCTTAAAAGTTAATCCTTTCGTGTATGTAGAAAAAGGTATAACCAATTTAGGAATGAAAATTTATGGGGGAATTGATGGGGGATTACGGAAAACTTCTCTCAGAAGAATACATGAAATGATGCCTTATTACGGTGTACAAGACACGATTCTAAATACGTATGACCAAATCAACGGTTATTTAGGTATAAAGGGTAAAATCTCTGAAAATTCCCTTTTTTATGTTGATTTTGGGGGAAATACCATTGCGGATATGCTCATGTTTGCACAATTTTCTGATACCCAAACTCAGAAAAATGAGGATTTTGGACTTCGCCCATTAAAAGCCGTATATCGGGATATTTCCAGTATCTATTTCAGAGCAGGTGCCGAGTATGTTTTAGGCGAGCAACTAAAAATGTCAGGGTCTGTGAAAATATTGAATTTCGGTGCTGATAATCAAGTTTATCACTTGCCGGGAATGGAGTATTTATTGAAATTTAGTTATAAACCTGTGACCGAACTTAAGTTAGAATTAGGAGCTCAAGGTGTTGGCCGACGATTTGATCAAACCATGAAAAACAATAGATTGACAGATATAGAGGTTAAAGGTTTTACAGATGTATTTGTTCGTGCCGATTATAGGTTTATTGGGAAAGGCCGTGTATGGATTCAAGGCTCGAACCTGTTAAATTCCAAATACAGTTATTGGAACGGATATCAAGTTTGGGGTACTACGATAATGGGTGGTATTACGCTTGGTTTATTCTAAACTTGACGTATATTTGTGTATATGCCCAATTTGGCCCTACATACTGCCATCGAAGAATTATTGTTGCGCGACCAGTTTGCCTGCATTCCTCAATTAGGGGGATTTTTACTTAAGGCATCTGATTCCACGGTAAACGCATACACGAAAGAATTAAAGCCTACCCATTCTCAATTGGTGTTTAACGCCAAGTTATCTGAAAATGACGGTCAGCTGGCGCATTTACTTTCGGTAGCAAGTGGTATCAGCTACAAGGAAGCATTGGCCCAAATTGAAATTTCGGTTGCTGAACTTAAGTCCCAATTGAACCAAAAACGTTACGCTACGTTTTTTCCATTCGGAAATTTCTTTCACAATGAACATAAAGGAATATTTTTTGTAGCCCGTCAGCAATTCAACCTTCACTTACCGAATTATGGTTTACAACCTGTAAAGTGGGAACAAAACATTGCAAAATCACAGGCTTTGAAAACAGCCAAGGTCCTTCCTATTGGTTCGAATTTATCCCCATCTAAAATCGAAGAAGCGACGGTAATGGCTGTATCTGAAGAACATGCCGACAGCGTAGCTTCAAAACACCAATCAAATACTTGGTGGCAAATTGCGGCAGGTTTTGTTGTTATTTCAATATCGGCACTCACACTTACAATCGCCACTATGACATGGTTAGAAGCGTATCAAGAGCGGCAACAATATGCCTCTATGATGCCCGTTCAAGGCACAGAAATTCGCAACAACAAAGATGTTTCCGCAACCGACATCCATAAGAAGGATGGTAATTCTGCAGCGGAATTCATTTATGTTAACGGTAAACTAATACAAATATCAAGTAATACGGCAAGTTCAAGTAGGAACACGAACGAGTCAACGTCGAAAACCCCTCCTACCCATTCAGTTTTAGAAGAAAATTCAATTGAAACTTCCTCAGTAGCAAATATCCCTTCGTCGGAGGAATATCTAACACAGCTGTTAAATCAGCAAGGAACAATATTTATAGTAGGCGGTTCCTATATGACGGCAAATGCTGCGCAGATTGAATGTCAGCAATGGATAAAATTGGGTACCCCAGCAACGATATTTAAGCCAAAAAACGCAAGCTTTTATCGAATAGTTCTAGGAAGATTTAAATCCAAACAAGACGCACAGGATTATAGCGTTACTATGAAAACTATACCCCAGGCTTCATTAAGTATGGTTCGTTGGGATATAAAATAAAACTATGAGATCTTATATAATCGATACATACCTTGGCACTTCTTCTGGCGAAAAAAGATTAGCCGCAGTCATCAGTATGGTTATCACCGCGATTATAGTTTTTATGATGTATTGGCTCCATATTCGAGTTCCGAATCCCCCATTTCAAACAAAAACGGGAGAACTTCAATTGGATTTTGGACTTGAAGAGGTATCCTACGGTCGACCTACCGATGGAGGACCTTCAGCATTTCCACCGGCATTAGGAGGCGGTCAATCCTCTGAATCCGTCAGTGCATCGAGCCCAACAACTCCATCTGGTGGGCTAGGCGATATCGTAAACTCTTCCGATGCTGCTGAACAAATGACCTTACCTCCTATAGACCCTCCTGCAAGCACAACTCCAGCCGTAAATTCTAGATTGAAAGGCTTGAGTTCTAAAATTGGTAAAAGGTCTGGGGTATCTGGCGATGGTGATCCTAATGGAATTAAAGGCGGACAAGGAAATGTTGGTTTTGGACCTAATTCGAATAACGGAGGTATTTCAGGAAATGGCGGTACTCGAATAACACGAAATACAGGAAACGGATTTTATTCAGCAAAAGGTTTTTCCAACCATAGCATTGATTCAGATGTAAAAATGGTTCAAGCCGATGGTGTTGGAGAGATACATGCGGCGGTTACGGTACCTTGCTCGGGCAATCCTTATGTTAAATCCATTTTGCCCTCAGGTAACTATTCTGGAACTTCCGCTAATGCGAAAGCAGTAATGGAGTATTTTTTGAGTAAATCTAAATTTATTCGCGACGGAGAAAAATGCCCTGAAACGGGTACCATCGTTTTAAACATCAAAAAGGGCCTCTAACCGTTACTTTGTGAATTATCAAGAGTGTATCGACTTTCTTTACAGTCGTTTGCCTATGTTCCAAAATTTGGGCAAAGTAGCCTATAAAAAAGACCTTACTAATACACTTAATTTATTAGCTCATCTCGATAATCCTCATTTAAATATGCGTTTCGTTCATGTTGGTGGAACGAATGGAAAAGGATCCGTTTCGAGTATGCTTGCTGCCATTTTAACCCAATCAGGGTATAAAACAGGTTTATACACATCTCCCCACCTACTCAATTTTACCGAACGAATCCGGGTCAACGGTTTTGAAATTTCACAAGACTTCGTTATCCAATTTGTAAAAAAAATGAGAACGGCTATTGAAGATATTCAACCTTCCTTCTTTGAATTAACCGTTGCTATGTGTTTTGATTATTTTAGAGATCAGAAAATTGATGTTGGCGTTATCGAAGTGGGTCTCGGAGGTCGTTTAGATAGTACAAATGTAATTACACCTGTTTTATCGGTAATTACCTCTATTGGTTGGGACCATATGGATATGCTTGGAGATACCCTAGAGGCGATAGCATTCGAAAAAGCTGGGATAATTAAACCTAATATTCCTATTGTTTGTTCTCGTTCAATCGCATCGTCCGCTTTGGATGTTATTAAAAACAAGGCCCTTGCTGAAAAAGCTCCTTTTCATTT
>JAULUW010000036.1:0-19718 GCA_032111345.1 Bacteroidia bacterium
AGAGTAGCATAATTTTCGATAATACCATTGTGGATGATACTAACTTTACCCGATAAACTTAAATGGGGGTGGGCATTGGCATCGTTAGGTTCCCCATGTGTTGCCCATCTTGTATGACCCATTCCCACATTACCAGATATATCCAGCCCCTTTGTTACCTTTTCAAGATCAGAGACTTTACCTTTGGTTTTAAAAATACGCAAATCCCCGTTCATTAGTGCAACTCCTGCACTGTCATAACCGCGGTATTCAAGGCGCTTTAAACCTTTAACAACTATAGGGTAAGCTTCTTTGTTCCCTATATAAGCGACAATTCCACACATTTGATTATATAATTTTTGTTTTTATTTAATAGATTTTAAATACCAAAGGCTGATTTAACGGCCTCAACCGCATTTAACTCTTCCCAAGGGAATAATTTTACTGTAACTGGTTTTTCATTTTTAAGTCCTTTGTTAAAAACCTTTGTTACCGTTTCGCATTTTCTACCCATGTGTCCGTAAGCCGCTGATTCTAAATAAATAGGCGTTCTCAAATTAAAACGTTGTTCAATGAAGTATGGGCGCAAATTGAATTCACTCATGTTTTGAATTTTCTTGGCTATTTCTCCATCGCTTAAATCTACCTTAGATGTTCCGTATGTATCTACATACAAACCAACAGGCTCCGCAACACCAATGGCGTAAGAAACTTGCACCAATGCACGATCGCAAAGACCTGCAGCAACAATATTCTTTGCTATATGTCGGGTTGCATACGCCGCACTGCGGTCTACCTTACTCGGGTCTTTCCCTGAGAATGCACCACCGCCATGTGCGCCCCATCCACCATAGGTATCTACAATGATCTTACGACCTGTTAAACCCGTATCTCCATGAGGACCTCCAATAACAAATTTTCCAGTAGGGTTGATGTGATAGGTAATTGTGGTATCAAATAAGAAGTGTAAACGACTGTCTAATTTGGCTTTCACTCGAGGAATTAAAATGGAAACGATATCGCTAGCAATTTTAGCTAAAATAGCATCGTCTGCTTTTTTCTGAGCTTCTTTGCTGTCATTTTCAGGCTTAATAAAATCGTCGTGTTGGGTAGAAATTACGATGGTATCAATGCGCAAAGGCTTATGATCATCGGAATATTCCATGGTAACCTGACTCTTAGAATCCGGACGTAAGTAATTGATTTCTTTTCCTTCTCGACGTAATTCTGCCAATTCTTGCAAGAGTAAATGTGCCAACATCAAGGGCATTGGCATATATGTATCCGATTCGTTGGTTGCATAACCGAACATCATCCCTTGGTCGCCCGCACCCTGATCTTCAGGATTTGTGCGCTCAACACCTTGATTGATATCAGGACTTTGCTCATGAATTGCACTTAATACACCACATGAATTCGCTTCAAACATATATTCACTTTTGGTATATCCAATGCGCGTAATCACATCTCGTGCAATTTTTTGGACGTCAAGATATGCTTCTGATTTTACCTCACCAGCAAGAACCACCTGTCCTGTAGTGACCAATGTTTCACAAGCAACTTTACTGCTTGGGTCATAAGCTAAAAAATGATCGATAAGTGCGTCTGAAATTTGATCCGCTACTTTATCGGGATGACCTTCAGAAACAGACTCAGATGTAAAGAAATATGCCATGTATTTAATTTTTTTTCAAATATACAACGTGTATATCGATTTGCACGGATTCGGAGGCATAACATTTAGTACTCTCCCCCGTTTTTTTGTTATTTCCCCATTCCTAGGTTATTCCGTAGACAAATCCCTACTAAAAGAAAAAAGCAAGTCCAATCCCGAATTGTTATCTTTGTACCTATGTTTGATACGCTTCAAGGCCGGATAGAAAAAGCATTTAAAAACCTTAAAGGTCAAGGTCGAATCACCGAATCTAATGTGGCCGATACGGTTAAAGAAATCCGTCGCGCTCTTATAGCTGCCGACGTTAACTTTAAAGTAGCCAAGACATTCACAGACGATATCCTCGAAAAAGCAAAAGGCGCAGAGGTTATCAAATCCGTTTCTCCCGGACAGCAATTAACCAAAATCGTAAACGATGAATTGGTGCAATTACTCGGGGGAGCAACGAGCGATTTACAACTTAAAGGTTCTCCAGCTGTGATTTTAATTGCCGGACTTCAAGGTTCGGGTAAAACTACATTCACAGGTAAATTATCCAAATATCTTAAGGCTCAAGGCCGAACTCCTATGGTAGTAGCCGGCGACGTTTACCGCCCCGCTGCAAGGGAACAATTGCGTGTTTTAGCGGAACAAACCGAGGTTGCTTACTACACAGAAAACGAGAGTTTGGACCCCGTAAAAATTGCAGAAAACGCCATCCGCGAAGCCAAAATAAAAAATTACAACGTAGTCATTGTCGATACTGCAGGTCGTATTGCTATCGATGATGCGATGATGAAGGAAATTGCTGCGCTGAAAAAAGCTCTCAATCCGGTTGAAACGCTTTTCGTGGTAGATGCCATGACCGGACAAGACGCCGTGAATACGGCAAAAGCCTTCAACGATGTTCTCGATTTTACAGGGGTTGTACTTACCAAGCTCGATGGAGATGCCCGAGGCGGTGCCGCATTATCTATTAAATCGATCGTTAACAAACCCATAAAGTTTGCTTCTCGTGGAGAAAAAATGGATGCCCTAGATGTTTTCCACCCCGATCGTATGGCCGGCCGTATTTTGGGTATGGGTGACGTGGTTTCATTGGTCGAAAAGGCCCAACAAAACATCGACCAGGAAGAAGCAGAAAGGGTTGCGAAAAAAATTGCCAAAAACAAATTCGATTTCGAAGATTTCTTAGGTCAATTACAGCAAATTAAGAAAATGGGTAATATGAAGGATCTATTAGGTATGTTACCCGGCGTAGGCAGTAAAATTAAGGACCTAGATATCGACGACAATGCATTTAAAGGTGTGGAAGCTCTTATACAATCCATGACTCCTGAAGAGCGGGCAAAACCCGAATTGCTCAACAACTCTCGTAAGCAACGCATTGTAAAAGGAAGTGGCCGCAGTATTCAAGATTTGAATAAACTGTTGCAACAGTTTCAACAAATGCGACAAATGATGAAAATGATGAACAATAAACGGGGTAAAATTCCAGGGTTTTAAACCAATGAAAAACAAGATTGCAGATATCCGCAAGGTATATCAAAAAGGAAATATAACCGTTTCGTCTATGCCCGAAAGTCCGATTGATGCCTTCAATCAATGGCTAGAGGAAGCTATAAAAAGCGAAGCTTTAGAACCCACAGCATTTACCCTAAGTACGGTTTCTTCAATTGGGCAGCCCCATTCTAGAGTCGTTCTCTTGAAAGGCGTTGAAGAAGGAAAGTTCATTTTTTTTACTAATTACAAAAGTTCGAAGGGCAGCGATTTGCATTTTTCGCCTAAAGCAGCCATGAATTTCTTTTGGCCCGAACTCGAACGTCAAGTTCGCATATTAGGATCGGCAAGTCCAATTTCCCCCGAGAAAAGCGATGCCTATTTTTACTCTCGACCCATTGAATCTCAAGCCGGGGCTATAGTAAGTGCGCAAAGCCATGTGATTGCTGAAGATTTTGATTTAGCTGCCGCTGCTGCGTTACTGCTTCAAACACCTGAAAATATTAAACGCCCAGAACATTGGGGCGGCTATGAAATTGAACCCATCTATATCGAATTTTGGCAAGGCCGACCTAGCCGTGTTCACGATCGGGTATTCTACGAATTGGACCCCTCTCTTAAATGGAAAAAAGGGCGACTAGCGCCCTAATTTACGATTTCTACTTTTGAGGTTTTTGTCTTGGCAATCTTTCTAACTTTAGGATTGCGGTGGAGTCTTGATTTAACAATATTTCCCTTGCGGATTTTTCCTCTAGGGTTTTAATTTCAACTTTTTCCCATTTTTCCTAAGTAAGAAAGTCCATTTATTTTCCCAAAGCCGAATCTGAAAACTGCGACATCAAGTCGGTCGAAATGCCAGTGTACGAGAAACCACCATCGTGGAACAAATTCTGCATCGTAACCATTCGGGTATAATCACTGAAAAGACTGATACAATAACGGGCGCAATCTTCGGCAGATGCATTCCCTAGTGGACTCATTTTGTCTGCATAATTAAAAAAGGCATCAAAGCCTCCCACACCCGAACCGGCAGTGGTTTTAGTAGGGCTTTGTGAAATGGTATTCACCCGAACGTGTTTGGCTTTTCCGAAGTGATAACCAAAGCTGCGAGCGTAACTTTCTAATAAAGACTTGGCATCTGCCATTTCGTTATAATCTGGGAATACCCTTTGTGCTGCGATATAACTTAAGGCCAAAATACTTCCCCATTCGTTAACGGCATCTTGCTTAAACAAGGTTTGCATCAAACGGTGAAACGACATTGCGGAAATATCCAAGGTGGTGTGCATAAAATCGTAGTTGATATCCGTATACTCTTTCTTTTTGCGGACATTCAAACTCATCCCAACACTGTGCAACACAAAATCAAGTTTACCCCCTAGTAAATTCATGCTTTCAGCAACCAAATGTTCCATGTCTTCCATTTTGGTTACGTCCGCATAGATCAAGGGTGCGTTTAATTTTTCAGCAAGTTCGGCAGTTTGACCGATTTTTGCTGAAACAGGGGCATTGGTTAATACAAATTGTGCACCTTCTGCTGCACATAATTCAGCCACTTTCCAAGCTATAGAAGCTTCGTTCAAAGCACCAAAAATGATACCCTTTTTTCCTTTTAAAATTTGGTTTGAGTTCATAGGAGTATGAATGTTTACTACACAAAATTACTCCTTTTAAATCAATACGCTTGTAATATTTTGTCCCATTATTAATTAGCACTTGTTTATTCGTAGGCTATGTTCTTATTTTACAAATAGATTCATTATGAAAAAACACCTACTACTGTTTTCTGTGTTGGGATTTGTTCTCAACGCGTTTGGGCAAATCAAAAGCAGGCCTGGAAGTATCCAAGGAAGTCCGTCAAATTTGCAATTCCCTTCTAAAAATGTACAAAAACGAAGTGCGAGCAACCCCAGTACTTGTGGTACCGATACCACAGAATTTACAAACCTTTCCTCATCAGGATATCAATTGATCGCTTTGGGAAATGGCCAACAAGTAGGTCAATTCTTCGGAGCTCCTCAGGAAATAACGGTTAAAGGTTTTCGCTTTTATGCCTACACACCTTGGGATACTGTGGCAAAAAACACCTTTAGAAATGTATACGCCAAAATATATAAGGCAGGTCCTGATTCCTTGCCTAGAGGCGCTGCATTAGATTCAGTGCTCTTGAAACTTGACACCATTACCGGTACACTTACGTTTGCACGTTTGGTAAAGGATGCGGTTTTCAATAAACCTTTAACCATTGATTTCGCATATGTACTCACCGTTGAATGCAAGGAAACTACCAATATACCTTCAATTGTAACCAACTCTTGGGATTATGGGGATGGTGAAAATAGAAATTTATCTGCAATTCAACTTAATAACCGCTGGTTCCGTGGAACCTCACTTTCGGTTGGAGGTTCAACCTTCGACGCCCATTTCATTATCTTCCCTTTTGTAAGTTATAAATTCGGAACCGATTTCAACATAAAAGACGATTGTTACCTTCTTGTTGACTCTTTTAATTTCGAAAACAAATATAAAAATAACGTTTCTGGGAGCGTATTCTACAACAATTATATGTACTACGAATCCGCTGGTTTTGACGCGCTTTGTCATTCATGGACCTACGACGGCAACGTTCAACAAATTGAGAGAATTAATGGCAAATTCAAACCCGGTAGTAAAAAGAACGTTTCTGTAAAATTAGTATCCTATGTAGTTCCTTTTTCGTATTTCGTAGATTTTTGTGTTGATTCTACTGAAAAGACATTGTATTACAAACCCAATACAGCATCAATAAATGGCACTTTGGATGGGTGTATAGGTCAGAATCTTACGCTAAGTATCACCCCAAACAAAGACATTACCAATTTATGGTATAATGCGGAAACGGATACGGCTGCATTTAACACAGGTAATTCTTACACAATCAACAACTTAAGCAACAACGATACTTTTTTTATTAAAAGCAAAAATGGGTCGTGCTTTGCTCGAACTTATTCCGCTTTCATTACAGCCAATCAAACTCCTTCATCGCTAAATGTTACGAATGATTCTGTATGTTCGGATGCGAATGCCATTTTAAAGGCAAGCACCGATGCAGGAAGTATTATGTGGTATCGCACTGCTACAGGCGGTACACCTGTATTAACCGCCTCAGAACTTGTTACCGGTAAATTAACTTCCGATACCACCTATTTCGCTGAAGCGAATAATAAGGGGTGTTTATTACCCAGTGGTAGAAAAGCTGTTACCGCCTATGTAAACGCAGATTTTGCACCTTCTAAACCAACGGGAACCTCCGACACCCAAGTTTGTTATACAGGCGTAAATTCCAGCATCACCCTCAAAGCGCTTACGTCTGGTAACGCAAATATTCGCTGGTTTGACGTAGCCACTGGGGGAAATCCGATTGCTCAATCCACCGATTTGGTCTATAACATTACAGGCCGCGGAAATCAGACTTTCTATGTAGAATCTTGGGACGGTCGCTGCGGTTCTGGCAGACTACCTGTTAAGGTGACTATCAACGCCATCCCTACAACTTTCGCAAAAGTAGGTGCTGAAATTTGTTATGGGGATAGCGCAGACCTCGCCGCCTCTGCATCTTGGGGAACTGTAAATTGGTATGCCCATAAAAACAGCCAAACTCCGATTGCTACGGGTAAATTTATTCGCAGCGGCGGACATACCACAGAAAAAAGCTATGCTTACTTCAAAACGGTGGAAGGCAAATGCGAAAACTCCAATTTTGACTCTGTAGAAATCACTGTTAATATTCCTCCTACTGCCACGGTGGTTAGTGCAAAGGATGTGTGCAAAGGTGCCATTTCCCTTATCGAACTTAATGTGGATAAAGGAAACATACATTGGTACTCAGATATTGCATCCAGCAATAGCATCTCAACGGGTAAAATCTTAAGTCTTGGTGAGTTGTTTAATACTACTACTCGCTATTACGAAACTGAATTAAATGGTTGTAAATCTTCGCGCAATGCTATCACGATTAATGCCTTAGACAAACCTGCTGCGGGATTCTCTTTTGAGATAGAATTTCCCAAAAAACTCACCTGTACCCCGCTCAATTCAAACAATACAACTTTATTTTGGGATTTTGGCGATGGAAATACCTCAACAGATAATATTGGCGTAAACACGTATGAAAACGAAGGTGTTTATAGTGTAAAATTGTTAGCTACCAGCACGCTGTCTGGTTGCACTGACAGTGTGTCGAGCAAAATTACCATTAACCATAATGCCATTGAAAATACTGCCATTCGCTTTCATGTGTATCCCAACCCCGTTCAAGCCGGTGGAATGCTGCAAGCGGATCGTTCATTTGAAACTGCAACCTGGTACGATTTAAGCGGCAGAATCCTTGCATCTCAGGAAAATGTGCTCGCCGATTCAAATGCCATCGCAATTCCTGAAAATGCGCAAGAAGGTTTGTACCTCTTAGAGCTTCATGCCAAAGAAGACACCCAACGCGTTAAAATTCAAATTGTACGATAATCTTCAGAATAGGTTTTTTAACGAATCAGAAGAAAGAGGCCGTTTTTCAAACGGCCTCTTTCTTTTTTATACAAACAATTTTAATCTAATACCTCACGGATTCCCATAGCCATAAAGTTAAACGCCATAACCAGAATCATGATAGCGACGCCTGGAATAATGGCCAAATATGCTTGATCCAATACCAAATAACCTAAATTCTCTTTAACCATGATGCCCCAACTTGCCGTTGGCGGCGCTACTCCCAAGCCCAAGAATCCCAATCCTGCTTCTAGTAAAATAGCAGAAGCAAAATTGGTTGTAGCCAAAACCGTTAAAGTCCCTGTTAAATTCGGTAAAATATGGTTTAACAAAATCCTCAAATTTGAAAATCCGGTAATTTTTGCGAATAAAACAAATTCCTGATTCTTCAATTGCATCGTTTGTCCGCGAACAATCCGTGCTACCTCGACCCATGTAGATAAACCCGTTGCTATCAAAACCTGATAATACCCCTTTCCCATAAATACACTCAAACCCAAGGCCAAGAGTAAAGTGGGAATAGACCAAAAAACGGTAATTAACCAACTTAAAAAGGCATCCACTTTCCCACCAAAATAGCCCGCTGCGAGTCCCACCGCTATTCCAATGCTCAAACTGAGCAACATGGCTAAAAAGCCAATACTTAATGAAATACGCGCACCAATAATCAAACGGCTCAAAATATCCCTTCCAAAATTATCGGTTCCCAAACGAAAACGAATCGACTCCAATTGGCCTGATTCTAAATCAGAAGTGGCAATCTTTAGAGGTAAATCTGTTTTTTCATGGATAAAAACTGTGGTATCTCCGAGTCGCTTAACCGACCCTTTTACGCTCAATAATTCGCCAGAACCTTCATCCCCCCATAACCAAAAATCCCATTTTCTGGGTGCTTCCCGCTTCAAGCGCAGTGCGGTTTTCTGACTAGAAGGTGGTAATTGAGCCCATTCTGGCATCAAACGATTCGCTTGGGGAGTGGCATCGAGCGTTATCGAATATCCCAAAATAGATAAAAGGATAAACACCCCGCAAACGGTTGCTCCAATAAGGAAATAGTTATGTTTGAGCAGCTTTTTGAGCACGGATGATGTGTTGGTTTCGGTAGTCTAAGGCCACAATAATAGCCGTAAATGCCCACAATGGCACCGCAAGTTTATCGTATTGACTGTAATTATTCAAAACCGCATGGGCGTGATATGCGATCAATCCGAGAAAAACCATATAGGTGGTTAACTTGATTTTTAGGGAAGGCGTGCTGTAAATTATTTTAAACGATGTAGAAAGGGTTGCAAATACGATTCCCAACCAAAAAAACATTCCTAGAAACCCGGTTTCACTCATCGACGAAAAATATTCGGAATGGGCATCACCCAAATCGCCGGCATGCGTACTGATAATTGTGAGTTCACTGCTTTTCTGAAAGGGCGCATATTGAAACACATAAGTGCCCGGTCCAAATCCAAAAAACGGACGCTCGGATACCATACGCGCCGCGCACTTCCATCGATTAATCCGTTCTAAATTACTTGGATCCGTAGAAATGTTACTCACTGATTTTACGTGCCCTTCTAACTCGTCACTACTCCCTTGTTTATTGGCCTCCAAAGCATATTGAATGTCGTTTTGTTTGAGGAATGCCATAGTACCTACAATTAAAAAAACCACAACAATCCAATAAAATTGCACCCTTAAACGCGTTAACAACCAAGCTCCAGCAGCCACAATTAAACTCAACCAAGTAGCCCTTGTAAAACTAACTACAATAGCAAACAGCAGAATAAGCAGAAATAGCAAAATCACGGGTCCTAAAGATATGGGCATGTTAAATTGCCTTACGTAAAGCGCGTATATCAACAAAATAAAGACGCCATAGGCAATAGCGGCTGCATACATGCCATGATCAGGGAAAAAGGGCCAAGAAATGCCATAACTCGCCGACCTTGAAAACCCATATTGGGCATGAACAATTAAGGTATAAATAGCCGCACTTAATGTAAAAACAGCAAACCACTTTAGGTAAAAGTGTATTCTGCTGTAATTAGAGAAAATCAGAATTCCCAAATAAAAAAACAAGGTGATATACCACGTACGGGCCAAACTATACTTGGCACTTACCAAAGGCATGCTTGAAAACAGGGTACTCACCCATAGCCAGAGCAGGTACATACTCACCATTAAAACCACGGGATGTTTGAGGTATATTATGGCAATGGGCCTTTCTTTATAAATATGAATGCCCATTAATACAAAAAGTACGATATAAATCGGTTCGGTAGGCATGGAAAGTCCAAATCCTCCGCCCAAATCCTCAATATTTACCGCCAAAGGGGTAATTGCCCCAAAAAACAAAAGTGTTTTTTCTGTAAACAACACCGAGGCGTACAAGACCAAAACGACCAATGGAATTAAAACAACCCAATATTGTTGCCTTAATATCCCAAAAACAATTCCAAAAATCAGGCTCAGCAAAAATAAGGACAAACCTATTTTTCGCCTTGAATCGAGCTGATTTAAGGATAATTGCATACGATTTACGCCTTTTTACTGAAAAGTTCTATGGTAATTAATACCACGGCGGTAGCTAAAAATGTAGCCAATAAAGAAAGCAACAATACGAAAGAGCGCTTCGGCCAGAATTTAATTTCGGGCACGGTGGCAGATTCAACGGTAAATTTATGGGTTAAGCGCTCTCCTACATCTACCTGTCTTTTCTCAAATTGTGTAATCAGATTACTCTCTTTTTCAGCCTCGAGTTTAATCAATTCATTCAAGGCAATAAAATCACCCCCGCTGGCAATTAATTGTTTGCGCTCGTTGATTAGATCTTGCAATTGGCCGGTTTTACCTGAGGATTGGGCTTTGTATATCTCTTCCGCTAAGGCACGCGATTGTTCCTCATAATTCGTGATACCCCGAGTACCCAAATCACGCAATTCATTTTTAATGTTTTGAATCTTACGCTGCTTTTCTTCGAGAGCTCTTCTAACGATATCTAATGCGGGCGTAGCAATTTGATTTTGAACTTCCGTTTTGATCGAATCGTACAATTCGGCGATTCCATTTGCCAATTTAGCCGCCATAATTGGGTCTTCATCGAGAACCTCAATTTTGATACTCAAATATCGCGTACGTTCAAAACTGAAATTCTCTTTAATCTTATTATCCATGGCATACTTGGGAAAGGATTCCTTTTTAGGATCGATACCATAATGCTTCATCAAATCGAAGTTTCTCACCAAACGGCCAATTAAAGTACCTGATTGGATAATCTGAAGTGCTTTTTCCGCTTCAATCTCCTCACCAAATTCTAAAGGATCTTGCTGTCTTTGATTCAATTCCGTTAACAAAGCATTCGATATGGAATTGTTTTTAGTGGGATAAAAAATGTGTTGGGCCCGGTATTTCGGTTTGGTTATTGCTGGATGCGTTAAAACGATTGCAAAAAGCGCGGCGATCGTACAACTTATAATAAAAACCTTACGCCAGCGCCAAAAGAAATTAACGACACTTACTAAGGTTATTGGCTTTACTTGAGACTCGTCAATTAAGTTATTCGTGGAAGTATTCTCAGAATGTTCTGTCATAAAAATGCAATGGGCTTTCAAAGATATTTAAACGTCGCTTTAACACCTTGTATTTCTCAAGAATTCTTTAGTTTATCCACAAAATTGTCACGAAACAGACTATAAATCGAAAAAGCGCAGGGCCAAATCCACTTCATGGTCCTTGTTTTCATTGCTATCTTCCGACAAATACACTTGGGAAATTCGATACCCTTGCCGATCTAAGGTTGCAATTATTGCCCGAACATAGGTGGTATTCAATTTGATATTAACCTTGAGTTTGCCAAATTCGAGTTGACTTACCATCAGTCCTAAAACTTTAGCGCCATTTTCTTCTACCCATCGAGCAATGGTAGCCGGTGTATAATCTTTTTCATCGATTTCCATTACCAATACGGCCCCCAATCCTCTATAAGTAAGCGATTGGGTAATAAGCATATTTATTTGCTTCTGATCAACAGCGCCTATATACGCCCCATTTGCGTCAACAACTCCTAGAACCGACAGTTCATTAGAGGCCAACATGGGAACCAATTCATACAAGTGTTGATCTTCCAGCGCCTTGGGAGCATGCGGATTATGGGGGATAACCTCCAATAAAGTTTTAGATTTATCTTCTAATGCGTATAAAGTTTGCAGACGGCAATAATTGTATATGGCTTTGTTTTCAAGAATCGGTAATTCTGAAAATCCTTGTGTTGCCAAGTAATCTATTGCCGTATCTACCGAATCGGTGACCCGCAATACATGCAGTTGTTCTGAGATGAGTCCTTTGGCAATCATGGGCCAAATATAGCAGAATAATCCTTAAATCACCATTTGTGTGTTTCATCATTGTGCCATGAATCTTGTAATTTCATGGTACGTTCGATCAAATCTCTTACACAACCTTGCCCTCCAGCGATCGCACTCACAAAATGAGATACTTCCAGTACATCTGAACATGCGTCTTTAGGGCAACACGCTAGTCCTACCTTGTTTAAAAGGGGTACATCGGGCAAATCATCGCCCATATAGGCAACCGATTCGGCGTTCAATCCTGTTTTCTGCAGGAAGTCGTTGAACGCCTCTGACTTTTCCGCCTGTCCGAGGTAAATATGTTGGATACCCAGACCTTCGAAACGCTTTCGCATGCCTTCCGATTTTCCCCCGGAAATAATTCCTACGGCATAACCCGTTTTTACCGCATGCTGCAAGGCAAAACCGTCTTTTATGTTTACAGAACGCAACATATAACCTTCTTCTGTAACCAGAACCTGACCGGGTGTCATTACGCCATCAACATCAAAGACAAAGGCCTTGAGCTGTTTAAAAACGGGTATTAAATTCGACATTTTTTGCTCTTTTTACCAACCTAAAATCCACGCAAAAATCAAAGGAGCAACGATCGTAGCGTCACTTTCTACAATGAATTTGGGGGTATCTATATCTAATTTCCCCCACGTGATTTTTTCGTTTGGAACTGCTCCAGAATAACTTCCGTAACTGGTTGTACTGTCTGAAATTTGGCAGAAATAGGACCAAAATGGGATATTCTCCATTTCCATATCTTGATACAACATGGGCACTACACAAATTGGGAAATCACCGGCGATACCGCCTCCAATTTGGAAAAATCCAATGCCTTTGCCTTCGCTATTTTTGATATACCAATCGGCTAAATACGTCATATATTCAATACCGCTTTTCATGGTTGATGCCGCCAATTCCCCTTTGATTACATAACTGGCAAAAATATTACCCATAGTAGAATCTTCCCATCCAGGAACAACGATCGGTAGATTTCTTTCTGCGGCGGCCAACATCCAACTGTCTTTGGGGTCAATTTCGTAATATTGTTCCAATTCACCACTTAACAATATTTGGTACATATACTCATGCGGAAAGAACCGTTGACCCGAATCTTGAGCGCCTTTCCAAATGCCGTAAATATGCTTTTGTAAACGACGAAATGCCTCTTCTTCTGGGATACACGTATCGGTAACGCGGTTGTAATGGTTTTCCAAGAGATCCCATTCATCTTGGGGACTTAAATCGCGGTAATGGGGCACACGCTTGTAATGCGAATGGGCTACCAAGTTCATGATATCCTCTTCCAAGTTGGCACCGGTGCAACTGATGATATCAACCTTGCCAGCGCGAATCATTTCGGCCAAGCTTTTACCCAATTCCGCCGTACTCATAGCTCCGGCAAGGGTAATCATCATTTTACCCCCTTCGGTTAAATGGGCTTCATATCCTTTTGCTGCATCGACCAATGCCGCTGCGTTAAAGTGCTTGTAATGGTTTTCTACAAATTGAGAAACAGGACCTTTCATCCTGCAAAGTTACAGCACAAAGTTCGAATCTGAATGTCTGAATTTAGGCTATTCGCCAAGCAACCACAAACGCTTAAAACCACGCTTCTTCTTGGGCATCAGAGCCACTTTGCTTTGAACGTATTCCAATGCTTCTTCCATGTCGTCGGTTAATAGAAACAAATCCAAATCCTCAGGAGATATGGTTTTAGCGCCCTCCATGTCTTTTACTTGCTCCATTAAACCCCTCCAATAATCTTTGCCTATTAATACCACGGGAAACCAAGGCATTTTTTGAGTTTGGATCAATGTTAAGGCCTCAAACATCTCATCTAAAGTGCCGAACCCTCCGGGAAATATGATAAATCCGAAAGAATATTTGAACAATAGCACCTTCCGAACGAAGAAATAGCGGATATCGACGCTTACATCCACATACGGATTGATTTGCTGTTCAAAAGGCAACTCGATATTTACTCCAACGCTTCTGCCCTTGGCTTCAAATGCACCTTGGTTCGCTGCTTGCATAATTCCAGGTCCTCCACCTGTTAGAACCGTAAACCCTAATTGGCTTACACGAGCTCCCATTTCCTTCGCTTTTTCATAATAGGCATCACCAGGTTTATAACGGGCCGAGCCGAAAATACTCAAACAAGGGCCCACAAAATGCAATTTGCGAAACCCTTTTAAAAATTGCGATAAAACCCTAAAGCCAAATACCAATTCAGTAAATCGGTTATGTGGACCTTGAAGCATTTCTAAATCGGTTAATGTTCTTCTGTTTTCCATAAAATAATACTGCCCCTACAGCGGATTTCTGAGGGGCAGCAATTTAGTGCTTTCACCGCAAGAATAGCGGCAAAGTTTAATTAAAATATTTCGGTTTGGGCAAAGTAGAAGCTTCCTTCAATTGCAGCATTTTCATCGCTATCGCTTCCGTGTACGGCATTGGCATCGATGCTCTTGGCATACAAGTTGCGGATGGTTCCGGGTTCTGCCTTTTGAGGGTCTGTTGCACCAATCAATGCACGGAAATCAGCAACCGCATTCTCTTTTTCTAAAATTGCCGCATAGATAGGGCCGCTTGTCATAAATGACACCAAATCTGCGTAAAAAGGACGCTCTTTGTGCACTTCATAGAAAGCACCAGCTTGTTCCGCCGTTAAATGAATGTATTTCATTGCTTTTACTTTGAAACCAGCGCCAATAATATGGTCGAGAATTTTACCTGCATGTCCGTTAGCAACGGCATCAGGCTTGATCATGGTGAACGTACGATTACTCATTTTTTTGTATAATTCCGCAAAACTCGCAATTTTAATTGGCTTTATGTTATAAAATCCGAGGTTTTTATTAAAAATTTCGACCAATCAGGTAGTGGCATTCCTTTTATTTCCCGAAGTGGACTTATTTTCGAAAAACCATGTGTTTTTCGTATTCGGTAAAACCCGCTACTCAAAGCTTACCCTTTGATATATCACAAATACAAATCCCAATTCCGGGTTTCTTTTTTAACGGATTTGACCATCCAAAATTGCCCATTGTTACGGCAAATGAAAAATGGGAATTGGCGCAATGGGGTCTTATACCGAGTTGGGCGCGCACCAATGAACAACAATTTGAAATGCAATCAAAAACCCTTAATGCACGCAGTGAAAGCGCATGGGAAAAACCTGCATTTCGCGAAGCCTGGAACAATCGACCTTGTATCGTGCTTGCCTCTGGCTTTTTCGAATGGCAACACCAAGGTAAAATGCGCATCCCTTACTTCATCACCACGAAAAGCCAAGAACCCTTATGGTTTGCAGGTTTGTATGAAGATGCGCGGATACAGAATCAATGGCAACGCACATATACCCTACTTACCACTGAGGCCCAGGGTATCATGTCTGATATACACAACGCTAAAAACCGGATGCCGGTAATGCTAGCATCCTCCGATTTGCCACAATGGCTCCACGGTAATTCACAAGAACGCAGTTCCTTGTGCCTCCCCAAAAACCCCAGCTTTTTAAAGGCATACCCGGTGAATCCACGACTTAATTCCAATACAACTAACAGAAACGAACCTTGGGCAATTTTACCCTACGAAAAACCTCAAACAGAACTCCCATTTTGACGTATTTTCCTTTAGATTTGTTGCGTTATTGCTTATGAATTTCAGAACCCTCTGCGCCTTTATCAGTATCGGCCTTTTTGCTTGTCAATCGAACCCTTCTCAAACACCCGTTGAAGGGGTTACAGATACTTTAGCTACCGAAAAAGAAGAACCCGGTATAACTTTGCCTCCGGTAGACCCAAAGTGGAATCGGCTTGCCTTGATGCTATCTGGAGACACCCAACAATATCATGCACAAATGCCCAATCGCAACGTTTGGTTGCAATATGCGCAAAACAGTTCTTCTAAATGGGATGTTCTCAATGAAAAAGTAGCGCGCCCTATTCAAAACTGGGTTGCAGGTCAATCTTATAACCAAAAACACCCTACAAGAACTTTGTTATACCCATTTGCAGGAGGCGACTTCTTTTATGCCAATTTGTTTTTCCCAGATAAAGACACCATCATTATGGTAGGATTAGAGCCTCCTGGTGCCCTATTCAACCCCGATAGCGTCGATCAAAGATCCCTTGAAAGTTATCTAAACGATTTAGAAAAATCATTGTTCTTTCCCCATAAATTAGGTTTCTTCCGAACCAAAAGCATGGCCATTGACTTTGATAAAGGCTTGCTCAATGGAACTGTTCATACTTGTTTGTATTACCTTTCAAAAGCAGGAAAACAAATTCATTATGTAAAATCAATGAACTTCGACTCTGTTGGTAACTTCAAAGATGTTAGTGATATTGGAACTTCCAAAAACAGAAAAAAAGGGTATCGAATTGGTTATGCGGCAAAAGGCGATAAACAAGTTAAGGAATTGATTTATTTTGCCGAAAACCTGGCCAATAGTGGCGTGTATTATTCAGATAATAAAGTAAAGCGTCGCATTCCTTCAGCGATGTTTATGGAGAAACATCGGAATACCGCCTCTTACTTCAAAGCAGCGACGTATTTGATGCACAAATCCTATTTCTCATGGATCCGAGATGTATGCACGGGGTCCAGTTCTGTGATCTTACAAGACGATAGCGGTATTCCCTTAGCTTTACTAGAAAAATCTGGTTTCAAAGTGCAACTATTAGGAACCTATACGCGCACCATCCCTTTGTTTTCGAATTTATTTCAACCCGATCTTAAGAACCGGTACGACTCTATAAAGCCTGAAAAATTACCCTTCACCATTGGCTACAATGCCCAATATGGAGAATGTAATTTACAACTTGCCGAGAAATAGCCCCAATTCGAACTCCGAATGACCTAATTTGGGAATGAACTTTCATTCCCAAAAAAACACCCTATTTTATTATAATAACTTATGAACGATTCTCCATATTACGTCGAATTACGTGCACATGCGAAGGGAATTTCCTCCGAAGATATAGAAATTGCGCAAGCGTTTCTTAGTGGCTATCCTTTTGATTCTTTCGAAACCGATGAAAATAGTATTCGTGCTTTTGCGAAGGCAAAAGACATAGATGCTGGGCTTAAAGGAGAAATCGAAGCCTTACTTTTACCCTATGTAATGGACCTAGAATGGCTCGAACATCCTTATGAAAACTGGAATAAGAAATGGGAAGAAAACTACTTCAACCCCTTAAATGTAGGACCGTTCCACGTTAGAGCCCCCTTTCACCCAGAGTCTGAAAAGGAATTTGTTATTACCATAGAACCCCGTATGAGCTTTGGAACCGGACATCATGGAACCACCCAACTGATGCTCGGTTTTTTACATCAATATGCCGAAAAAGTGCAAAATGCCCGCGTTTTAGACATGGGCACCGGTACTGGAATTTTAGCAATTGCCGCCGAAATGCTAGGCGCTGCTGAAACCTGGGGAATTGAAATCGATGATTGGGTAGTAGACAACGCCAACGACAATATTCGGATCAACAAAACCGAAAGAACCCGAATGTCTTGCGGCACGGCAGCCTTATTAACCGATGCGTATAACGAGCATTTCGATGTCCTCATTGCAAATATCCATAGAGAAGTTATTCTTGCAGATCTGGCCGATTATGAGCGAGTGGTAAAACCAGGAGGTATCCTCTTTATTAGCGGTTTACAAGAATCCGATATAGCAGCCGTAGATGCACGCGCAGAAGAACTTTTGCTCAAAAAAGAATTGCAAAAATCGCAAGATACCTGGCAGGGTTTGGTTTATCTAAAGCCCTTTGCGTAACTTCGAAGGGTAGCTAATTCGTCTATTTTGTCGGGGATAATCAAATTACTTTCAGATGCTGTTGCCAATCAAATTGCAGCGGGTGAAGTGGTCCAAAGACCCTGCAGTATCGTTAAAGAGCTCTTAGAAAACAGCATCGACGCAGGTGCTACCCACATTAAATTGCTGATCAAAGATGGTGGAAACACCTTGGTTCAAGTAATTGATAACGGCAAAGGAATGAGCGAAACAGATGCCCGATTGTGCTGGGAACGGCATGCCACTTCTAAAATCAATCGCGCCGAAGATCTGTTTTCACTCCATACATACGGATTTCGGGGTGAAGCAATGGCCTCGATTGCTGCGGTGGCTCAGGTTGAAATGAAAACCCGCAGACATTCCGACGATGTTGGTACCTTCATTCAAATTGAGGCGAGTGAATGTATCGAACAATCCATTTGCAGCACACCGGTTGGAACCTCGATCGCCGTGAAAAATGTATTCTTCAACATCCCTGCACGCCGTAATTTCCTAAAATCTATTACCGTTGAAACCAAGCATATCTATGAAGAATTTCAACGACAAGCAATGGCCAATCCACAAATTGCTTTCGAACTGTTCAATCAAAATCAAGAAGTTTTCGATTTCCCAATACGCCCATTAAAAGACCGCATTGCGGATGTATTAGGCCGCAAAAAAATCGATGCGTTTATAGCGGTAGAGGAACCCACCGAAATCATCCAAATACATGGGTTTATAGGCGCCCCCGAATTGGCCCGAAAAACACGGGGCGATCAATTCTTTTTTGTAAACGACCGTTTTATTAAAAATCCGTATTTTCACCATGCGGTAACCCAAGCCTTTGAAGGGGTATTAGAAAAAGACCAATTCCCTACTTATGTGCTGTTCTTCACTATTGACCCAAGTAAGGTCGACGTTAACGTACATCCTACAAAAACCGAAGTCAAGTTTGAAGACGAGCGGCATATATACAACATTTTAAAAGCTTCTGTTCGAAAAGCACTTAACGCATTTATCCTACCCCAAAATAATCAAGAGTTTCAGCAAGAATCTTTGGGCAATTGGATGCAATCAGATCCCTTTATCCAAACTCCAAATTGGAGTGATTTTAAAACCAGAGAAAGTGCTCATCCAACCCCGAAAAATCACTACAATCCTTTCTCTGGAAATACCCCCAACAACCGATATCAGGGTCAAGATTGGGAGAAAATCCTCGGGCCTACCGAAAGAGAAAATACCAATTTTTATCCAAGTACACCTTCCCCCAACACGGTTTCTAACCTTTTTTTGAGTGATAACCCTGCTCGTAAATTTGAATTAAAAGGCCATTTTGGCTTAGGTGAATTTTACATCGCCTGTAATATCCAAAACACCCTTTATATTGTCGACAGCCGTCGTGCCCGACAACATTTGAGTTTTAATCAGTATTTGAAGCAATTAGAACAGCAAAAAGGACCTTCACAGCAACTGCTATTTCCTAGAAATATAGAGCTGCCTGCGGCTAAGGTAGCCGTTTTGCTCGAGCTTATGGATGCCTTTTCTTTTTTGGGATTTGATCTGGGTCATTTTGGAGGCAATGCCATTATTATTAATGGATTACCGGCTCAACTCCCCCCCTGCGATGAACAAGCCTTACTTGAAAAAATCATCGACGATTTTGAGGAAACCGCGGGAGATGTAAAACTTAGTAAAAACCAAGCCTTGGCTTTGAGCATGTCGCGCCACAGCACGAATAAATTAGCCCCTCCTCGCAACGCCGAAGAATTTGAATATTTGCTAAATGAACTTTTTAACAGTGAAATGCCTCAATATACCTTCGACGGAAAACAAATATATGTTACTCTCGGGGCAGATAGTATCTTTGAAATGTTTAATAAAAAGAAACGTTTATGAATTTTAACCTGCCACCTGGATTAAAAAATAT
>JAULUW010000037.1:0-9996 GCA_032111345.1 Bacteroidia bacterium
AAATACCCATGGATCGACTCTAATGTTAACGTTATCCAAACACATCGTAAAACGATAATTGCCCCTTTCATGAACAAGTTGAAAAAAACCAATAAAAAGCGGGTCCATGTTTTGCATATTGGAGATTCACATGTTCAAGCAGATATTTTTACGCATGAAACGCGCACGCTTCTAGGGGGAACTTTTGGTTATGCCGGTCGCGGCATGGTTTTCCCCTATACAACGGCGAGAACACACACTGCTGCGGACTACCGTTCGCGTCATACTGGGAAATGGTTCTATGCGCGAAACGTGGAACGCAGTCCTGAACTGCCATTAGGAGTAACTGGAATTACATCACGCACTTATGATCCACAAGCGACATTTAAATTGTCATTTAGGGAAGGTGCCATTCGACCCGAATTTACCCGTTTGCGCATTTTATTGGATCGCAGCCCACGTTCTTTCGATTTTAGAATCATTGCAGGTTCCGACACGGTTTGGGTCGATGTATTTCAAAACGCCATCGATTCATTAAGTGACCAAATTTGGGTCGACATGCCCAAAGGGAATTCCGATTACTTGTTTGAATTACAACAAAATGACACTTCACAAACCTATTTCGAGATTTATGGAATCAGCATTGAATCTCCGGATAATCGCGGGCTCCTTTATACAAGCGTTGGCATCAATGGTGCGGGTCATTATTCCATTATGCGGGAAAACAAACTTCCCCAGCATTTACAAGAATTGAAACCGGATGCCATTATTTTGGATGTTGGAGCCAATGATTTTTATCAAAAAGGGATGGATCAACAGCGATTTAAGGATAATTTGATTTCCATTATTGAAATGTTTAAATCGTATGCCCCAGATGCGTTGATTATTTTAAGCAACAGCCAAGACATCCATAGAGGTGGTTACAGTGTTCGTGCTTGTTCTATTTTTTCTACCATGATTTCAGATGTAGCGAATACGGAAAATGTGGCATTTTACGATTGGTATCGGGTTGCAGGTGGAAACCAATCTATGAAAATATGGAAATCCTTACACCTTGCCAATCGAGACGGGGTTCACCTTACTCGAGATGGTTACGAATTAAAAGGAAGTCTTATATATCAATCCTTTGGTCGCACCTTTAAACGTTTTTTTAATCCACCAAATAAAGAAACTTCAATCATAATTCCATGTTTAGATCCGGCACAATTAGATTCGGTTGAATTGGCGCAAGAATTAAATGGAAAAGAAAAAAAATGGTTGGAACATACCGTTAAAAAGGGAGAAACTGCCTGGGGAATTGCACAAATGTACAACATCAGCGTAATTCAACTCAAAGAATGGAATCGATTGGGTACGTATGCTCTTAAAGAAGGACAAAAACTTAGGCTTTTTTCGGAATACGAAATTCAAGAGTCTGCTCCCACTCGAAGTGTAAATACAATTGCCGTAAAAATTCCCAAACAAGGAAGTTCTCAAACTAGTACTTCTGCCCGATCGAGCAAGCGATACCACACCATTCAAAGTGGTGAAACAATGTATAGCATTGCTCGAAAATACAGAATGTCGGTTTCTGAATTGAAACGCATGAATAATATGCAAAATGATTTTATACGTGCCGGTAAACGTTTAAAAGTGAAGTAATCTATGGCCTTTAATACCCTCTCATTTTTCGTTTTTTGGTTTGTTTTATATGGGCTATTCCTAATGGGGGGAACGCATAAGTCTTGGAAAACTGGGGTATTATTGGTTGGAAATTTGGTATTTTTCGGATTTCTGACTCAGTTTGCATTGGTTCTTTTATTACTGGCTTCTGCTATCGATTTCGCTATCGGACAGCGGATCTATAAAGTAGCGAAAGACTCAAGTAAAAAAATATGGATGCGCTTAAGTGTTGTAATGAATGTTGGGCTGATTTTGAGTTTTAAGCATATTACCGATTGGTTGGGCCTCAATCAAATGGATTCTGATTTGCATTTCCCATTCCCCATTTATTTTATTGGCGTATCCTTTTATGCATTCCGTTCCATGAGTTATATTTTCGACATTTATTATGAAAATATTGAAGTGCCTGAATCAAGTTTATGGCATTATTGGACCTATGCATCTTTCTTTCCTTTGATGCTCTCCGGCCCCATTTCCAATGCGGGTAGTTTCCTTGAAACCTTGCGCAGTTCCGAATGGAAAATTGATCGTTCGGAATTGAATTTAGGGGCATTCTATATCAGTTCTGGGATTATTAAAAAGTTCATAATTGGAAATTATATTTCCTTTAATTTTATTGATCGGGTATTTGAAAGTGCCGAATTTTTCACTTCTATGGAAGTCTTATTAGCGAGTATTTTGCAGACTTTTGCTTTATACTTCGATTTTAGCGGGTACACAGATATAGCTATAGGATTGGCGTTGTGGTTGGGTTTTAAAATTTCGCCAAATTTTCATTTCCCATTTTTTGCACAAAACATAACGGAATATTGGAAACGTTGGCATATCAGTTTATCTCAATGGTTCAATGCTTATGTGTATTTCCCCTTAAGTTACTCCTTGCGAAGATGGAAACGATTTGGTACTAGTGTTAGTGTATTGGTGGTATTTGCCATAAGTGGCTTTTGGCATGGCACCGCACCTAACTACTGGCTTTGGGGCATATTACATGCCATCAGTTTGGTTTGGGATATCTTCACGGCCAATTGGCGGGTACAATGGCGTAAATTTATCCCCTCATTTATTTACAAACCCATTTCCATCCTTTTAACCTTTGCCTTTTTAAGTTTTAGCGGGGTTTATTTTAAATCACAAAGTATTGAAGCCGCCCATACAATGTTCTTAAAAATGGGAATGGGCATAGATTGGTCGCTTTTCGGAGAATGGTATGCACTTTATTCGGGAGTACTATGGATGTCTGTAATCGGAATTTTTGGCCATTACATGCTTGCACCTATATATACGAAAATCGAATCTTGGGTGTGTCGTCAATCTTATTTCCTTGCGTCTATTGTACTTTTCTTGGTTATTGTAGTAGCCTATCAATTTGACCGATTAGGCAGTTTACCCTTTTATTATTTGCAGTTTTAAAGTCAAATCTTCCCGGTGGCCTTATATACGAGAATACCCACCCATTCATGTAATAAATCCTGAAATCGGGACATTGCGCCTGGGTTGGGAAGTAAAAAGGCTTCTAAATGATAATTACGAGCGGCGTTTCTTTCATGGCAAACAGGATATTCATAGAATTTCACCCCGGCTTTTTCATAACATTTTCGTGAACGATACATGTGTGAAGCAGAGGTAATAAGCAGCACCGGTTCGTGTAAACCTAGGCTATCTAAAATCCGTTTAGAGATTATTGCGTTTTCATAGGTATTTCTAGATTGATTATCAATAATTAACTTTTGCGTTTGTATACCTAGCTGATTCATGTATTTACCCGCTTGTTCCGCTTCAAAATAGGGTTTATTTTTTATCGAAGAACTGCCGCCTGTAAGGATAACTCTATCGAACTTATTCAAAAGCAATCCTTGAAGTCCCGCCATAAATCGATCGCCGTTTCCGGTTATTCGAAATACATCATTTTCAACGTCGTAACGCGAATATCCCCCTAGCACAATTGCAGTTCGCGGCATAGAATCGCTCGAATGTATCCGTTCTTTAGTAGGACCTGGTTCCCACAAGATATAAAGTTCATTTACGAAAATTTGATTACCCGTAACAAATAAAATCACGAAGGCCCAAATGAAACTTTTACGCGCTAGCCGCAGCGACCGTTCGTCGGATTTCCCCCGAAACAAAAAGATCAATCCGATTATGAAGACACCCAAAAACCAAAAGTGAGGTTTAACGAGGAAACCTAGAATTTTACTCAATATAAAGAAAAACATTATGGATAAATATTATACAAAGGTACGTACTCCTTGTAATTAGATATAATTTGCTTTTATTTGCCCTTATGAGAAAAAATATTTTGTGGTTGGCAATCCTTCCACTCCTTTTTTTAAATGCATGTGGAAAGGGTTCAAAAACCCAAATTATCACCTTGAATGCCGTTGATTTTAATTATGAGGGACCATTGTATGATGGTCCGAATCCTTCGCAATATGCTTGGCGAGTGGACTTGAAGGAACTCTTAAAAGAGGAATACAGTGAAGGTATGAAGATTAAAAGTGCTCGTTTGTTGAGTGCTGAAATAAAGGCCGACGAATGCAAAGATTGCTATGGTTTTGAGGAAATCAACAGTCTCGTATTGAGTTTTGCGAGTAATAACAAGGAAGTTCCTATGCAAGCGGTTGCACTTTTAAATCCGGTCGATTCGAAAAATAAAACACAAAAACTAAACCTATCTAAGGAAGCCGAAATTACTGATTTTCTAAATGAAAAGGATGTTTATTTGATTTTGGATTCTGATTTAAAGTCTGAAATCGAAACCGATTTAAACCTCAAGGGTAAAATCACAATTGAAGTATCTTTCGACTAAATTTAACTATATGAAAAAAATAAGTATTCTTAGCTTTTTGAGCGTGTTGCTGTTAAGCATGAGCGCTTTTGTAAATCAATCGGCAGATGCCGATCGCCTATTAGGTATTTGGGAACCCAGTAACGGCCGTGCCCGCGTGAAAGTGGAAAAAATTGGAGATAAGTTTTTTGGCCGTATTGTATGGCTGAAAGAGCCCAAAGACGCCAAAACGGGTGAACCAAAAACCGATGTAAACAATCCAGATGAGTCATTGCGCAATGTTCCGTTAAAAGGGTACCGTAATTTGAAGGATTTCGTTTACAAAGGCAAGGATGTATGGGAAGACGGTACTATTTACGACCCTTTAAACGGCAATACGTACAGTTGCACGATTAAAATGACGGATAAAAACACCTTGGATATTCGTGGATACATAGGCGTTTCGGCTTTAGGACGTACAGATATCTGGAAGCGTTTGGAGGTAAAACCGAAAGACAAGAAATCTAACTGATTTTAAGTGTGAAGCAACTCTATCTTTTAGGATTCTCGATACTCAGTATTGGGCTCCTACAAGCACAAACCGATAGCACCTCAGAGGAAGACGACTTCAGTATGTATGAAGAGTTGGATTTCGTTGATGAGGGAGCTAAGCGCTATTGCTCTCCAAAAATTGAAGGACTGAGTCCTGCTCAATTGATTTATGTGGGTTATGATGTACAAGGTCCATATACCATGTCTGCAGATCCCCTTACAAATCGCAATGGAGAGGAAATTTCCGGTTCTGATGAAATGAAAATCGCGGCTACCCATGGACTCCGATTGGGTTGTAATATTCCCGTAATTTCAAAAACCAGTTTAGTATGGCAGATGGGATTCAATTATTGGCAAACCAATTTTGAAGGTATGGAACAGGCGATACCTGCAGGAGGTCGAAATAAGGTTATTGATCAACATAAGAATGCGTTTCATACGATGGGATTGAATACGACGGTATTTAAACCCTTAAATGACAAGCAGTTTTTATTGTTTCAGGGTTCTGCTGACTTGAATGGAGATTATTCCCTTTCGGATATAATGCCTTTGAATTATCTGAAATATTCAGGTGCGGTATTGTGGGGAAAACGTCCTAACGAAAAGAAGCAATGGGGAATTGGTTTGGCGCGCACGTATCGCGTTGGGGAGTTAAACTATATTCCTGTGTTTATGTACAATTGGACAGATGCGGAGAATAAATGGGGAACTGAAATCTTGTTCCCTGCACGTGCTGCAGTTCGACGGACCATCAATCCGAGAAATATGGTTTTTGCTGGCTTTGAATTGCAAGGTCAGAGTTACCGTTTATACAAGGATCAAAACTTGCGCAGTGAGGATTTAGAAATCCGCAGAGGAGAGATTCGGTTGCGGATGGAGTATCAGTTTTCTGTTAAAGATTTCCTTTGGGTTTCTGCTCAAGCGGGTTACCGCATTAATTATCGCTATCACAGCGATCGTTTGGATGGTGGTAAAGAAACCTTACGTGCTTTTGGCTTGTTAAGTGATGCTCCCTACGCAATGGAGTCTACCCTTACGAATCCTTTTTATGTTAGTGTCAGCATTAACTTAGTAAGTCCCTAGTTCCCTTACTTGGGAAGTTTACCGAACGGCTCCGAAAACGGGGCCGTTTGTGTTTTTTGGGGAGGTGCCGCGTGGGGTGGAGCACCAGGTCTGGGGTGTGCCACCAGGTCGGGGGTGGAGTCCCACGATTCAAATCGTGGGTTAGGGACGTTTCTTTGCTTCCTCGCCTTTCGGTGCTGTTTTTCTTGTTGGCGAGTTGTCCCAGGATTTTAATCCTGGGGGTTGGTCGCGCGTGACTGAGCTGCGGCTGCTTCGGGGGTGGAGTCCCACGATTAAAATCGTGGGTTAGGGACGTTTCTTTGCTTCCTCGCCTTTCGGTGCTGTTTTTCTTGTTGGCGAGTTGTCCCAGGATTTTAATCCTGGGGTTGGTCGTGTGACTGAGCTGCGGCTGCATCGGGGGTGGAGTCCCACGATTAAAATCGTGGGTTAGGGTCGCTTCTTTGCTTCCTCGCCTTTCGGTGCTGTTTTTCGTGTTTACGAGTTGTCCCAGGATTTTGTGATTAATGCAAATCTTTAAGAAGTGAATTAATCATGAAATTAGATGCTGTGATAGCAGTTGAAATAACTTTGCAACCACCTAATTATTAAAAAAATTAACATGTCACACTCCTACACTAAATTATGGATTCATGCCGTATTGGTTACCAAATTTCGTCGAAGATTGATTCACTCAGATATTGAATCCGAACTTTACCGATATCTAGGAGAACAATTGACATTGATGAAATGTGGGGTACGCATTATTAACGGCGTAGAAGATCATATACACATTTTGTTTAATCTCAATCCAGATAAAACCGTTGCTCAAGTCATGAAGCAACTAAAGGGTGGATCATCCCATTATATCAACTCAAATAATTTAATTGATACAAAATTTCAATGGCAAACTGGATATGGAGCCTTTTCTGTTTCTGAATCAGGCGCTACTCCGGTCTATTATTATATAAGGAAACAAAAGCGACACCATAAGAAAGTTGATTTTGCGGACGAATTCAAGACTTTGGTTACTTTGTATGGATTGGAACTTGATCCGAACTTTTTTAAGGACTAATACCTCCTTTCTCTCATACCAACGATTTTGATACTACCCCTAATCCCCGATTAAACATGTGGATTAGATGAGTTCGGATTTGCAAGATGAATGGAATTGTATTTTTGCATTTATCCGTAAATTAAAAACAGAAATTATGGAAAAGTGCAAATGTAATCTTAGAAAATTATCACAATTTGCGTAGCTAAAATTAAAATATCAGCTACAAAATGAGAATAAACCTGTCCTCGGCCTTACTATCGATTATTTTACTCTTCGGATCATGTGCGGAGCGATTTACCACACGCGGGGAAGGCAGACCGGCATTTTATATTCCCAACCCACCCCACGCTCGTTCTGCGGAGAAACGATGGGCGGTAAAGTCCAAACAAGCGTTACACCGCGACACGCTGCACACGCATCATAACACGGGAGCCCTACCGGTAGAATTCATACAATCTTATAGTGCAAGAGATTGGGCTATTGATAGTAATTTAAAATCAACCACCACCGTATATAAAGGGCAAGATATTTCAGAGAAAAAAGCTTCCCCCAAGAAAGAAATCGGGAAACAAAAACTTCCTAAAAAAAGCCAGAAGCAGTCTTTTCTGGAATTAATTCAGAAGTGGGGAAAGAATTTGAAGGGCGACCGTTTAGGAAGTAATTCAGAGCACTTTTTTTTAGAAAGGCCCTATTTAGGTGATTCAATTGGATACTGGATATTGTATTTAAATGTGATTCTGGCTTTAATTCCGACCGGTTTACTTCTAATTGGCTCTTTCATTGATTCAGACTTTTTTTATATTCTGCTAGTTTGGTTAATTCCTTTGGGTATTACGCTTTATCAATATTTCAAAAAGGAGTATTTATACGAGGAAGGGGGGCTTTTTAGGTTCAGCTTTTGGTTAATTGCAGGTTCGATTTTTGCGCAGTTCATTACGGCTCCTATCGCGATAATACAGATGTTCACAAGCTTTAATGGTTCCCCTCCAAGTTGGACGGGCATTATATTGGGCCTATTGGTTTTGGGTCTATTACTGCATATCATATCTTATATAGCTAAATTACTCAATTATATTTTTGGAGATATGCATTGGGCTTTGATTTTTTTATACTCTTTATTATTATTATTAATTTTATTTATATTAACTATACTTCTCATAGTTATAATTTTTCCTCCATTTTAACTTTTCTCGTTTTGCTCGTTTTTTTAAGATCAATACTCAAATCTACGATACAGATGAAATCATATTTTTCATATTTGCTAATTATTATCACGTTGTTAATGTTAGATTCCTGCGCAGAATAATTCAGGGAGATTCGTGGATCTCATAAT
Organism: Bacteroidia bacterium; assembly: GCA_032111345.1. GTDB lineage: Bacteria > Bacteroidota > Bacteroidia > NS11-12g > UBA955 > VMCP01. The sequence goes on from JAULUW010000037.1 coordinate 8,407, forward strand.
CGAGGGAACTGACCTTGATATTAAGTTCTTCGTATAGCTCGCGGACAAGGGCTTCCTGCTGACTTTCATTTTCTTCTATCTTTCCCCCAGGGAATTCCCATTTTTGTGACAAGTATTCCTTGGAATTCAAGCCACGCTGCACGCACATCAACTGATTTTCATCGTTTCGAATCACCGCGGCCACTACTACAATGATTTTCATGTTTCTTGTGTTATTCAACACCCTTCATTAATTCCTACTCCTGCTCATTCAAATCACCATTCAACTCCTCAAATTTCGCTGTCATGGTTGGGTTTCCGCGCGTTAATTTTTTAATGGTTAAATCTTCGGCTTTATTGTTTGCCAACCGCAGATTGTTTTCCGATGATAATAACGCATCCTTTGTTTTTTGCAAATGATCAATCGTTTTATCGATTTCTTCAATCGCAGTTTTGAACTTGCGACTTGCCAAATCATAATTACGCGCAAATCCCTCTTTAAATGCATTGATATTATCTTCAAAATGGGTAATATCAATGTTCTGATTGCGCATCTGCGACAATTCCGCTTTATATTTCAGCAAACCTAAAGCAGCATTGCGCAATAAAGTAATAATTTGCAGGAAAAATTGCGGACGTACTACATACATTTTCTCGTAAAGGTGCGACATATCTACAATACCGGTGTTGTAATTTAATCCGAACTTTTTTAAAGATTAATAACCCCTTGCTCTCATACGAACGATTGCATTACTACCCCTAATCCCCGATTAAACATGTGGATTAGATGAGTTCGGATTTGCAAGATGAATGGAATTGTATTTTTGCATTTATCCGTAAATTAAAAACGGAAATTATGGAAAAGTGCAAATGTAATCTTAGAAAATTATCACAATTTGCGTAGTTAAAAATTAAAATATCAGCTACCAAATGAAAATAACCTTTATTCCTTTATTATTATCGATTACGTTACTATTCGGATCTTGCGCCGAACGTTTTGTCACCCGCGGCGACACTGGAAATGCAGGATTTATAGCTCATAATTCAAACGCAGTAATCAATACACCTAGCGCGAAACCCATTAAAATAGGCATTGAAAAAAAACCATCCTTTGATGAAATTCAAAATACTCCAAAATCTCTCGAATCAACAATTAACAGCACAGAAATAAGTAAACAAGGATCCATATCAAAAGATCGTAATCAACCGTTAAAGACTGCTTTTGTAACAGATAATAATAATGAGTTTGAGTTGCAAATTCCAGCTTTGAGCAATGTCAACACTTCAAATATCCAAAACAAATTGATGTGGTCGGGAAAAACTGGACTTGAAAAAAGCCAAATTAAGCCGATTACCAAAATCTCTAAACCAAATACCAGCAAAAATCTACCGAATCAAACAAGCTCGAACACTACCAATCTCAAAAAGCTATTTGCGAAGCCCTTTAAACAACGCAACTCAAATCAGAAAAATGCAGTTAATTCATACGGCAATGGTGGATTTGAATGGTTAAGCGTAATTGGGTTTTTTATTAGTTTATTGTCATTAATTACAGCATCAATTATTCAATCATTGATAGTGCTTTCCCTTGGTTTTTTAATTGGAGGCATT
>JAULUW010000038.1:0-3061 GCA_032111345.1 Bacteroidia bacterium
AATCAAAATGCATTAAACTCGACCAAAAAAAAAGCCCGATGAAAACATCGGGCTTTGGTCTCTTTTGCGGTGAGGGGGGGATTCGAACCCCCGGAACAGTTTCCCGTTCGTCAGTTTAGCAAACTGGTGGTTTCAGCCACTCACCCACCTCACCGTTGAGGCTGCAAATATACACTTTGTCTGAATTTTTTCAATACCTAAAATAAAATTCCTCAAAAAAAAATCCGCATCTTTGTGAAGTGATTCAAAACGGACAGTGGCAAACACTGAAATTCAATAGAAAAAGTCCCCACGGTTGGTACCTTATCGACCGCTACGGCGAAGAAGTTTTGCTTCCCAATAAATACGTTCCCGAAAAAGTTATCGTGGGTGAAGAAACCAAAGTCTTTGTGTACCGCGACTTTGAAGAGCGTTTGGTGGCCACCTATTTGAAACCCCTCATTGAACTCAATACCTTTGCCATCCTCCAAATTGAAGACGCCTCCGATTTCGGCGCTTTCGCCCAATGGGGCATGGAAAAACACCTCTTTATCCCCTTTAAAGAACAACACCAACGCCTGAAAGCAGGCGATTACAGCATCGTTTTCATGTATCTCGATCGCGTAACCGATCGCTTGGTGGGTTCCGCCCGCGTGAACCGCTGGCTCAATCCCGATACCCCGCAATATAAAAAAGGCCAGAAAGTGAGCGCCCTGGTGTATCACGAAAACGAAGTGGGATTTCAGGTTATTATCGATCAACAATACCGTGGCATTCTATACAGCAACGAGATTTTTGAACCCCTTCGCATCGGCGATATGGTGCAAGGCTATGTACGTCAAATCCGTGAAGGCGGTTTGGTCGACCTGTCCTATACCCCATTGGGAAGATCCAAAATCTCTTCCTTCCAAGAAAAAATCCTGAGAGAGTTAAAAAGCCAAGGGGGATTTCTGGCCGTAAACGACAAAGCCGACCCCGAACTTATTTACGAGATGTTGCAGATGAGTAAGAAATCCTTCAAAGAAGCGATAGGCGGATTGTACCGCGAGCGGATGATCGATTTTTATCGCAACGGCATTCGGATAATTGAGGAAGATTGAGAAAACGCTCAGGCTTCGTCTGACAAATCTTTCAAGATTTGATCTACGTCTACTTCGGTTTGCTTGAGTTTGGCTTTGCAGAATTTGAGCAAAACGCTGGCTCTTTTGACTTTATCGGACAAAACATCCACGGAAATATCTCCGTTTTCAATTTCAGCCACGATGTCCATAAGCTCTTGATAGGCTTCGGTATAACTGAGGTTTTCTTTAAGTTCCATAATAGGTTAGGTTATGATAGATTTGAGGGTTCCGTCGATTAATTGGGTGCTTATCACATCTCCCGGCTTTGCTTGTTGAATCGATTTCATGATTCCGTTTTGATTGGTGGTAATGGAATATCCCCGTTTCAACAATTGCATGGGATCTAAAAGTCTCACCGTTTCAGAGGCTGTTTCCAGTTTTTGGGAATTGTGTTGTTGCAGGGTTTTGACTTCTCTGCTAAGCCGCGATTTGATGTCGTTCCATTCGTTTTGGAAATTGCGAATGGTTTTTTGGGATTGATGACTCAGGTTTCCCAAAATAGTTTCATGCGACACCCGTTCTTTCGCCAAATTGAGATGGGTTTTGAGAATCATTTTTTGGGCCCACTTTTCTTGCGATTCTTTGTGGAGATTCATCTGAAGTCGGGTGAGTGCACGCAGGTTTTGCGCGTAATCGGTCCACATTTTACGTTCTTCGCTGAGGCGTTCGGGAATTTCCCGCAGAACATATTGTTGGATACCAATTAAGGGTTCCTCTATTTCACGGATTCGATCTACCAAGAAATTTGCGATGCCGGTGGGCGTGATACTGGTTTTAGCCGCCACCAAATCGGCAATAAATTCGTTGGTACTGTGCCCAATTCCGGTAAAAACAGGCAAAGGGGCATTGGCGATACTTTTGGCCAGTTCGTAATGGTTGTAACAGGTCATTCCCACATTTCCCCCACCCCCTCTTATGATGAGAATGGCATCGAAATGCTGTTTGACTTTGGCAATGCGTTTGAGTTGGGTATTGATGCTGTTCACGGCGGCATCGCCCTGCATTACTGCGGGAAAAACGTGGGTATAAAAGGCATAGCCGAAATCGTTGTTTTGCAAAACGCTTATAAAATCTGAAAATCCCTGTGTGCCTTCGCCGGAAATGATGGCCAAACGCTGAATCAAAAAGGGCATCGGGAGCAGGCGATTTTTATCAAAAAGTCCTTCTTTTTTAAGTCTGTTCAAGGTTTCCAGGCGTTCGCGTTCTAATTCCCCCAGAGTAAAAGAAGGGTCAATATCGAGGATATTTAGGCTCAATCCGTAAAGGGGGCTGAATTGAATTTTTACGTGGATGAGGGCCTTGATGCCTTCTTTTAAGGGTTCGTTTAGGACGTTTAAAAAGCGGGCGTTGATTTGTTGAAAGGTGCGGGCAAAAAGGGTTCCATTCATTTGGGCCACAATTTTGCCGTTTTCTTTTTCAACGAGTTCGGGATACGCGTGTTGCGAATGGGGGTTATGCGCTAATTTGTTGATTTCCGCCTTGAGCCAAAAGGAAGTTGGAAACTGCATTTCTATTTTAGAATAGATAATTTCCGTTACTTGTTTCAGCGTGAAGCTTTTGCCAACCGACATAGTTGCAAACTTACCGAATTCGCCTTAGAGGTTTTTAGTAAAAATCGCAAAAATGAAAATCAAATGTGCATTAATTTCCACAAAAACTGCGTAAAAGGGGGTTAAATTTGCCTTGTGAGTGAAATATCTGTATCGGAAATTGCCTTTGACATTGTAGAGAACACCAAACGCAATGTTTTTCTTACGGGGGAAGCGGGTACAGGGAAAACGACGTTTTTGAAGCATTTGTTGGCGCATACCGAGAAGAATTGCATGGTGGTAGCGCCTACGGGCGTGGCGGCGATTAATGCAGGTGGAAGCACCATTCATTCGATGTTTGGCTTGCCTACGCGCATGTTTGCCCCCACGGTGGAAGAAGTCGACCCCAATATTGCTCAAAATATTCCGATG
>JAULUW010000039.1:0-5646 GCA_032111345.1 Bacteroidia bacterium
GTTTCTCGCTTGCCCTCTGGGTGTTGTACCCAATCTTCAAGAGCTGCCAATGGACTTTCGCCGGTACCCGTTGGGGTGTATTTTTCTACTTTGGGAAGTTCAACAGGAAGTTCATTCAAAAGTTGAGGGATTCCGTTTTTATAAACAATCGGGAAAGGCTCACCCCAATAGCGCTGACGGCCAAAACCGGCTTCGCGGAGTTTGTAATTTACTTTTCGGGTTCCAATTTGGCGGTTTTCTACTTCGCTGATGGCCCTATCTATGGCTTCTTTAACGGTTAATCCATTTAAAAAGTCTGAATTGAAGCAAATGCCTTCTTTGCCGCTTAGCGCCTCGGTTAATGGCAATGCAATATCGGCATCTAGGGGTTTAATTACCGGTATAATGGGCAAATTGAATTTTTGTGCAAATTCAAAGTCGCGTTCATCGTGGGCAGGAACCGCCATAATGGCTCCGGTTCCATAACCAGCCAATACATAATCCGAGGTCCATACAGGTATCGATTCATTTGTAAAGGGGTTAATGGCATAGGCACCGGTGAAAACACCTGTTTTTTGCGTATCGGACATTCTTTCGATTTCCGATTTATTTTTTGCGGTTTCCGCATATTGAGCCACGAATTCGCGTTGTTCTGAACTGCAAATTTCCAAAAGGAAGGAAGTTTCAGGCGCTAGTACCATATAGGTAGCACCAAAAAGGGTATCGGGTCGTGTTGTAAACACGCGAATTATTTGTTCATGTCCGTTTATTTGGAAATCGATTTCAGCGCCTTCGCTACGGCCAATCCAATTGCGTTGGATTTCTTTCAAGGAATCGGTCCAATCTATTCGGTTGAGGCCTTCTAATAAGCGGTCGGCATAAGCGGTGATGCGCAAGCTCCATTGTTTCATTTTCTTGCGAACAACGGGGTAACCTCCGCGCTCGCTGCGACCATTTACCACTTCCTCATTGGCTAAAACAGTTCCCAATTCTGCGCACCAATTCACCGTGGTTTCATCCATAAATGCCAAACGATAGGCATTTAAGTGCCGCTCTTTTTCTTCCCAAGAAAATTGGGACCAGTCTTCGGCACTAAAATTGGATTTAGCGCTGTGATGTGCATGTGTATTTTGACTACCGTGATTTTCGAAATGAGCAATCAATTCGGAAATGTGCCGGGCTTTTTGCGCATTTTTATCGTACCAATGTTCAAAAAACAAGCCAAAGATCCATTGTGTCCATTTGTAATAGGAAGGATCACAGGTTTTTACCTCACGATCCCAGTCGAAGGAAAAGCCGATTTTATCTAATTGCTCCCGGAAGCGTTTTACATTCGCTTCTGTGGTAACGGCAGGGTGTTGTCCGGTTTGGATTGCGTATTGTTCCGCTGGCAATCCAAAGGCATCATAGCCCATGGGGTGTAGCACGTTGTATCCCGACAATCGTTTGTAGCGCGCAACAATATCAGAAGCAATATAGCCTAATGGGTGTCCTACATGTAAACCTGCCCCGGAGGGGTATGGAAACATATCGAGTACATAATATTTGGGTTTTTGGGAATCTATATGAACGGCGTAACGGTTTTCTTGGGCCCATTTTTGTTGCCATTTGGCTTCGATTTCTTGGAATTGATATTGGTGCGAATCAGACATTTCGCTACAAAAATACGAAGAGGCGTTCTTTTTACCGACCTTTGTGGGTTCATGGCAGAAAGTAATTTTATTGACTATGTGAAAATCTGTTGCCGAAGTGGCAACGGGGGTGCCGGAAGTAGGCATTATTTCAGGTCAAAAATGAGTCCAAAAGGTGGACCAGACGGAGGTGACGGTGGAAAGGGTGGAGATATCATATTGGTGGGAAATGCACAATTATGGACGCTTTTGCATTTGAAATACCGCAAACACATTTTGGCTGGACATGGAAATCCAGGAAGTGAAAGTTTCAGCACGGGTAAAAGTGGAGAGAGCATTATTCTTGAGGTGCCTTTAGGAACGGTAGCGAAAGACGCCGAAACCGGAGAGGTCATGTTTGAAATTACGGAAGACGGGGAGAAAAAAGTTTTGGTTCCTGGTGGTGCTGGCGGATTGGGGAATGCCCATTTTGCGACCCCTACAAACCGTGCTCCTCAATACGCGCAACCGGGAATTCCGGGTATTGAGCAATGGATCATATTGGAACTTAAGGTATTGGCAGATGTGGGATTGGTTGGATTTCCCAATGCAGGAAAAAGTACCTTATTAAGTGTGATTTCTGCGGCGAAGCCCGAAATTGCGAACTACCCCTTTACCACATTGGTTCCTAATTTAGGTGTCGTTAATTACCGCGATTACCGCAGTTTTGTGGTCGCAGATATACCTGGAATTATTGAAGGTGCGCATGAGGGTAAGGGCTTAGGACATCGATTTTTAAAGCATATTGAACGAAATGCGGTTTTGCTGATTTTGATTCCTGCCGACAGCCCAGACCATTACAAGGAATATAAAACGGTGATGAATGAACTGGAAACCTTTAGCAAAGAACTGGTTATGAAAGACAAGATCATTGCTATCAGTAAGAGTGAAATGCTCGACGACGAATTGAAGGAGGCCATTAAACGGGAAATGAAAGATATTCATTTGCATTTCTTTAGTGCTGTGGCTCAACAAGGTCTTGTAGAACTCAAAGACACCTTATACCAAGCCATTCAAGACAATTCCTAACTTACTTTTAAATCCTTATTTTTGCCCTAACACACGATTTTACGAGAATATGAAACATATAATTGTTAGCTTTTTTTCTATGGCCTTTGCGGTATCTGCATGGGCACAAATTTCAGAATTGCCTGACGTTACGGCAGTGCCCCGTAAGTTTACTGAAGACAAGGTTATTTTTACTATTGCGGGAACGCAAGAGGTAAGCTTGGACGAATTTGAACGTCAATTTCTGAAAAACTTGAATCTAAAAGAGAAGTCCATTACTGCTGAAGATATCGATACCTATGTAAAGTTATACGTTCGATTTAAACTGAAAATTCAAGATGCTTTAGATGCAGGAAAAGATACTGCTGAAATTTATAAGCGCGAATTGGCGATGTACCGCGATCAATTGGCACGGAATTATCTTTATGATAAAAGCGTAACGGATAAATTGATTGAAGAGGCTTATAACCGAATGAAGGAAGAGGTAAATGTTTCTCATATCCTGATTCGTTGCGATCGCAATTCAGAACCCGGAAAAGTGAATTCGATATTGAACCGCATGGCAGAATTCAAACGTATTTTGGATAAAGATCCTTCCCCAGAGAAGTTTGCCGAGATAGCGGCCAAAGAGTCTGAAGATCCTGGATCTAAAACTGCTGGCGGGGCCTTGGGCTATTTAACCGCATTGCAAGTGGTTTATGAATTCGAGAATGCTGCATATCAAACTCCAATCGGCGGTGTTTCGGAAGTTTTCCGCACCGATTTTGGATTTCATATTCTAAGAGTAAATGCTAAAAGAAGCAATCCAGGTGAGGTTAAAGCCCGTCATATTTTAATACGAACAGGTAATAATGCTGCACAATCTCCTGAGGAAGCGGAAAAATTGATTCGTGAAATCCATTCAAAAATTGCAGGTGGTGAGTCTTTCGAAGAAATGGCCAAGAAGCACAGTGAAGATTTCAGTTCTAAATATTCTGGGGGTAATATGAATGCCATCAGCGTAACGCAATACATCGGAGATACCGAGCGCCAATCTTGGGCAGAAAAAGCGTTTGCCTTAAACAAAGAAGGAGACATAACTCAGCCCTTTCAAACCAGTTTTGGCTGGCATATTTTGCAATTGGTAGAAAAGAAACCTTTAAAGCCTTTCGATGAAATGAAGGTGAGTTTGCGCAACAAAGTGCAGCAAAACCAACGTTCTCAAATTGGTATCGATTCTTTGGTGAGTCGGGTAAAACGCGAAAATAATTTTACTGAAAACAAGGCCGTTGTTGAGGTTTTGTTTGACCTTTTATCCAAAGACTCGAGCTTGGTTAAAGGAAAGTTCGATGTATTGAATCTCCCCGAGGAAGTTACTTTCAAAACAAATGGAGAATCGATCACGTTTAATTTGTTTTCGACACAATTATTTCAAATCGGTAATCAGCCTTTTACCGTGGAACAGTTTGCAGGAAGATTGGCAGCACAACGAAAACCTATTGAAGGTGCCGTAAACGATTATATACAAGAAGCCTATTCGCAATGGGTTCAAGAAGCTTGCGTTTCCTATCAAAACGAACATTTAGAAGAGAAATCTCCGGAATTCCGTTATATCTATAAAGAGTACCGCGAGGGTATTTTGATGTTCAATCGCATGCAAGAAATGGTTTGGGATAAAGCCAATAAAGATTCTGTGGGATTGGCAGCGTATTTTCAAGAGCATATTGCCGATTATCAATGGGCAGATCGGTATCATGCGGCTTTTTTCTTCTGCGCGGATAAAAAAATGATGAATCAAGTAGCCAAACAACTTAAAAAGGGCATTGAAATGGATTCTATACGAAAGATTCATACCGCTAAGAGTCAGTTAGATTTCAGTTACCGATTTGGTAAATATCAATTGAGTGATACCTTTTTATTCCCTCAAAAAGATCCGTTAAAAGTGGTTTTTGCAGATAAGAAATACCGCAAAAAGTCTAATAAAATCTACAAATTGGGTAAATTAGGTGAAGATTTTGTAGTAGTGAAAATCATAGATTTTCTTCCCTCTGAATCGAAAAAGCTGGATGAAACCAGAGGCCCTGTCGCATCTAAATATCAAGAAGTTCTGGAGCAGAAGTGGCTTTCAGATCTAGAATCTCGTTATTCTGTGCAAATTAACGAAGATGCGGTACGTACTTTCAAAGCCAAAATGAATGTTAAATAAAACACAAATATCTGCCTGGAGATTTATTGCAATTATTGCATTTTTTTCTTTCGGAAAGCTCATAGCGCAACCCAACGCCGCGGGAGTGGCTTTACCTCCCCAATATGCCGATGGTATTTTGGCGGTAGTAGGTGATCAGGTAATTTTACACAGCGATTTTGAAACCGAGAAAGTACAATTGGCTCGCGGACAGGCTTTGCCCGATACCCAACAAATGTATTGTTTTGTATTGGAGCAACTCATTATTAGGAAGCTCCTCTTAAGTCAAGCGGAGTTGGATAGTTTGCCCTTAGAAGATGATCGGGTTGAGGCTGAAATTGACAATCGAATCCGGAATTTTCAACGTCAAGCAGGAAGTTTGAAAGATTTAGAACGTTATCTAGGCAAAACCATTCAAGAGTTTAAAGAGGAGATCCGTCCTAAAATGCGTGAACAATTGCTCTCACAACAAATGGAATCTACCATTACCGGAAATGTGCGGGTGAGTCCCCAGGAAGTACAAGATTATTACCGCGAAATACCAGAAGACAGCTTACCCATAATACCCACGGAGGTAGAAGTTGCGCAACTATTATTCGAATTGCCTTTATCTAGAATTTCGGAAGATTTTGCACAAGAACAACTTAAAGATTTGCGTAAACGAATTATGAAAGGCGAATCTTTTGAGAAATTGGCAAGAGCCTATTCTATGGATCCAGGATCTAAAAATAATGGAGGTTTATTGCCGGAGTTTGGAAGAGGAGAAATGGTAAGTGCCTTTGAAAGGATGGCCTTTAAGCTCAAAGAGGATAGTATTTCTGATGT
>JAULUW010000040.1:0-2390 GCA_032111345.1 Bacteroidia bacterium
CATTATATTCTGACCCGAACTTAACGCGATAAGTTCCAAGTGTAAAGGGGCGTCCCCTGAGAATGTAACACACAATTGGTCAACCGCAGGATTTGGGTATAATTTAAAATTCAGGTTTAAATGGGTACTTCCTAGTGCCGTGGGCGTGAAATAATCGCTGTACTCAAAAAAAGATTGTTGTATGAATTTCGCGGAATCTGCATCCCACCAAGATTCAAGTCGCGTTTGCGTGCGATTGCTTCCCAAATCGTAAGTATGGAGATTCTGAATACCGTCAGAAATCATTGAATCTGAACCATTAAGGAGATACGTAATTTCTTGATTTAAATTGTTTTGAGCATCGTAACTTCTACGCAAGCGTAAACGGCCACCTCCTAAAAAGGAAACCGTACCCTCTACCATGTTAAATTCAGAATTTTCCAAAGGATGATCGTTCTTTACCCAAGTTCTCCATGATAAGGTATCGTACATTGCAGCTGTAACATACTTGCTTTCAGAGGAATTCCATGTTTCCAAGATTATTTTACTGGGTTCGTTTTTTGCATTATACTCAAAATTCAAACGCTGTTGAATCTCCCAAAAAGGATCTTCCTTGGTTCTAAACTCATTTATCACCGTTTGTACCCTGTCTGTATTGGCCTTCAACACATAAGAACACCGGGTTTCTTCCCAATCATTCCAAACCGTAGAACCCATTTCACGCCATAAATAGCGCTTAAAAACCAATATATCATTATCGTACGTATACGTCGTAATTGAAGACGTGTCTAAAGTTCCGTTCTCGTTAACATAAAAGTACACATTTCTTAAAATCCGACCTGCACCATCGTACTCATTTTCATTATACGTTTTGAAATTTGCAAAAGCACCTGCATAAACGACCTTCTCCGATGCTAAATATCCGTTAGAATAATAACCCAAAAAGGTCGTATCTTTAAAATATAACCAAGCGGCCGAATCCCTATCCCATTGACTTCTTACTACTCTTTGAGCGCGATCTTCGCGAATACTCCGTTTATGAAGTGCTGCATTTCCAATTACCAATTTGGCTTGTTTAACCTTGTTTTTCGAGAAGAATGGCCAACTATTGAGTGATTGAGCGTCTGTGGTAGAAACCAAAGCCAAAAAAGCAGTAAGGAATATCCCTTTTTGTAACAGAAATTTGATCATAATCAAATATACTACCGTTCAGAAAGAAAGGAGCCAAAATCAATGGAAAACACCCCTTTTTACATAAACACAACAAAAATTGGTGCATAAATACCCAATAGGTGCGCGCAAAAAAACAACCTGTGGACTCTCTAAAAAGCTTCCCCAATGTAAAAATATACCCCATACCCATCGGGGTTTAAACCTAGATCGATTCGGGTAAAAATGTCTTTCTTGGGAAATAAAAGATACCTCAAACCACCACCCGCAGACCATTTGTAATTCGATACGGGCAAGCCATCTGAAACCGAACCTATTGCTCCAAAAATAGTTCCCCCTAAACGTTTTCCAGTTACAAAAGGCAAAAACCGATATTCTGCTTGTGCCGCTACATAGTTCTTATCTCGGTATTGACCTAAATAGTATCCACGCATCATGGTCTCACCACCCATTAAACTGAGTTGATTAAATGGCACATTACCCTGCGAAAACTGACCTACTACTTGAAAAGCCAGCACCTGATTTTTTCGAGTGGGTATAAAGTACCGACCATCTAAAAACAAGGTACTCATTTTAAAGGACTCGGAAAAGACATCTCCATAGTGCAAGAAAGCCACCTCGGCTAAATAACCCTCTCGCACATTAAGCATATTGTGTCGAGAATCTAATAAAATTCCAAAGCCGATACCTAAGTTCCGGCTTCCTGTTGCTCCTAAAGGCAAAACAGGTTCCACATTCGGAGGTAAATTTTCGAATTTCCACTGGAAATCTGGCTTACTTAATTGTTGGTAATCCATTTCCAATCCGGCAAATAAATTCTTCCATACCCGATATACAAAACGCTCTCTTACCGAATAATAATTGGCATTCGCAATAGCCAAAGGTTGGCCCCCAATTTGGGGACCAACTCCATAATAATAAAGCGGATAATTTTGGAATCGCAGTCTTCCAAGGGTTAAGAAATTATTGTCACGGCCATAAACAGCATGATCTGCCCACAATCCTAATTGATTCTTTTGTGTATAAAAACCAAAAGCGCTGATTTCACTCAAACGTAAAGTAGTATCGTTATTATAGTGGAAAACCACCAAACTACTAAGTCCAAACTCCCATCCTGTTTCAGGTGCAAATCCAATGGTAGGATAAATTAAATACCGCGGTCGCGTAGAACTCGAGGTATCATAAACCATATCATGAATCCATTCAGGTAGTTGAAAGTTCGATTTTTCATACTTTATGGA
>JAULUW010000041.1:0-11016 GCA_032111345.1 Bacteroidia bacterium
CCTCTTGCTGTGGTGCAGGTCCGGTTTCCAATAAAGTGTATAATATCATGATGGACGACTACACCCAAATTGAAGGATATGTAGCCGATGCAGACTTAGGTTTGGGATGTGGATTACCTACGCAATTTGCCCAAATTAAAAAGGGCGACACGGTTATAGATTTAGGTTCCGGTGCAGGCAACGATTGTTTTGTGGCACGTCATGAAACCGGACCGGAAGGCAAAGTTATTGGCATCGACTTTACTCCTCAAATGATTGAAAAAGCCCGCATGAATGCCGAAAAAATGGGCTATAACAACGTTGAATTCCGTCAGGGAGATATTGAAAACATGCCCGTTAGCAGCAATACTGCCGATGTGGTGGTGAGCAATTGCGTGTTGAATTTAGTTCCTGATAAATCTGCCGTAATACAGGAAATTTATCGGGTCTTGAAACCTGGAGGGCATTTTAGCATTTCCGATATTGTTTTGGTGGGTGAACTTCCCCATGAATTAAAAAACCAAGCCGAACTATATGCGGGATGTGTATCGGGTGCCATACAAATGACCGATTATCTCAACCTGATCGCAGAAGTAGGTTTTGAAAACATCACCGTTCAAAAGAAAAAGACCATTTTGTTGCCCGATGATATTCTGAATAATTATCTCACCGAAAATCAAATCGACGATTTCAAAGCCCGTGCCATGGGCATTTTCAGCATCACGGTTTTCGCGGAAAAAGCCACCGGCAGCACCCGAGTAAAACCCATTATGGCTCTTACCGATATCGAGGCCGATTCTGCTTCGATGTGTGCACCCGGATCTGGTTGTTGTTAATTTTATTCCATCAAGAATGACTACGATGCAAGCCGATCGCCACCAAATTCTCAATGAAATTGCGCGAACCCTTCAAAACCAACTCGACCAAAAGGGCTTTCTCAATCTGCATTTTATCTGCACCCACAATTCCCGCAGAAGTCAATTTTCCCAGGCGTGGGCGCATGCTTTGGCGCAAGAACGGCAATTGCCCCTTGCCAGTTTTTCAGCGGGAGTAGAGGTAACGGCTTGCAATCATAGAACCATCGAAGCCCTTAAAAGGGCCGGTTTTGAAGTTACCATTACAATGGCGGACACCCCAAATCCGCTTTATGAAATTCGGTGGAAATCCGGAACGCCCATTACCTTGTTTTCGAAACTTTTCGATGATGCAAGCAATCCGAAAAGTGATTTTTTTGCCTTAATGACCTGTTCCGATGCCGATGAAAACTGTCCCTTTATTCCGGGTACGATCCAACGCATACCGCTGAAATATACCGACCCCAAATTCGCAGATGATACCCCAGAAGAAGCTGCAGCTTACGATACGTGTAGCAACACCATCCGAACCGAACTTCAATTTATCTTTGACCAATTAACCTTTAGCCCGCAATAAACATTATGGGACTTACCAAGACCGATATATACGAAGAAAAAGATTTAGAAATGGCGTACATCGCCAAGGCCCTCGCTCATCCTGCTCGCATTGCCATTATTCGCTGTTTGCTGGCAACGCCCCAATGCATAACCGGTAATTTATCGGAACAAATTGGGCTGGCACAACCCACTATTTCCCAACATCTAAAGGAATTGAAAGCCATTGATATAATTCAAGGTACCATTAGCGGTACCTCGGTTAATTATTGCATCAATCCGGTCAGATGGCAACAAATTGCCGAATATTGGGCGGCATTATTCTCCGAATTTCCTAAAGAAAACCATTGTTGCGAATAGGGTGTGAACCTCAAACCGTGCTAAATAATTCAATGCATGGATAGACATTCCAAACATCCTAAAAATATGAAAAACAGCACAATACAATCTCGTTCCCAATTCCCCTAACCTAATTGTTGCAATAAACACAAATCTAAATCCATTCCTTATTTGCAAAAATCGCACGCATGAAAAAACTCAGTTTCCTCGATCGTAATTTAACCCTATGGATTTTCATCGCCATGGGTCTTGGCATCGCCTTGGGATTTATTTTCCCCTCTTTTTCAGAATCTCTTAGCAAGATGTCGGTGGGAACCACCAATATCCCGATCGCCATTGGATTGATTATCATGATGTTTCCACCATTGGCAAAAGTAAATTATAAACTCTTGCCCTTGGTTTTCAAAAACACCAAAATATTGGGTATTTCCTTGTTATTGAACTGGGTTATCGGTCCCATTTTGATGTTCATCCTGGCAGTTATTTTCCTTAGAGATCAACCCGAATACATGTCTGGGGTGATTTTAATTGGCTTGGCACGGTGCATTGCCATGGTATTGGTTTGGAACGATTTAGCCGATGGAAGTAAGGAATACGGAGCAGGCTTGGTGGCCTTGAACAGTATTTTCCAAGTATTTGCCTACTCTTTTTATGCGTGGTTGTTCATGACCAAAATCCCCAACTGGTTGGGCTTAGAAGGCGTGGCCATTGACATTTCCATTGCTACCATTGCGGAAAGCGTGGCGATTTACTTGGGACTTCCTTTTTTATTGGGAATTTTGATCCGTTCATGGGCAATCCGAAGCAAAGGAGAAACCTGGTTTAATGAAGTGGTGGTGCCCAAAATTTCGCCGCTTACCTTGTATTCTTTGCTCTTTACTATTGTCGTAATGTTCTCCTTAAAATCGGAAAACATCATTGCTCTTCCCATGGATGTAGTGGCAATCGCTATTCCCTTATTGATTTACTTCGGGATCATGTTTGTAATTGGCTATTTCAGCACACAAGCAGTTGGCGCTCCCTACGATCAAAAAGCAGCCGTTGCATTTACGGCTGCCGGTAATAATTTCGAACTGGCCATTGCCGTTGCAGTGGCGGTTTTTGGATTGAATTCGGGACAGGCTTTCGCAGGGGTAATCGGACCCTTGGTGGAAGTGCCGGCACTCATTCTCTTGGTCCAAGTGGCCAAAAAGTGGAAGAATTAAAAGTAATACCCCTATTTTTGAACCATGAAAAAAGGGTCATTAGAATTAAAATGGGGGTTGATTTTTATTGGAATGGGATTGATATGGATGGTTTTGGAACGCTTATTTGGGCTTCATGATATAAATATCCATTTGCACGCACAATACACCAATTTAATTGCCATTCCTGCCATTCTGATCTATATTTTAGCCGTAAGAGACATCAATAGAAAAAAATACGGGGGCAAAATGACGTATAGGCAGGCTTTTATCTCTACCCTATACATTACAGCCTTGGTTACGATTGCAAGTCCCCTTACCCAACTCATTACTTCCTATATAATTACACCGAATTATTTCGAAAATGCCATACGGTTCACCGTTGCTCAAAGAATGATGACCTTGTCAGATGCTGAAGCCTATTTCAACATCAACAATTACATCATCCAGAGCACCCTGTTCGCGCCCATCATGGGCATAATCACGGGCTCGCTGGTTTCCCTCGGCTACCTCCGCAATAAATAAAAGACCCGCGCAGCGCGTATCAACCAATAATGGCGTTCAGAATGGCCGAAGGGCGCATCACCTTTTCAGTCAAGGCCGCATCGGGGAAATAATACCCACCAATATCTACGGGTTTTCCTTGTACCGCATTCAATTCTGCAACAATGGCATCTTCTTGAGACTTCATGGCTTCATAAATGGGGATATAGGCAGCTTGTAATTCGGCATCATCGCTCTGGTTTGCAAGGGCTTCCGCCCAATACATCGCTAAATAGAAATGGGATCCTCGGTTATCAATTCCACCTACACGACGTGTAGGGCTTTTATCTTGATCTAAGAATTTTGAGGTAGCTAAATCTAAGGTTTTAGAAAGCACTGCGGCTTTTGCATTGCCGTCTTTTTCGGCAAAATGCTCAAGGCTCACAGCCAATGCTAAAAACTCCCCTAAACTATCCCAACGCAAATAGTTTTCTTCCAACAATTGTTGAACGTGTTTAGGCGCTGAACCTCCTGCACCGGTTTCGAATAATCCACCGCCATTCATCAAAGGCACTATCGACAACATTTTTGCGGATGTTCCTACTTCCAAAATAGGAAATAAGTCGGTCAAATAATCGCGCAATACATTACCCGTTACAGAGATGGTATCCAATCCTTGAACGATCCTTTCGAAACTAAAAGTGGTAGCTTCAACGGGCGACATTATGCGAATATCCAAACCTTGGGTATCATAATCCGTTAGATAGTGGTTCACTTTTTTGATCAATTCGCGATCGTGGGCTCTTGCTTCATCCAACCAAAAGATGGCAGGAGTTTGGGTCGCACGTGCTCTGCGCACCGCCAAGCCTACCCAGTTTTGAATGGGGGCATCCTTAACCTGACACATTCTGTAAATATCTCCATCGGAAACTTCGTGTTCGATAACCGTGGTTCCTGCTATACGCACTTCCACTTTTCCTGTTCCTTTTATATGGAAGGTTTTATCATGTGATCCGTATTCTTCGGCTTTTTGCGCCATCAAACCTACGTTGCTCACACTTCCCATTTTTGTAGGATCTAAAGCCCCGTTTTTCTTGCAAAATTCGATACTTGCATGGTAAACCCCGCTGTAAGAACGATCTGGGATAAGCGCTTTGGTATCTTGTAATTTACCTTCTGCGTTCCACATTTTTCCTGATTCGCGGATCATTGCCGGCATGGATGCATCGATAATTACATCACTGGGAACATGCAAGTTGGTAATTCCTTTATCGGAATTCACCATAGCCAATGCCGGTCCTTCAGACATTGCAGCTTCAAAAGCAGCTTCAATTTCCATGCGTAAATCGGCAGGTAAGGTTTGGATTTTGGCATACACATCGCCCAAACCGTTATGGGTATCTACACCAATTTCTTGGAAAGTTTTTGCATATTTCGCAAAAACATCCTCAAAAAACACTTCTACGATGGTCCCAAACATAATGGGATCGCTCACTTTCATCATGGTGGCTTTCAGGTGCACCGAAAGCAATAAACCTTTATCTTTAGCGTCTTGTATTTCCTTTTTAACGAAGGATTTAAGGGAGGCTATACGAAGCACAGCGGCATCGATAATTTCTGCTTTTTTAAGTTTTAGACCCTCCTTTAAAATTTGTTCGGAACCGTTTGCGTTCACAAAGACAATGTCGGCAGCGCATTCTTCTTGCAGGCAAATACTTTTCTCAGAACCATAAAAATCACCCTCACTCATGGAGGCTACATGCGTAGCACTTTCGGAAGACCAAGCTCCCATTTTATGGGGATGTTTTTTGGCGTAATTTTTAACGGCCAATGGGGCTCTTCGATCGCTATTGCCTTCACGCAATACCGGGTTCACGGCAGAACCTTTAACTTTATCGTAACGCGCCTTGGCATCGCTTTCGGCATCGGTTTTGGGCTCTGCAGGATAATCGGGCAATGCATAACCCGCAGCCTGCAATTCGGCAATTGCTGCATTTAATTGGGGAATGGAAGCACTGATATTCGGCAATTTGATGATGTTGGCCTCTGGCGTTTTAGCCATTTCCCCCAATTCAAACAAATCGTCGTTGATGCGCTGATTTTCGGGCAGTAAATCTGAAAATGCCGCTAAAATACGAGCCGCTAAGGAAATATTTCGGGTCTCCACGTCTATACCCGCTGATGCAGTAAACGACCTTACAATAGGTAAAAAACTAAAGGTTGCAAGCGCTGGCGCTTCATCGGTGAGGGTATAATAAATTTTTGTCATGGCTGCTTTTTTTCGTTGTGCGAAGATACAAATTTCGAAAGGGCTTTAAAAGTAAAATCCGTGATGTATTTTTGGGCACATGATCAAACCCCAAAATGTAGATGATTTCCTAAAGGATGGCTGTGGACGTTGTTCCAAGGGCGGCACACCCGAATGCAAGGTGCACAATTGGACTCAAGAATTGGCATATTTGCGACAGTTATGCGTAGAAAGCGGACTCACCGAAACTATAAAATGGGGGATGCCCGTGTATATGCACAAGGAAAAAAATGTGATTATCCTAGCTGCATTTAAGGAGTTTTCTTCAATCGGTTTTTTTAAGGGAATTATGCTAAACGACCCCGAACAGATTTTGCAAATTTCGGGCGAAAACACCCAAGACAGTCGCTTGATTAAATTCAAGTCTATTTCCGAAGTTTTAGAAAAATCGCACTGGATCCGGGTTTTCATACAAGACGCCATTCAAATTGAGGATCAAGGATTGAAACCCGAAAAATCGCCTAAAAAGAATCTTGAATTGCCCCAAGAGTTATCGGATTTTTTGAATAAAAGCCCCGAACATAAAACAGCATTTGAAAATCTCACACCCGGAAGGCAGCGCAGTTGGGTTATTTTCATTAACGGCGCTAAACAAAGTGCAACCCGCGAATCGCGCGTTGCCAAAGCAGCCCCCAAAATTCTGGAAGGCAAAGGCATGCACGATTGATATCAAAAAAGGCGGATTGCTCCGCCTTTTCCCTGCAACAACATCAACCCAATCTATTTCTGTATATACGATTTAATACTGCGGAACGTTTTCGGCAAATCGTAAATGCCCACCTTTATGCCCGTTTGAATATTAAAGTGGTGGTTCAATTTAAATCCTGGATTTTGAGGGAAAATCATCGCATCGTTGAAGCGATAACTGGCCCCTCCGTATAACTTTATATAGGAATTTAAATTAACTTCCACATTCATACCCGGTTCCAGGAAAAAGTTTACATATTCAAAATCATCCTGTCCCCCACCCCAAGGAGAAAAATATTGATTTTCTACCTCCGTTTCTACCACTCCAAAATCTATGGGAAAATTCAAATGTACCGCCTTGTCATGGAATAGGGAATAAGAAAGAAAACCACCGGCATGCTGAAAACTCATACCTTCTTGGGTTAAAGGCACATTTGCAATTACCGGAGCGGTATTGAACACGCTTTGACCTACCGATGCGCCAATGATCCATTTGTGATTCAAAATAAGTCCGACACGCATTTGGGCTAAAAGCGTCTGCTCTCCTAAAATTTGGGTGGATTGCAATTGCGGACTGACAAAAAGTCCCCAAGACTTAAGGTTGTTGCCATTAATAAGAGTTTTAGGCTCCGTTTGCGCATGCAACTGTGCTTGAGCGGCTAACAGGAAACTGATGAATACGTGTAGTTTTTTCATATTTTCTGATTTGTTACCCTACTCTACAATAGCTTTGCGGTAAAAGTTGCCGTCATAAAAATATTTTTTTGTGGGAAACCTTTTCGCAAAATTTGAGGTATAGTATGCATACGAGTGCTTGAATATCCTGACATAACAAAAAATAAAATTTCATGGATTTAAGAAACAAAGAACTGTTAAATCCCCTCATCCAACGCTGTCTTAAAAATGAAAGGCGCGCACAAAACGACTTGTACAAAGCCGTTTTTCCGTATGCCATGAATATTGCCATGCGCTATGCCAAAGATCAAGATGAATCCCTGATTATTGTAAACGACGCTTTCTATAAAATGTTCGCCTATTTGAAAAACTTCGAAATGCAAGGCGCTTTCAATATCTGGGTCCGTAAAATCGTAGTGAATACGGCCATCGATCATTACAATTCACAGCAAAAATTCAAAGACGTATTTATTTCTATGCCCGAGGAAGTTCCCGAAATTCCCGCCTTAGATTCTCTTTTAGACAATTACGATGCCGAACACGTTTTGCATCATATTCAAAGCCTTCCCTCCTCCTATCGAATTATTTTTTCCTTGTTTGCCGTAGAAGGTTATTCACATAAAGAAATTGCAGAACAACTCGGAATCAGCGAAAGCGCTTCAAAATCGGCATACCACAAATCGAAAATCAAATTAAAGCAAGCCTTATCGCCTGAAAGTTTCACCCTAAGTAAAAAACTCCGCCATGAGTAACCAATCCAATTTCGAATCCAAAATTCGCGAAAAACTCGAATCCAATACGGTTCCTTATCGCGATGCTTACTGGAACGCCTACCAAGAAAAATATCCCCTTCCTTGGTATAAACGCTTATCTATTAATTGGAAATATCTAGCCTTTTTCGCCTACGGACTTGCCGCATTTTTATTGGGAATCCTTTGGAATTCATCTCCTGAAAAAACAGTGCCCCCCTTACAATCCGTTTCCCGTATCGATACGCTCGTAATCGTTAAAGAAATTACACACCGAGATACACTTTACATGCAGCAAGCCGGGAATTCATCGAATTTCCCCCAAAAGCAAATTGCACAAAATGCCTCTGGCCTCGATGTAAATGCAAGCCGGTTTAGCACTATAAATGCAGAGGGAACCAGGGAACCTTCAGCCCAAACCCTTAAAAGCAACATCGCCCAAAACGGTGTAGTGCAATCCCTTTCTAAGCAAAATCCTTCCCAATTGCAAGGAACTGCAAAAATGGCTCCCCATGCGATTCAAGACTCCACTTTTAATACTGAAAACCAACAACTTAGGAGCAAAATCCATCCCAATAATGGGGCGGGCGAGACGGAGCTCGCCAGGAGTCAGAAAGATAGTTCCACTAATAAAACGGTCGAGTCAATAGCCGATAATCCTCCAATTGTGCACAAGAACACCTTTGCCGATAGCCTGATTGAAGAAGATCCTGAAATTCAAAAAATAAACCGCAAAGGCAGTCCCTTTGAACATTCTTTAGGCCTTATGGCTATGGGCATTACGGCATTTGAAAACGATTTGTTTAGCTATCACGGTGGATACAGCGGGGGTATAGAATGGGCATTAAAACGAAATAAATGGCAGGTATCCTTCGGACTTACTTTTGGTGGAAATGTAACCGAAGTAGATAATTTGGGATCCATCACGAGCGATATGCAAGCTGAATTCAAGGCCTACAATACCTTCAGCACCACACCCGACGACATGCATATCAATACGTTGCAAATCATGAGTCCTTTGAGCCTTTCCTATAACTGGTTCGAATGGAAAAGATTCCGCGTTGCCACACATATCGGCGCGATGGCCGTTTTGCCTACGGAAAGAACCTTTCTTTATGATTTCGGGCATGACAAACAAATCAGAGTACGTGAGTTCTTGAACCCCTTTAAGGAAGTTTCTGTATTGCCTTTCGCGGGTATCCAATTCCATTATAGTCCCAGTTACCATTGGAATATTTCCGCATCGGCAAGCGCCAATTACGATCCCAATAAAATCCCTCTACAAGATGCATCCTATATCAGTCCTGTTTTCTTTCAACTCGGAATCAGCCGTAATTTTTAAGAACCCAAAAAATCTCCTTAGAAGATTTTTTTTGATTGGTTGCTTGTAGAAAATACAACTCCGTGTATATTTGAATATGGCTCTTTTTAGAATTTTACCGAAAGTTGTTGCAATTGCTCTATTAACACTTGGTTTTAGCGCTTGTGAAGAATACGAAGAAACGAATTGCAAATATGAAGTTGAAAATAAAAGCAGTCAAATAATTTTTTTAAGGGGGAATTTACTTTATGACAATTCTTTATATGTCGAAGAATATGACGAGGCGTTAAAACCTGATAACAGGACTTTTTATTTTTATTCCAAAAACAAATCCGAAATTGACTTGACCGCGAATGCACCCACATTCATCGATAAAGGTTTTTTGATCATGAATTCCGCTGGGAAAATTTATAACAAAGATATTCGAGATATCCGCAATTGGCATGTAGAAATGTCACGTACTCAAAAGAATTATGCATCGCATACGTATACGCTTATTGTCACGGACGACGACTTCAAATAAAAACGGATCTTTATAGATCCCTTTGAAGGTTAGTGACTTCCAAGTTCACGCGTTTGGCGCTTCGCGCAGTGGCGGATTTCGGAGCACAAAACTTAAAATACACCATAAAAGTCGATGGAAGGCAGAATGTTCATTTAACTGACCTTCCCCAAAAAGAGTACGTTTTAAAAATAGAAAAAAACAGTAACTTTAAAACGTATTAAACATGAAGAAATCACGATTCAGTCCAGTTCAGATTGCTGACATTTTGAAGTCCTTTGACCAGGGCAAGAGTTTGGATGAAATTATTCGAGAGCAGGGTATTTCTCGTCAAACATTTTACCAATGGCGCAAGAAATATGGCGGTTTGGAAGCCAAAGAACTGAAGCGAATCAAAGAGCTGGAAGAAGAGAATGCTCGTTTAAAAAAGATGTATGTTAATTTGGCTTTAGATTTAGATCTTGCAAAATACATCATCGAAAAAAAGCTTTAAAGCCCTGCCAAAAAAGAGAGATTGTAAAAGAGCTACAACAGGTCAAAAAACAGACAAAAGCAGGGCTTGTCGGGTTTTGGGCATGAGTAGAAGTAGCTTGACATATCAATCGAAAAAAGATGATTCCACAATTATCGATCAATTGCAAAAACTAGCCGTAGACCATCCTAGAGAAGGATTTTGGAAAAGTTAATATCGCCTTCGCAACAAGGGGGAACAGGTAAATCATAAGCGATTGCATCGCGTGTATAAGCAGATAGGGTTGCCATTAAGAAGAAAGGTAAAAAAACGCTTGCCCGCACGTGTAAAAGAGCCCTTGGCAGTACCTACACATTTTACCCATACCTGGAGTATTGATTTTATGCATGATGTACTAAGTAACGGAAGGAAATTCCGTACTTTTAATGTTATTGATGACTATAACCGAGAAGTATTATTCATCGAACCCGATTATTCGTTAAAAAGCAGCAGAATGGTTTGGGTGTTAAATCACCTAGTGGCTAGATACGGCAAGCCAGAAAAAATCAGAATGGATAATGGCCCAGAATTGATAGCAAAACTCACTCAAGAGTGGAGCCGATCACAAAGGATAGAATTCAAGTACATACAACCTGGAAAGCCCACGCAAAATGCCTATATCGAGCGCTTCAATCAGTCGTTCAGAGATGGCGTGTTGGATGCGTATGTCTTTGAAAATCTAAATGATGTACGTGAACAAATATCTGTATGGGTCAATGATTACAACCACTTTAGACCTCATGATTCACTCGGCGGCATTCCTCCCGTGCCATACAGAAATAGGAAAAACCTTTCACATGGGCTCCATTCCGCTTCGGCTACGCCTTCGCTCCATTACGCCCATGTGAAAGAACATAAAGAGAACACTA
>JAULUW010000042.1:0-1351 GCA_032111345.1 Bacteroidia bacterium
TCAACATACTTTGAAAAGCAAAATGTGCGCATTTTTTTGGTATTTAATCTTGAAAATGCGGACTTAGATTTCCCTGTTCTTCACAAAGTAAATAAAAGTGCTATGAAGAATAATAAAATCCAGAGCTAACCGCGCGGACCATACAATAGCGGCTCCACGAAGCCCAAAATTCAAAACTGCATAGTACAAACTTGGCAAGTAAATAATAACCTCAAAACACACGATTAAAGCCGCCTCTCTCATCCGACCCAAAGCCTGAAGTGCGTTTGCGGGAATTACGGCCAAACCATTTGCAAAAAGGCCGAAGATTAAAATATAAAAAACCGGGAGTGCCTTTTCTGCAAATTCTGACCCAAGCCAGATGGTAAGCCCTAATCTCGCAAATACAGCCGCCATTAGCGTAATGAATACCATTACAAAAAAGGTCCATTTAAGAGAACCCAGATACGTTTCTATTGCTTTTGTTCTTTGGGTCTTGTAGAGAAATGCGATCCTCGGAAACAATGCTGATGCCAACGAACCTGGCACGACTACGATGCGAGATATCAAATCTTGTGGAACAGAATAGTACGCGATCGAGCCAATGTATCCAAACGTTGCAATCAAGTACCGATCCATATACGACATTACAGGTCCAACAATATTGGCAACCGTAGTCCAAAAACCGAACTTTACAATGCTAGGAATCGATTCACTTTGATCAACCTTTGAATAGGTATACTTTAACGTGTAATACACGGTATGACCTAAGTTTACTAAACGGGTTAATACTAATACGAAAACGATCGAAGCAAGATCATTTAGGCCAAATAAAATTAGAACGTATGGCCCAACAAAGTTTGCAATTCCCAATGAACCACGAAGAATTGCCGACTTTTTAAAATCTTCAAAACCCTCAATGATTCCACGCAGCACCGAACTCAAGGCAACCACAGGCACACCAAAACCCATTAATTGAAAAGCTACAATTACCTCTTCTCTGATTTCAAGTGATACTGAGAGCCAATCCACTGCAATCTTGTCGGCAAGTAAAAAGATTAACGCACCACCCACTAAGCTGATGGCTAAGGCTAAAAGGATAACTCCAAGCAATGTCGATCTTGGAGGTCCAACTCCGAAAGCTCGGTGTGAGGCTGTTACCTGAATCAGTGCGCGTCCGAGACCGAAGTCAAAGAATCCAATGTAACCAATTCCAGCCCAGATTAAAGAAAGTACGCCAAATCGCTCAATATCAAGCGCTAAGAGAATTATCGGGATTGTAAACAGTCCGATAGTCAACGGGACTACGGTTCCTAACAAATTCCAAATAGTTGCCCCTCCTAACTTTGAAGCACTTAACTTTTTAAGCTTT
>JAULUW010000042.1:1361-2955 GCA_032111345.1 Bacteroidia bacterium
AAATAATTCGAATGGTTTGAAGCAAAATCTTTAAATCGAACCAGAAACTAGCAGATTTTGAATACTTCAAGTCAAACAATAGCTTCTCTTTATTATCAATTGGTGTCGCATCCGGCATTTTTACTTGAGCCAGCCCTGTTATTCCAGGCAAAATCTGATGCCTTAAATTGTAATCTGGGATTTCGGCTTCACATCGTGCAACAATGTGTGGGCGCTCTGGTCGTGGACCTACCCAACTCATTTCACCTTTTAGAATATTCCAAATCTGCGGTAATTCATCAATTCTCCAAGTTCGTAGGATTCTACCAATAAAGAATGAATCTGGATCCGAAATCCGCATGCCGGCAAAATCATCGGTTGTTCCAACTCGCAATGTTCGCAATTTGAGGATGGTGAAAATTGTTGAATTTCTGCCCACCCTTGGCTGGGTATAAAAAATTGGACCGCCATCTGTTATAAAAATAGCCATCGCACCAAGTAACAGCAAAACAAAGACTATTGGAATCAAAATGATACTTAGTAAAATATCAAATAGTCGCTTTACGCTTCCGTCTAAGTATCGATTCATTGTGCCGCAAAGGTAATGAGAGCAATGCCTAGAAACTAAGATTTGACCGGTTGATAGAAATATTGCCTCATTCTCTAAACCCTGCCAATGAAAATTCTAAAGGCACATTCAATGTTGCACTAAAAAACGTTGGCGCCTTTCTCCAAAACTCCAATGATAATGTCGTTGAATGCCCGAGTATGACACCTAATGAACCAATTGTCGCATCGTCCAAATGATTGACTCCGCCACCGGCTCCAACTCCAATTGATGACTTCATCGCTAGATTTTTGGACAGCCACCAACGCATGCCCATCAAACCTTCTGCATATGCACCACGATTACCTCCAACCGCTGCCCACCAAGTAGACGCAAACACATCAAAATTCTGATTTTGAAAGAGATTAAGTTCTCCACCGATAGACAATACCGAACCTAAATCACTAATGTTAACTTTAATTCCTGGTGACAGAATGATTCTCTGAGTTGAATTAGAAACGACAGTAGGTCTTGAATTAAGTGAGTTCCTTGAAAGTACCGACACCTTCTTTCTTAAGCCCAATTGCACACCAGTGTAGGACCACGGTCCATTTGTATACATCTTTTGAAGACTAACTCTAAACGCGTATAAATCGGAAACATTAAAATCAGAAACCACTCCGACACCATAATGCAATCCTCCTTTCAAGAATAAGGCCCGGCCTCCGCCACCAGCACCCAGGTATACTTCTGGGCTAAGGCTAATCCACTTTGAATTGAGCATCGAAAATCCTAATGAATTAATCACGTTCATATATCCGCCAAACGTATCCACAGCAGCATTCAGTGAAAATCGATGCTGTACGCGATTACTCTCAAACCCTATGGTCGAACCAACTAAAAAAAATGGAAATACTTTGGATCCCTCTTGATTCCCAAAGGGTCTTTTTCCCAAATTCCATTGACCAGAAAAGCAGAAATCAACTGGTACAGGAGATCCAGAATGAGCGTGCTCCACGGAGCTTTTAGCATTTAAAAATTCTACCGATTTCGTCCAGCCAATAACAG
>JAULUW010000043.1:0-4579 GCA_032111345.1 Bacteroidia bacterium
CTTTTTGGCAAAACCAGAAGGTGTACCCCGACATTTATTGTGTAATGCCGATGAAAGTGAGCCTGGAACGTTTAAAGACCGTTACCTAATGGAGAAAATTCCCCATTTGTTGATCGAAGGAATGATTGTTTCTTCATTTGCTTTGGGAGCGAATCAATCCTATATCTACATACGGGGAGAATACATGTATGTACTCCAAATTTTAGAAAAAGCCATTCAAGAGGCATACGCCCAAGGTTGGTTAGGTAAAAATATCTTAGGATCTGGATACGATTTAGACTTGGCAGTAATGCCTGGAGCCGGTGCCTACATTTGTGGCGAAGAAACAGCACTCATAGAAAGTTTAGAAGGAGAGCGTGGCAATCCTCGCATGAAACCGCCGTTCCCAGCTGTGAAAGGTTTGTGGCAACGACCAACTGTAGTAAATAATGTGGAAACCATCGCTTCGGTTGTTCCTATTATTAACGATGGAGGTGAGGAATATGCCAAAATTGGAATTGGAAGAAGTACCGGTACCAAATTGATTTCAGCTTCTGGAAACATCAATAAGCCAGGGGTTTATGAAATTGAACTTGGGATTTCCGTTGAAGAATTTATATACAGCGATACGTATTGCGGTGGAATAAAAAATGGTAAAAAATTAAAAGCCTGTGTTCCCGGTGGATCTTCTGTGCCCATTTTACCTCATTTTCTCGTATGTAAAACGGCAACCGGAACCGATCGCTTAATGACGTATGAAAGTTTATCGGAAGGTGGCTTTGAAACGGGAAGTATGCTGGGTTCGGGTGGATTTATAGTTTACGATGAAGACCAATGTATTGTTCGTAATACATGGAATTTTGCACGGTTTTACCATCATGAAAGTTGCGGTCAATGTTCGCCTTGTAGAGAAGGTACAGGTTGGATGAAAAAAGTATTGCACAACCTAGAAATAGGTAAAGGCAAAATGGAAGACATCAACTTATTATGGGATATCCAAAGTAAAATTGAAGGAAATACCATCTGTCCTTTAGGAGATGCTGCCGCTTGGCCCGTTGCTGCTGCGATTAGACATTTCCGTGAGGAGTTTGAATGGCACGTAAACGAGCCCGTATTGAGCCAAACCAAAAATTTCGGATTGGTAAGTGAAAAATCTTTTATAACTGAAACTGTATAATTATGTCGGAAGACGCAAAAATAAAAGTAACCATCGACGGTCAAACCATAGAAGTAAGTCCAGGCACTACCATTTTAAATGCTGCCCGACAAATTGGAGGAGATGTTGTTCCTCCAGCTATGTGTTATTACTCATCGCTAGAAGGTTCGGGAGGAAAATGTCGAACTTGTTTGGTTGAAGTTAGTAAGGGAAGTGAAAAAGATCCCCGACCGATGCCCAAGTTGGTAGTAAGTTGTTCTACCATGGTTATGGATGGCATGGAAGTGAAAAATACCCAATCTCAAAAAGTGCTTGAAGCGCGAAAAGGAGTGGTGGAGTTTTTATTAATCAACCATCCGTTGGATTGTCCGGTTTGCGATCAAGCGGGCGAATGTCATTTGCAAGATTTAGCATTTGAACATGGTTTGAGTAAAACGCGATACGAATTCAAAAGACGTGAATTCGATAAAGTAGATATCGGCGAATATATCAAATTGCACATGACGCGTTGTATTTTATGCTACCGTTGCGTGTATACCGCAAATCAACTCACGGACAGCAGAGAACATGGCGTTTTGAAACGCGGAGATGCGGCCGAAATTGGCACTTTCATTGAAAAAAATCTTAAAAATGAATTCATTGGAAACGTCATCGACGTATGTCCGGTTGGAGCACTTACTGATAAGACCTTCAGATTCAGAAGCCGTGTTTGGTATACCAAGCCCGTTGATGCACATTGTGAATGTACAAAATGCAGTGGCAAAGCGGTTTTATGGATGATTGGCGACGAAATTGCCCGTGTTACTGCACGCAAAGACGCTTACGGAGAAGTAAAAGAATTCATTTGCAACGATTGTCGTTTTGATAAAAAAGAAAAGTCTCAATGGACAATTGAAGGCCCGCGTAATATCAGCCGTCATTCGGTTATTTCGGCCAATCATTATGCAAAAGAGATTCCAAAACACACCACTTTATTGAATAAAGCATAAGAAATGGATAGCGCATTATTATTAGAAAAGACCATTTTAGTGGCCATATTAACCCTAATAACTTTAGGGATAGCCGCCTATCTTACTTATGGAGAACGCAAAGTGGCAGCCTTTATGCAAGACCGAATTGGCCCAAATCGTGCGGGTAAATTCGGATTGTTACAGCCCTTGGCCGATGCCGGAAAACTATTCTTCAAAGAAGAGTTTATTCCTGTTAAAGCCGAAAAGTGGTTGTTTATTTTAGGTCCTGCAGTAGCGATGATTACCGCAACCATTACAAGTGCGGTGATTCCATGGGGTACCGAACTTCCTGTTTTTGGTAGAATGGTACAATTACAAGTAGCCGATGTAAATATTGGGGTTTTATACATCATGGGTATTGTATCCGTGGGTGTTTATGGAATCATGATTGGCGGCTGGGCCAGCAACAATAAATATTCTTTATTCGGCGCAATTCGGGCGAGTGCGCAAATGATTTCCTATGAATTGAGCATGGGATTAGCCCTTATTGCTGTAATTATGATGAGTGGAACCTTGAGTTTGCGTGAAATCGTAGCACAACAAGAAGGAATAAATTGGAATATTTTTTACCAACCCCTTGGTTTTTTGTTGTTTTTCGTTTCCGCTCTTGCTGAATGCAACAGAGCGCCTTTTGATTTACCAGAATGTGAAACGGAACTCATCGGTGGATATCATACCGAGTATTCCAGTATGAAATTGGGTTTTTACCTTTTCTCAGAATATGTAAATATGTTTATTTCCAGCGCGCTAATGGTTACGTTGTATTTCGGAGGATATAATTTCCCTGGAATGTCAGCAATCTCAGATCCCACAATTTTAGGAATTGCGCAAATCGCAGTCATGTTTGCGAAAATCACTTTCTTTATTTTTGTCTTTATGTGGATCCGTTGGACCTTACCCCGTTTCCGTTATGACCAACTGATGCATCTGGGTTGGAAAAATATGATTCCTTTAGCTTTGGCCAATATGGTAATTACCGGAGCGGTAATCCTTATGTGGGGAAATTAATTACTCCATAAATTAAGTTAAAGCAAAATGGTCGAGGCATTGCTCCATTGCGATGCCTCTACTTCCTTTTATATAGACATATTCGGCATCGATCGGATGCGTATCGAGCCAAGCCAAAAGACTGGATGTGTTTTCAAATACAAAAGGGAAGGAGGGCAGTGCTTGTTTGAATTCATTTCCCACCAAATAAATATCGGTATATCCCAATTCTTGTGCCAATTCAAATAAGGCTTTGTGCTCTTTTTCGCTGTGTGTACCCAATTCCAACATATCGCCAAGCAGTAAGGTCTTTTTACCTTCTAATTGCGCGAAATTTTTCAAGCCCAATTCCATGCTGCTCGGATTCGCATTATACGCATCCAGTAATATTTCTAATCCGCTCGTGCTTGTAAGCCATTGTGATCGATTCATAGAAGGAACATAGGATTCGATTCCTTGTATTACGTTCTCAAATGGAACTTGGTAATGCAATCCAATTGCAACCGCCGCCGCTATATTCGAAGCATTATAATCTCCACCCAAATGCGCCTTAATATCACCCATTTTTTCTTGTTGGTAAAAGACGGAAACTTCCAAAAAGGGCATGGATTTGTGAATTTCAATATAAATATCGCAGGTTTTATCTTTGATGGAATACGATATTTTTTTGGGAAGTCTTTTTGACATGTTTTGCAACCAAGGGTCGTCGGCATTTACGAACGCCATTGCCCCATCTCTTTGAGCCATCAGATACAATTCGCTCTCTTCTTTGGCAACGGCTTCTAAATCTTCAAACCCTTCCAAATGTTCTTTTCCAATATTCGTTATAATTGCTGCATCCGTTTCAAATACCGAACTCAATACACGCATTTCTCCAGGATGATTCGTGCCCATTTCAATAATGGCCATTTGGGTTTCGGCGTTTACCGCCAACAAGGTAAGAGGAACACCAATATGATTGTTGAAATTACCCGGTGTAGCGTATGTTTTATAGGTTGTTGACAATACGGAATTGATCAATTCTTTAGTACTTGTTTTCCCGTTACTTCCACCTACTGCAATGAATGTGCATGGGGCAATATTACTGTGATAACGGGCCAATTCCAATAAACTATTATTAGGATCTTCTACCAAAAGTATGCGTTCATCGCTAATATGTGATGAATTTGTAACTACATAAGCAGCGCCTAATTCTAATGCCTTCTCCGCATACAAATTTCCATTAAAACGTTCACCCGAAAGACAGAAAAAAATAGCCCCCTTACAATCTTTGCGGGTATCGGTGGCCATTTTTTGATGGACTTCTAAAAAACAATGGTGGAGGTGAGAAATATCACTGTACGTCATAATCAGGTCCAAAAATACACTTAACACTTAAATTTTACCTTTAATATTTTGTATATTTGGTATTGTTATGTTTAAAAATCTTGTTTTAGGTTTAATGTTG
>JAULUW010000044.1:0-9273 GCA_032111345.1 Bacteroidia bacterium
GCGGTAATTAGGAATTACGCACTTGTTTTGCGAAAAAAGCCAAAAATATCAACATCATTAATTGCGAATTTCGCAAAAAGACTTGATCAACTACCGTTCGTTTTGGATTTGTTGCATTCGGGCAACATATTTACCCAGAATATCAAATTCCAGATTTACTTTACTATCCGGCTTTAAATCGCCTAAATTGGTTTTCTCCCAGGTATGAGGAATAATCGCCACACTAAAGGCATCCGCAAAAGAATCAACTACCGTTAAACTGACTCCGTTTATGGTGATACTACCCTTAGGAACGGTAATGCCACTTTCTTGTGGGTATGAAACAAATAACATGTGTGAACCGTTGAGGTCGTGAATTTCATCGATATGTCCTACGGCATCTACATGACCTTGTACAATATGTCCGTCAAAACGCCCATTTGCGGGCATGCAGCGTTCAATATTCACCCGGTATCCAATATCCCAAGATTGAATGTGCGTGCGATCTAGTGTTTCCTTAATTGCGGTTACTCGGTATTGGTTTTTGTCGATATCTACATGCACGATGGTGAGGCAAATACCGTCGTGTGCTACGCTTTGATCTATATGCAACTCTTGAGCAACTGGATGTTCAAAAGTGAAGTGCACATTCGTATTTTCAACGATGCGACTTACAAGTATGGCGGTATCTTCAATTATCCCAGTAAACATGTGACACGATTATACAACATTAAAGTGACAAAAAGGTTTGAAACATGGAAATAAATCTGACATCTTGGCACAAAGTGCCGTTAATTTGCAAATGGCAAAGTGTTTGAAATAAGAAAAACAAAGATGTTTAACATGAATAAAAAGTCAAAAAATAATTCTCAAGAAGAACCCATCGTGCAGCCCGATGAGTTGCAAGATATGGACATGAACACCGAAGTAAATACAGAGGAGGCTTCACAAGATGAAGCAGGGGCTGTAGAAACCGAAGAAATTCAAGATCCAGTTCAAGCGGAAAGAGAGAAATATTTGCGCTTATATAGTGAATTTGAAAACTTCCGCCGCCGAACTACCAAAGAGCGCTTGGATTGGATGCAAACGGCATCGAAAGAATTGATGGTTCAAATGTTGCCTATCGTAGACGATATGGAACGTGCAATCAAATCCATGCAACAAGCCGATAATAGCTCCGCAGTGGAGGGAATGGAATTGATTTATAAAAAAATGTACAGTACCTTGGAAAAGAAAGGATTGAAACCCATGAACGCACAAGGGGAGACCTTCGATCCAGAAGTTCACGAGGCCGTAACGCAATTCGATGCTCCGAGTGAAGATATGAAAGGTAAAGTGATTGATGTATTAGAAAAAGGATATTTCTTAAACGATAAAGTAATTAGATTCGCCAAAGTGGTGGTCGGTAAATAAAAGATGAGCAAAAGAGATTATTATGACGTGCTAGGTGTTCCCAAGAATGCAAGCACCGACGAATTGAAAAAAGCCTATCGCAAATTGGCAATCAAATTTCACCCAGATAAGAATCCGGATGATAAAGATGCCGAAGAAAAATTCAAAGAAGCGGCAGAAGCCTACGATGTATTGTCGAATCCCGAGAAGAAAAGCCGTTACGATCAATTTGGTCATGCCGGTATGGGTGGTGGTTCTGGTTTCGGCGGCGGTGGCGGCTTTAGCATGGACGATATTTTCTCTCAGTTCGGAGATGTTTTTGGCGATGATAATATTTTTGGTTCCTTTTTTGGCGGCGGAGGAGGCCGTGGTCGCGGAAACCGCAGAACCGTAGGGTCGAACATTCGTATAAAGCTAAAATTGACGCTTGCCGACATGCGCAATGGGGTAGAGAAGAAGGTGAAATACCGCCGAATGGTAGCTGCCGAGGATGTAAAATTTGGCAGCTGCAGGCATTGTGGGGGTAGCGGGGTCGTAAAACAAGTGACCAACACCTTTTTAGGACAAATGGCCACCCAAAGTGCCTGTCCGGTATGTCAGGGAATGGGTAAAGTTATTGAAAGCAAGCCCAAAGAAGCGAATGAACAAGGTTTGATTGCGCAAGAATTCGAAACGTCCATCAAAATTCCTGGGGGTGTTGCCGATGGCATGCAATTAAGCGTGCAGGGCAAAGGAAATGAAGGCCCTGCAGGAGGAGCATCGGGAGATTTAATTGTTCTCATTGAAGAAGTTCCTCATGAAGAATTAAAGCGCGATAATAACAACGTGCTTTATAACCTTTGGTTGAGTTTTCCCGAAGCCGCAATGGGGGCAAGCGTGGAAGTTCCTACCTTAGACGGCAAAGCAAAAATTAAAGTCGATTCAGGCACGCAAGCGGGCAAAGTGTTGCGTTTAAAAGGAAAGGGATTTCCTGACTTAAATGGATATGGTACAGGAGATCAACTTGTTGTAATAAATGTTTATGTACCTCAAAAAATCAGCAGCGAAGAGAAAGAGCTTTTGATGACCTTGCAGGAAAGTAAAAATTTCAAACCAGGAGAAGATAATAAATCCTTTTTTGATCGCATGAAGGACTTTTTTTAAAGTCCTTCTTTAACCTATTTACTTTTTATTTAATATTGCGGATGCATTCCGCATTTCTTAAGCAGATCTATTGCGTTACACTTGCCGCAATAATGCTCCCTTTAGCCGGACAAGGCATTGATTTTGCCCAATATAAGCCCGCTCAATCGGGAGGAGGAGTTCCTACCACCTTGAAAAACAGCACTACCAGTTTGGTGCAAAAAAAAATTAAGGATATTAAAAGCAGTCGATCCGACCGAAAAAGTAAGCGCCAAGAACAAGAGCATTCCATTCGGGTTGGATTCGTAGAAGAGGAACTTTTAACCGGCGGACAAATTCTGTATGGCGAGGGAATGTCTAACTATGTAGAGAAAGTAGGTTTGAAAGTTTTGGAATCCTATCCAGATCTTGCTGATAAATTGCAATTTTACGTTTTGCGTTCACATGTGCCAAATGCGTACACTACATCGGGTGGATTGGTATTTGTAAGCATCGGGTTATTGGCACGCATCGAGAATGAGGCCCAATTGGCGGTGGTTCTAGCCCATGAAATTCAGCATTATGTTAAAAAGCACTCTTTTCAATCCTTTAAGGATGTTACCCAAGCCAAAAAAGAATTAAATGGAGAACAATTGGAACAAAAACTCCAGGATCTCTATCGATTTTCGAAAGATCAAGAACTAGAGGCCGATGATTTGGGCTATGAAATGATTGAAAAAACGCCTTATAATGTGGCGGAAGGCATTTATGGTTTTGAGGTATTGAAATACAGTGCCTATCCATTTTTAGAAACGCCCTTGTCTCTGGATTCTTTTGAATCGGAATTCTATAAGTTCCCAACGGAACTAAAAGAACGCATTCAGACCGAAATTGCTAAAAGCGATGAAGAAAATAAAAAATCCGACGAAAAGGAACTTATAGATCCTAACCGCACACATCCCCATTTAGATATGCGCATTCTGGCACTAAAAGATCGCGTAGCTTCTATGAACATGGCCGGTAAATTGATCTATGTTATAGGGAAGGATTCATTTGATCAAATGCAAAAAATTGCCCGCCATGAACTTCTACTTTTGTTTATGCGTCGTGCCGATTTTGGTCGCACTTTTTATCTAACCCGCATTTTTGAATTGTTGTATGGGCCAACTCCTTTTGTTTCTCGCATAAAGGCCATGTCCATTTATGGAATTTTATCGCACAAACTTTCCGGACATGATTTAGATAAATACGGTTGCGAGATTCAGAGCAATAGGGGCTTGTGGAGGCCAATTAGCGCTGGTTTGAAAGCACTTTCTTCCAAAGAACTCTCTGCGTTCGCTTTGCGCATTTTATGGTTAGAGAAAGTAAAGTACCCAGAAGATCCATTCATTGGTGATTTGTGGAATGAATGTGTATCCCTGTCACAAAAAAAGGCCCTTCTTGATTTGCGTACATTTGTCAATTATACAGGGAAATCCGGCGATCCCACTGCGGATAAATCTGTTAAAGTAGAAGATGCCATCGGCTCAAATCCAGGCAGTGGATTGCTTTCTAGACCAACCCGGAGAACAGAAACAGCGGTTACCATTGCACAAGATGAACCCTATTTTTTCGCATCTTTATACCAGCTTCCTCAAGCTGAAAATCTCAAAAAAGCATTGAATGCGGGCATAGTAGATTTTAACGAAATAGCCAATAACCGCGATTCACGTAAAAAAGCAGAGCAAAACAAAGAAGCTGAAAAAATGCGTTATAAAAGAGAGAATCCAGATTATTCAGGATTGGTGCTCATGCAACCCAAGTTAACCCAATATACGGGTAAGAATTTCAGCGAAAACGAACGCAATTATTTTGGAGAGGAAAAATCAAAATTGCTATTTACCCAAGTTTGGAAGGAAGTGGCTCAAGCTTCGCGTGACAACTTATATGTGCTCGAAAATAAAGCAAAAGCGGGTTTAAAAACCGAGGACCTTAACCGCTTTACGCAAGTAAATGATTGGATGATGGAACGACTTAATAACGATACCAACCAGATGATTCTGTTTTACTCCCAATATGTATCCGAAGTAATGAATACCTTTAAAACGCCATTGGTAGCTTGGACGGGTTATGAGTATGTCGTTTATAAAAGACCTTTGGATATTAATGGTTTGTTAACTTCAATAATGTTCTTGCCATATTTACCGGTGTATTTGTATTTTCAGCTTCAAACGGATGGCTATACCAAGCAATTCACTGTGGTATTTAATACGGAAACCAGTAAAATGGTGCTTACTCATGAACGCAATCGCAATGTGAAATTACAAAACGATTTCATCAAAGCACATATCTACGAAACCCTTTACGAAATCAAACACGCCAAAACTCTTAAATAATGAAATCTTTAAAATTTGTCGGCTTTTTATTAAGCTGGTTTTTTATAACCACTGCGCTATCACAAAGCAATCCTGGATATTTGGGTAGCACCCAAGTGGTAGAAGTTTCCACAAATATGTATATCCCAGGTATTATGGCACATGGACCCTATGTGAAAAATCACATGTCCATTGCGTATGAAAAATCCATGGATCGTAACTTTAGCCTCAGAGGTGGAATCCGCCAAGGTTCGGGTACCTTTGACGTAGATAAACACGATTTATCGTATTATAGTGTGGTTAAATATGATGAATTTGGAAGTAGTGAGTACACCTCGCCCTCTTCAGGTACACTCGGATATAGCCTAACGGAGTTTTTTATTGCTCCTCGTTGGTATAATACCGAATCAGGAGCCCTTGCACCGTTTGGATCTTTTTGGGGCTTGGAATTGGCATTTGCATCTGTAGGCATAGATGATAAAATCAAATGGTCTAGTCAAGCTATTAAAATGCCCGCTATAAACAATGGATTTAGCACCGTAAGTTTTGCTATTCAATGGGGCCATCGCCGTGTGTTATTCGATAAGTTTTGTTGGGATTACCACATGGGATTGGGCTTTAACGTCTACAATACCGGAAATGCAGATGTTTCCATTTATGGGGAAGGTACAGAATATACGGACCACGAAGCTATCGTGCATTCCATGATTTTAGAACCCCTGGCTTGGGGACGAATATTTCACGGCGGCCTCGGCGTTTCCTATTTATTCTAACCGCGAGCGCAGCGAGTACTAACCAGGCCGAAGGCCGTCCCACCGCGACCGAAGGGAGCTCCCACCAGCGAAGCGTCCCACCGCGACCAAAGGGAGCTCCCGCCAGCGAAGCGTCTAACCGCGACCGAAGGGAGCTCTCACCAGCGAAGCGTCTTACCGCGACCGAAGGGAGCTCCCACCAGCGAAGCGTCCCACCGCGACCAAAGGGAGCTCTCACCAGCGAAGCGTCCCACTGCGACCGAAGGGAGCTCCCACCAGCGAAGCGTCCCACCGCGACCAAAGGGAGCTCTCACCAGCGAAGCGTCTTACCGCGACCAAAGGGAGCTCTCACCAGCGAAGCGTCTTACCGCGACCGAAGGGAGCTCCCACCAGCGAAGCGTCCCACCGCGACCGAAGGGAGCTCAAACCAGCGAAGCGTCTAACCGCGACCGAAGGGAGCTCTCACCAGCGAAGCGTCCCACCGCGACCAAAGGGAGCTCAAGGAAATTTAGGGAACTTTTGAAAATCAGGTTTACGTTTCTCTAAAAATGCATGCTTACCTTCCTGTGCTTCCTCTGTTAAATAGTAGAGTAGGGTTGCATCACCGGCTAATTCCATTAAACCATGCTGGCCATCAAGTTCGGCATTAAAGGCACGCTTTAGCATGCGTATAGCCATCGGGCTGCGTTCCATGATGGTTTGGCACCAAGAAACGGTTTCGTCTTCTAGCTCTGCCAAAGGAACCACTTTGTTTACCAAGCCCATGCGTTCGCATTCTTCTGCGGTATACTGTCGGCATAAAAACCAGATTTCGCGTGCTTTCTTCTGACCTACGTGCCTTGCTAAATAACTGCTGCCAAAGCCACCGTCGAAACTTCCCACTTTAGGGCCGGTTTGACCGAATTTAGCGCCTTCAGCGGCAATGGTTAAGTCACATACTACGTGCAATACATGACCGCCACCAATGGCATAACCATTTACCATGGCAATTACAGGTTTAGGAAGTGAACGAATTTTTTTGTGTAAATCTAGAACATTTAAGCGGGGAACTCCCGACTCGTCTACATATCCGCCAACGCCTTTTACGTTTTGATCTCCCCCAGAACAAAATGCTTTGTCGCCAATACCCGTTAAAACCACTACGGATATTTCAGGGTTTTCACGGCAAATGTCGAAAGCATCGAGCATATCGGTCACCGTTTGTGGCCTGAATGCATTGTAAACTTCGGGTCGGTTGATAGTGACTTTTGCGATTCCTTCGTAGAAGTCGAATAGAATATCGCTATAGGATTTAATTGGGGTCCAAATACGTTGACTCATAATGGCACAAATTTAGGCATTATGAGCCAACGCAGTGTTAAAGCTTATTTAATGAAAATTAGATTCCAAAGGTAATACCAAAAGCGTTACGAGTTTGTTCGTTTCCGCCGCCTACATTGTTTAGCAAAGGCATTAGGCTGGTACGTGCAAAGATTCCTATTTTTTTGTAAAGAACGCTGATAAAAGGATCTATCACAATTGGATTCGCATGAAAGTTGCCGCGAATAGACACGGTAGTATTATCTTCATACTCTACGTCTGTTTGTGTTTGAAAACGATACCCTACATAAGCTCCAGCTTGGATTTTGTAAAGGGGTCTGCGTACGCTATTTTGATATCCAATTGACAAGGGAACCGTAACCGTTGCAAATGAAAGCGAGGAAGATTTTGTAGTTTCGTTAGCTCCGACCATAGGTGTAGAGAGGTCGTTTACGGAATAATGTGAGAAGGAGTCGCTGCGCGCTGTAATCCTTACATTGGCGTTATCGAAAGTGTAATATTCATCCTCAATACCCACACCCAACCAAAAGCGCCATAAACCGCCGCTAATATTGCGTCCAAATGAAATTTCAAAATTGGTAATATTGGAACTGAAGAATTTCGCTTTAGGAAGGTAACGGCCCATGGTATTATTTCCAGCGGTAACAGGAGCAAGTGCGTTATTCAAACTTACAAACCCAAATGCAAAACGGGTTTGAAAGTCCCATTTTTTAGCTGTGGGTTCAAAATTCTCATATATAGATGGGTCAAATTCAGTGTAAATCTCGGTGTCCATCAATTCGCTTGGCGCCTCCTCCATGATCATATCATCTTCAGGAACCGGTAGTTCAATCTCTTCAGAAAGTGTATCAATTTGGGCAAATAAAGGAGTAGAGATGAAGCCCAGCGCTGCAAAGCTAAACATCAAAATAAATGAGTTTTTCATAGTTGTCCAACAAAATTAAGCTATTTAATCTTAGAAATTTACAGAAATCCCCGCTGCCATATTGTTTTGTGTTGCCCCAGCATTTTTTTGAAAAATTGGAGTGAGGGAATACTTGGCATATACCGACCAATGGTTCCATTGAAAATTTGTAAATGCCTGTAAAAACAGGTTGTTGAGATTGAAATCGTCGTATTGCTTGATTTTTCTGTCGTCGTAATATTGAACCTTTGTATATGAATTCATTAAGTAGCCTCCATGTACGCCGAGCATCCAACGGATTGTGCTATTATGGCTATAACGGTTTTTACTTGAATTTTGAAACCCAATTGCTAGGGGAATACCGATATATTCAGATACCAATTTGGATTTCTCGGAGTTTTTTTCATTCGGATCACTCGGGTCTGCAAATCGATAATTAAAAACGGGTGTGTTTTGATCGATGCGTATTTCATTGCTTTGGAATCGATAATTGTAAAATTCATAAGAAATCCCATACCAAAGTCGAATTCGATCTCGGTATAAATTCAGTCCCCAGAGTTTTTCAAATCCGATGTTCAGCGATTTGGAATTATCAAGCGTTGGCATTTCGTCGTAACGCATTACAGTCAGCCGAATATCAGCCAGATTATTTAATTGCAAAAAGCCAATATTAAAACGGAACAGACCATCAATTAAGGGATATTTGATTTTCGTGGATCCCGAGAAATTGGATTGTACCACCTCATCCTCATCCTCAAACTCATCCTCAAACCCATCCTCGTCTTGGATATTGATGTCGATTATGGGGTCTTGGATTTTCATAATGGGCTTTCCAGACGGTTTTCGAACATTATCAGGCACTCTTTCCGTTATTGAATCCTTGGCTGATTTTCCCGAACCCGGTATCAGATCGTTTGAAGGCTCGATTAGGAATTCATCCTTGCTTTCAAGATTTGATTGGATTTCTTCTAAAGCTTCGGCTAGAATTTCAATACTTTCCTCTATTGTGGCCATATCCAAAGGCTCCCTTTCGAGCTTCATAGGATTCACACGGCTGAATAAAGGAGTTACAGAATGGGGTACTGAGGTCCCTTTTTTCTGGAATCCGATTTGCACTTCCGATGTGTCAGAATTCTGATTTACACGTATGGACATCCTAAAGGAATCTGAAAAATCAGCAATTTGTGGTTCAGAAAAACGGAATTTCCCCTCTTGGGCTTCTCTATGGGTCTTTTTGAGCCAAGATTGAAAAGCTTTTGGATGAGTGCTTAGGAAATAAGATTTCGTACTTTGCGAACTATCGGCCAGTATTTCAAATTTCAGCATAGGATTCTGTGCCTGTAACATACATTCCATCCAAATGCATGCGAATAAAATAGGTCTTTTTAATGAAATTGGGTATGTCATTGTGCTAGTAATTAGTCGTATAGGTTAAGTAAATATTCATATTGGGTAACAAACGTTCTTCTTG
>JAULUW010000045.1:0-2570 GCA_032111345.1 Bacteroidia bacterium
GACACAACGATTCGATATTACAAAAACATCGGCCTTTTCCTTTTCCCAGATTCACCAAAAGATACTCTTAACAGAACCATTAAAATGGGACTATTAGAAATCGCCAAAAGTGATTCACTAAAAAAGCGCCTTAATCCAATCCAAATCATACTCACCAAAAAGGGATCTATATTTCAAAACAGCTTTACGCTAGTAAAAGACACACTAAATCACTCATTAGAATCCGGAGAATATTACATTACGGCCTATATCGATGAGAATAGCAATCAATTCCTAGACCAACAGGACGGACAACAAGATACTATTATCCATTTCATGGAGACATTGGCTATAAAAGGAAACACGACCACTGTGTTTAACCTTGGTTTAGGAGTGAATAAGGAGGGTCAGGAAGGTGGAAAAAACAAGCCAGTAGTACCCATAAATATCCAACTCAAAAAAGGTGTGGACCAAAGTCAAACTATCGCCGAATAAAGCCATAGCAAAGTATGATAAATCCAAATCATACCATACAGCCATAAAAATATTAAATACTTCATATACAATCATTTAAAAAAATAATTTTTACGTTTCACGGGAAACATTCGCACTTATCCGCATATCCACAGAGAATAAATACATAATAAAACATTAATTTAAATTAGTTTAATTATTACTATTGGACCTGTTTAAAACGAAAAGATGCCCAAAGTGAAGTAAAATGCAATCGATGTATTAGTTTTGCGACATGCTTGAACAAATCAACAAACTGAGCGAATCTCTAAAACTGATAAAAATTGATAATGCGAAAGAATTAGAAAACTTCCGCATTGAATATTTGAGTAAGAAAGGGCACATCAATCAGTTGTTCGAAGCATTTCGAGAAATTTCCCCTGAAATCAAAAAAGAGGTTGGCAAACCACTCAATTTGTTGAAACGCGAAGCAGAATTGCTTTTTGAAGAATTGAATGAAAAATTCGAATCTTCGGTTGAGGGAGGATTCCAAAATATCGATCTGAGTTTACCGGTTTATTTGGAAAGTTCAGGGAGTATGCACCCAATCACATCGGTTCAAAACCGACTGGTAGAAATTTTTAATTCCTTAGGATTCGATTTAAGTGATGGTCCCGAAATAGAGGATGATTGGCATAATTTTGGTGCTTTGAACTTTGATGAAGATCATCCAGCGAGAGATATGCAGGATACGTTTTTTGTAGGGCAGGATGTATTAAGAACGCATACTTCTTCCGTACAAATAAGAGAAATGCAACGCAATAAACCTCCGTTTCGATTGATCATGCCGGGAAGGGTTTATAGAAACGAAGCAGTAAGTTCACGGAGCAATTGCTTTTTCCATCAATTAGAAGGTTTGTACATTGACAAGGGTGTCACCTTTGCCGATTTAAAACAGACCTTGTATTACTTTGTGCAGCAATTTTTCGGGGAGGGAACGGAAGTACGATTTCGCTCCAGTTATTTTCCTTTTACCGAGCCCAGTGCGGAGATGGATATATGGGTAGGAACAAATTCTCCTGAAGATAAACGTTTAACAAAAGGCACCGGTTGGTTAGAAGTATTGGGATGCGGCATGGTACATCCCAACGTACTGGAAAATTGTGGAATTGATAGCGAGGAATATACAGGATTTGCCTTTGGTATGGGATTAGATCGCATGACCATGTTGAAATATGGTATTAGTGATATACGAGATTTATTTTTGAATGATATTCGATTGTTAACACAATTCAAAGGTATGTAATGGTAGTATTTGTCAGCGACTTTCATTTAGGATCTCCTAATTATAAAACGTCCAGAGAGCGGGAAGCTGATATTTGTGCCTTTTTAGATGCTATTAAGCATGATGCTAAGGAAATATATTTTTTGGGGGATGTTTTTGATTTTTGGTTTGAATATAAAACCGTTATTCCCAAAGGGTATGTTCGTTTCTTTGGGAAATTAGCTGAATTGTCGGATTCGGGTATTCAGTTAAAAGTGTGTGTTGGAAACCATGATTTATGGATGTCAGATTATCTCATTCAAGAATGTGGCGTAGAGATTTTTAGCGAACCCCGTTTGTTGGAATTAGGGAATTGTAGAATTCTAGTACATCATGGTGATGGTTTAGGTCCTGGAGATTTAAAATATAAATTTCTTAAAAAGATATTTACCAATAAAGCCGCTCAGTTTTTTTTCAAAATAATACATCCGGATATTGGAGTTCGCATGGCTAACGCATTCAGTAGAAAAAGCAGATCTGGTGAAAAACCCATTGAGAAAAAATATAAGGGCGATAATAAGGAATTCTTGACGCAATACTGTGAGGAAGTATTACAAGAAGGATTTGTACATTATTTCATATTTGGTCACAGGCACTTGCAATTGGATATTACATTATCTAATGGGGTAAGTCGATACATTAATTTGGGGGAATGGTTTTCAGGTCGTAGGTATGTGACTTTTTCAGATGGGGTATTAGCGATACAAGATTTTAAGGGTGTGCGAGGATTATAGTAGCATTTATCTTGATACAATTTTGCTTCGCAAAATCACGGATATCGAGTGATACGTTCAAGCATCCATCTCGATACAAT
>JAULUW010000046.1:0-2598 GCA_032111345.1 Bacteroidia bacterium
TACCTTCGATGTTCAAAAATTAGAGTACGCATCTCGTTTGTGGACTACCGTTTTGGAAATAAGTGTTTTGATGGCGCAATTCCCCTCTAAGGAGGTAGCGCAATTGAGCTATGATTACCGTACTTTAGGATTGGGATATGCCAACTTGGGTTCTGTACTTATGAGTGCCGGCATACCTTACGATAGCAAAGAAGCCACTGCTATTGCAGGTGCAGTAACTGCTATTCTAACAGGTACCGCATATGCAACCAGTGCGGAAATGGCCGCAACAAAAGGAACATTTAGGTTATACGAAAAGAATAAAAAGCACATGCTTCGGGTAATCCGCAATCACCGCTATGCGGCGTACAATACGCCTTTGGCATTTGAAGGATTGAGTGTTGCCCCAGTATGTATCGATGAAAAATTCTGTCCAGATTACCTGTTGAAATCGGCTTGTGGTGCTTGGGACAAAGCAGTTAAATGGGGCGAGGAATTCGGATTCCGCAATGCCCAAACTACGGTTATTGCTCCCACAGGAACCATTGGTTTGTTGATGGATTGTGATACAACCGGTATTGAGCCTGACTTTGCACTTGTAAAATACAAGAAATTATCGGGTGGAGGATATTTCAAAATAGTGAATCAAACCGTTCCACTAGCCCTTAAAAACTTGGGATATGCCGAGAATGAAATCCAAGACATCGTGAATTATGCAAAAGGTCACCAAACCTTTGTGGGTGCACCTTTTATCAATCATGATAGTTTGAAAGTGAAGGGCTTCAACATAATGGATTTGAAAAAATTGGAAGATGCAGCTCCGATGGCTTTCGAAATTGGATTTGTTTTCAATAAATACACCTTAGGTGAGGAGTGCATGGAGCGTTGCAACATTGCTCCTGAAGTATATAATTCTCCAGATTTTGATATGCTTGCTGAGTTAGGGTTTACCGATGCACAAGTAGAAGCTGCCAATGATTTCGTAGTTGGTACCATGACCGTGGAGGGTGCTCCTAAATTAAAAGATGAGCATTTGCCGGTTTTTGATTGCGCAAACCGTTGTGGAAACAAAGGCGAACGTTTGTTGCATGCGTTTTCCCATATTCGTATGATGGCGGCGGCACAACCTTTCATTTCGGGAGCTATCAGTAAAACCATCAATCTTCCTAATGAGGCAACACATGAAGATATCAAGAGTTGCTATGAATTAAGTTGGAGATTAGGCCTTAAAGCAAATGCGTTGTACCGCGATGGTTGCAAATTGAGCCAGCCGTTGAGCAATAAATCTGAAAAGAAAGAAAAAGCAGATAAAGCAGAAGCTGCGGCTTTAAATGATACAAAGAACACAATCCGGATAGCGGAGGAATTAACTCCTGAGGTTGTTTTAGAAGCGGCAAAACATATTCTAAATCAAAGTACGGACACTAAATTCAAACGTCAGTTATCGAATATTGTTGAGAAGAAAAGATTGCCAAACCGTCGTAATGGGTTTACTCAAAAAGGTCGTGTTGGCGGACAAACCATCTTCGTTCGCACGGGTGAATATGATGACGGTACGCTGGGTGAAATATTCATCGATATGCATAAAGAAGGTGCAAGTTTCCGTTCCTTAATGAACTGCTTCTCAATTGCCGTTTCGGTAGGTTTGCAGTACGGTGTTCCATTGGAGGAATTTGTAGATAAATTTGCATTTACCCGCTTTGAACCGAGCG
This sequence comes from Bacteroidia bacterium, assembly GCA_032111345.1. Taxonomy (GTDB): domain Bacteria; phylum Bacteroidota; class Bacteroidia; order NS11-12g; family UBA955; genus VMCP01. The sequence continues at coordinate 1,692 of JAULUW010000046.1, forward strand.
GAATGGTAGAAGGACATCCAAACGTTAAAAATGCAACGTCAATTGTAGATTATATATTCAGACTTTTGGGATTTGAGTATTTGCGTCGCGATGATTTGGTTCAAATTAAGCCAGCAGATTTACCGGGTCAAGCGCCAAAAACGGAAGCCCCAGTAATTAGCGAGTTTAAGCCAACGTTTGATCCGGTTGTTCCAATTACTTTGGATGAGCAGCGGATTAAGAAAGCTGCGGCAGCTGGAGTAAAAGATATGCAGGATCATTTACGCGATGTACAGAGTGATGCTCCAGCATGTAACGTATGCGGACATATTACGGTAAGAAGTGGCACCTGTTACAAATGTTTGAACTGTGGTAACAGTTTAGGTTGTAGTTAATAGGCATAAAAATTCCCAAGAAAGGCTTCCGAACAGGAAGCCTTTCTGCATTTTGGCACCCTGGGCCGCTGTTAGCCTCTTCAGCTAAATGAAAAAAAGAGGAAGTTTTCAAGTAATTTTGTACGTAGATACATTTATACATTATGGCTTTCGAAAAGGTTACACGAGAAGAGAATTACAGCGAATGGTACAATCAGTTGGTATACAATGCCGATATGGCGGAACACAGTGCCGTAAAAGGGTGCATGGTTATTAAACCACACGGATATGCTATTTGGGAAAATATGCAGAAGGTATTGGATCAAATGTTTAAAGATACCGGGCATTCGAATGCTTATTTTCCGTTATTTGTTCCTAAATCCTTATTCGAAAAAGAAGAGAAAAACGCAGAGGGATTTGCGAAAGAATGTGCAGTAGTAACCCATTATAGGTTAAAGGCGGATCCAAATAAACCCGGGTCCTTGATGGCGGATCCAGATTCTAAACTTACGGAAGAGTTGGTAGTGCGACCCACGTCGGAAGCGATTATTTGG
>JAULUW010000047.1:0-6219 GCA_032111345.1 Bacteroidia bacterium
CGCGCTGCTGGTTTCGTAATACTCTGGTCTGCAACCGGTCGTCGAGTGATTCTATGAGGTACGAATAGAATTGTATCGAGACGCGCTGTGAACTTTTGAGCTCGCTGCGCTCGCCGTTAGACGGCCTTCGGCCTGGTTAGACGCTCCGCTGGTTACACGCTCCGCTAGTGAGTCGCTCCGCTGGTGAGACGCTCTTTGAAATGGCATAATCCAAAACTATTCTGGTCTGCAACCGATCGTCGAGTGATTCTATGAGGAACGAATAGAATTGTATCGAGACGCGCTGTGAATTTGCAGTATCGATGATCGTAATGGTCTGCAACCGGTCGTCGAGTGATTCTATGAGGAACGAATAGAATTGTATCGAGACGCACTGTGAATTTGTAGTATCTAGCCCGGTTCCGATAGTTCTAGCATCGTTATTACAATAGAAATTTTTTCTGCTAGTTCTGGATCTTTTTCTGAGACATTAAAGAATTCCTGTTCCAACTGCGGAATTAAATCAGCCGGTGTAAGTATCTTCTCTAAATTAATTAAATAGGTCCTACCGCTAATCTTTATCCCCTTAGTGCCTAATTCATTGCTATATTGATAATAAAACAATACGAAATTCTGTAGACTCCTTGTGTTCAATGTGATATTCCATAAGGCGAACAATTCTTTGGGCTCAACAAAATGTCCCAACACACCCAATGTGGATGTATCCAGTTCCCAGTATTCCTCATGAATTCTATTAACCCATTCCGACCTTATAAAATCCCTTATTGCTTCTACTTCTTTGTCTTGCCAAGTGGTCCATTCTGCATAATGAAGTTTTAGAATCTCATCTTCGTCCATACATCCGCATTTGCAATATTCCATTCCCCCGCTGGCATAGGGCGAGAAGATTTCATAAAGGCGCTCTATTGCTTTGGAGATTTCAACATACATGATTTATGCTCACTGTATGACAATTAATCCTTAGCGCAACAACATTACGGTGCCCTGATACGCCATCATCTCGTTTTCTGGACTCTTAAACGTAGTGTGGTAAATGTACAATCCAAACGGACAAAGATTTCCATTGGTGGTGCCGTCCCACTTGATTGCAGGATCCGTACTCCTAAATACTACTTGCCCCCAACGATTATAAATTTCTAAATTATACTCGTGTATGCGCAAAGGCGTTTCTATTCCAAAGGAATCGTTACGACCTTCTGTGGTTCTGGGTGTAAATGCATCCGCAAACCAATATAAAGGCGTCGATTTAACATCAATCCATTTGTATAGGGTATCCGCACAACCGTTTGCATTATTGGCTACCAATTGGACCTTGTAGCGTCCGTGATTGCCAAATCCATGAATTGGATTTTCCGAAGTTTCGAAATAGGTATCCCCAAAATCCCAATCCCAATTGTCGGCATATTGCGAGGTGCTCTTGAATTGTATCGGTTTTATCATTTCGGGTTCTTGTGGACTAAAATCGAAGCTTGCAATTGCCTTAGGGTAAATTTCAATACTGCTTATTTGCGTATCCTTGCATCCAAACGAATTTTCAACGATATAAGTTACCGGGAAGGTTCCAAATTCCTTAAAAGCCACTAAATCGCTTCCCGTATTGGAACGCACTCCGTTTCCAAAGTTCCAATAATGAGAAACCAAACTGCCTCCGCCCGCTATGGAGCCATTGTTAAATGAAATAGGTATATACTGGCAGTTGTTCTCGAATTGCGCAAATGCATATGGTTTCGGGGCAATAAACGGATACTGTATCATTGTATCCTTGCAGCCTTTACTATTGTAAACAATCAAGCGAATTTCGGGCAAGCCAACAGCTCCATAATAGTATTGGGCTTCACTGCCGTTCTGATCTGCATCGCCCATTCCGAAATTCCAAATACTCTTTTCTATAAATCCAGAACCGGGCCAACTGATAGATTTTGTTTTTATCCAAGTATTTTCACATGTGTCCATCAATGTGAAATTAGCAGTAGGAGCCGTTTGTACAAAAATGCGTTGTTCGGCGGTATCCTGACAGCCAGATTGAGAACGAATAATTAAACGCGTATCGAATGTGCCAGATCCCAAATAATAATGCACCAGACCTTTGCCATTGCCTACGCCACCATCTCCAAAATACCACTGTCTTTGAATGATTTTATCCGCGCCTTCAACCGATTTGTCTTCAAATAAAATACTGTCTTTCTGACAATCTCCCCTAACAGCAAATTGCGCTCTCGGGTAGGGTGTCGTATCGCTTAAAGTCCAAACGCCTTTAAAGTTTTGTTTGGTTCTGTAATTAAAGGTATTGGCTACGGGATCGATGCTCCCTTTGAGTGGATAATTCCACCGATTGCTCGCCGCGTTCCACTGAATTCCACCCAAATATTTCTCCGTAATTTGGTCGTTGCTGCCTGTAATATCGGTTTGACTGTAACTGAAATTTAAAGTAACATCGGGTAAGGTGCTGTATCCCGATCCGTCGACAATCCAGTACCGATTCGCCAAACGCAGGCTGTTTTCGCCATCGCATTCGTTATCGGTATTGAACACACCAATGGGCAAAGGGCGGTTATTGGGAGCCGGTAAATCAGCAGTAGGGTAGCTTGCAACACTTATATATCCAGAATCGGCTGCGCTTGCACCAATATTATTCAATATGAATTGAACCGGGATTTCTTCCCCCGAAATATTTTGCAAGGGAATCTGATAAATTGGACCACCATTGCCTTCGCGAACCACCCATTGCACAATGCCATAACCCAGGCTGGAATTGGATTCAGAAATGATGCCGCCGCCTTTTTGATAACTCAATGCGCTCGATAAAGGGTTATTGATGGTTAAAGTGCGGCCTTCCAGGTATAATTTCACCTCGTTTATACGCAATTGTCCCATGGGTCCAAGGGCCCGAGTTCCCCCTACAATCACAGAATTGAACAAATGCATTTCGCCCTTTCCACTTAAATTCAAATTGGGGAAATTGGTAATCGCGTTCCCCCGAACCTCCACATTCGCTGCAGAAAAATCAATTTTACTCACATTATCATGGAAATACACATTTCCAGCATCGTTTATCCAATTTCCATTAACTTTTAAAAAACCTAAATTCTTAGACTTGAATTTGGCTCCGTTTTTCGCTTCATAATCCCCTTTAACAATGATATGAGCGCCGTTCATAACCCGAATAAAACCGCCATTGTGCACCACGGTTTGACCCATGCTGTAAAAAGGGAGAAGGAACAAAAGGACTAAGCACCGCCGGAATCTCATATTGGCCGCTTATTTTTTGTTATCGGGGGAAGTTTTTTCGTTTAGAAGCGCTTTATTCAGCTCCATCAAGAGTTCCACTTGTTTTTGCAATTGTTCAATTTGAACTTGTTGCTCTTGCACGGCTTTAACCAAAGGAACTACAAACTCCGCATAACGCAGCCCATAAGATTCCTTTTCATTTTTAGGTTTATCCACCCCAGAAAAATCATATCCTACGGATAACGCGGCTTTTTCTACATCTTGAGCAATAAAACCGCTGTAACGAATGGATTCCTTGTCGAATTGACTTTTCCAAGTAAAGGTATCGCTAAGGGTGCCGTTAAAAGCATACATTTTGTGTACGTCGAAACGGTAGGTAAGGGCCTGCAATTTCATGATAAAGGGCAAGCCAACCACTTCGTCGGTACGAATATCGGTTTTAAAGCGGGCGTCGCTGGTATTCGTCCATGCCACAGGACCTCCAATACTGGTAACGGAGGCATTTCCAATGCGTGCTTGATCGCTGGAGGTGGTTAAAACTGAAGATCCAATGGCTATGGTATTATCCAGATTTGTAGTGTTCGGACCGTTTAAATAACCGAGAGCTACATTATAATATCCTGTTCTATTGAGATAACCCGCGTAATACCCTAAACCTTGATTGTAGTATCCTGAAGTGTTGTAATATCCTGCGGCATATCCCATATATGCGTTTCCAAAACCAAGGTTGTTCGAAGTAAGCGAATAGTTTCCGAAACCAGCGTTATAGTGTCCATAAACATTCGCGCCCAACGCATAATATCCAACTGCGGAATTCATCACCCCAGAAATGTTATACAAAAGGGTATACATGCCCAATCCTACATTATAGGTTCCTGTGGTGTTATTATACAAACTTCTGAACCCAATTCCTATATTATAACTGCCGGAGGTATTAGAGGTAAGGGGTTCGAATCCAATACCTACATTATACCCACCCGTGGTATTATTATAAAGAGATTTTGCGCCCAGGGCCGTATTGTAATTTCCTGAATTATTATCGTAAAGTGCTTGCCACCCTACCGCCGTATTATAATAACCGCCTGCATTGGCCCGCAATGCTTCTCTTCCAATCGCAATATTGGAGTTTCCACTAGAGGTACTGTTGGCGTTCTGACCAAATGAAATGTTATTGTTTCCGGAATTTAATTCGCCAAACCATAAATTATTTACCCTAAAACGAAGGGGTATATTATTGGTGGTTCCAATAAAATTTTGGGTTGCTGATAATCCTGTATTTCCTAAAGTACTCCAAAATCCTTTAAGATGCACAAAACCACCGTTTTTACTTAGTTTCATGGTATCCATATTTAGACTAAGGGTTTGAATCTCGTTTAAGGTATCGTTGTCTATAAATTTTTGACTTCCCGCCAAAGTGATTTGCCCGTAATCATTGATCGTGATGATAGGATAGGTCTTTGGATCTCCATAAGTGCCTGCGCTAACTCCTGTTTTCTTCAAATCTACCGCTCCCTTTCCTTGAACCATACCGCCTGTGAGGCCGTTGCCGAAGGTTATGGAACGCATCAATGGGACCCACTGCGTTTTCTCATAATACCAAAATCCTGCAGTATCGTCCGTTTGATATACCAAAAGTCCGTTTGCGGGACTCGGTATTAAAAATTTTTGCGTTTTGGTCATTCGCGGCACCAGAATACCCTTATTGGTAGCACTCACATCCAACATGGCAGAATTATCGGGGTCTAAACCCGTCTGATTGATGCCAACGTTTTGGGCCTTGATACTACTACTTATTAAGACAAAAAGAATTAAGACGGGGTATAATCTATTCATATACGTTCAATTAAGGGGATTTAAAAATGCAATTTAACGATAAACAAGTTTGCATCCACATTTATCGCTAAAAAAATCAAATGAAATAGTTAGAAAATAAAAGTTAAATTTTTCGGAGTAACATTAAAGGTTCATTTGGATTCATGAGGTGCTTTTGTCGCACGTCATGAGAAACCTCAAACGGCACATATTCAAAACCATGACGTAACCAATCATTCCAAGGGTTTAAGCCATACAATCGAACATGATCTGCCTGACCGACCCATGCAATGCGGTCGGTGGCATTAAAATATTTGGGATTCACTCGTTTAGAGGTTCTAATCGTAGAAAACGGAACTTGTAAAATGGCCAATCCGCCAGGTTTTAGTACTCTGTGAATTTCTTGAAGGGCAATTTCCTCATCTGGAATATGTTCCAAAACGTGATTGGCGACTACCAAGTTAAAGGTTTCATTTTCAAAGGGGGAATCCGTTAAATCGGCATTCTTGACTTTTCTGCTATAGGCGAATCGATACCCTTTGGTTCTGAGGTCAATGCCGTTCGCCTGAATATTCCATTTTTTCCAGCGTTTCCAAATCGGTTTTTCGGGTGCAACGTGCAACACTTTCCAATTTTCGGCCTCTGCACAAATGGAATTTAAAGCGTGATACACCAAGCGGTCTCGATCTGAAGAAAAGCATATTGGGCAATCAACCCACCGAAATCCCGCACCTACCATTTCTAAGGTTTTTAAAATGGTATAGGAATGCCCTCGAGGAAGCCAGAACAGAGGTTTAGATTTGCAGATGTTGCAAATTGATTTTGATCTATTTAGCGGATATTTCCCAAAAGCATCCATGAACGCAATTAACAAAAAATGCCGCATAAAAGCGGCATTTTTTGTTAATTAATTGGATTTAAAAAAAACCTTATTTTACGGATACCAATTCCGTTTCAAATACCAAAGTGGAATTTGGAGGAATAACCCCTCCTGCACCGCGCTTGCCATAACCCAACTCGGAAGGAATGATAAGCGTGTATTTCGCGCCCACTTTCATCAATCCAATACCTTCATCCCAACCTGGAATTACCTGTCCAATTCCCAGTTTGAATTCAATAGGTTCTCCACGACGGTAAGAATTATCGAATTCATTGCCATTGGTTAATTTACCCGCATAG
>JAULUW010000048.1:0-2517 GCA_032111345.1 Bacteroidia bacterium
CCTTGAAATCGTGCTGACATCCATCTCTACGATTTCTGCAATATCCTTTAAAATCATGGGCTTCAAATTCGTTTCGTCGCCTTCGTAAAAAAATGCTTTTTGCTTGTCTACAATGGCCTGCATGGTACGAAGCAATGTGTTTTGTCTTTGTTTCACAGAATCAATAAACCACCTGGCCCCGTCTACTTTTTGCTTGATATATTGAACGGCATCGCGCAAATCTTTTTCTTTAGTTTGCGATTTTTCATAGGTTTTTAAGGTTTCTGTATAGGCCCGGCTCAATTTCAATTCCGGTGCATTTCGCCCATTTAAGGATACCAAAAGAAAGCCTTCTTCCTCTTTTACCGTGAAATCGGGTACGATATACTGTGTTTTAATGTTCGAAGTTCCCGAAGATTCTCCAGGTTTTGGATTCAGTTTAATGATTTCCGCAATCGCCTCCTTCAATTGATCGTCGCTGATTTTTAGGGCTTTGGTAATTTTGTCGTAGTGCTTCTTCGAAAAGGCTTCCATGTATTCGGATAAGATTTTTTCAGCCAAGGTAATGGCGTCATTATCCCCGTAATCCTTTTTATACAACTGCAACAACAAGCATTCCTGCAAATCGCGGGCAGCGATTCCCGCGGGATCAAAATTTTGTATTTTAATGAGTATTTTCTCTAATTCATCCTCATTGGTCATCAAATTCTCATTGAAAGCAAGGTCGTTTACAATACTGCGAAGTTCTCTTCTGAGATATCCGTCTTCCTCAATGGAATTGATTAAATGAAACGCCAATTGCAATTCTCTTTCTTGGTGGAAGCTTGCGCGGGCTTGTTCCAATAAATATTCTTGGAAAGATGATTCTGACCTAATGGGCAATTCGTTTCGGTCTTCACCGGTATAATCTTCTCCCATTTTAAAGGAACCGTATTCATCGTCGCCACCACTTGCTCGAAGGATTTCATCTACGTCATATTCTTTTTCCGATCCAAAATCGTCGTAATCATTTTCGGCGACTGCATTGGATTCAGCAAATTCTTGATCGTTCTGACCTTTTTCAAGTGCGGGATTATCTAATAATTCCTCTGTTAGACGCGATTCAAAATCGAGCGTATTCATCTGCAACAGCTTGATAAATTGTATTTGCTGCGGCGAGAGTTTTTGTTGAAGTGCTTGTATTTGAGCCTGTGAAAGAGCCATAAATCCGTATCAAATTTACTCATTTTTATTGGAAACCGCTCACTCAGGCGCTGTGTTTATTGGCCTCACGTAAAATGCGCTTCCTTGCATTTTACGTGATTCGCTAATTGGAGGCTCCTGTACATTTTATGGGCAATTTTCCCAATACCGCTTATCAATTTCAAGTGCTACACCGAAAGTACAGATTTTAACGGATTTAGGCACTTAACTCCTATATAATACAGATCGGTTATCCGCTATATTTGATTTAGGCGTTTAACTGCTATATTATAGAGTTCGGTTATCCGCTATATGTGATTTTGACGCTTAAATCCCATGCATTACAATTCGGCTTTTAGGCGTTCCGCATTTTCTGCCACCATTAAAGCATTGATAATTCCTTCAATATCCCCGTTCATAATATTAGGCAAATCGTAAAGCGTAAGACCAATTCGGTGATCGGTTACCCTGCTTTGGGGATAGTTATAGGTCCGGATTTTAGCGCTTCTATCGCCAGTAGAAACCAAGGTTTTTCGTTTGGCGGCAATGGCAGCGTTATGCTTTTCCAATTCTATTTCATACAATTTCGTACGAAGCATTTTCATTGCTTTTTCGCGGTTTTTAAGCTGAGTCCTTTCTGTTTGACAAATCACCACCATACCGGATGGAAGGTGGGTGAGCATTACTTTGGTTTCTACTTTATTTACGTTTTGTCCACCAGCACCACCACTTCGAGAGGTTTCCATTTTAACATCGGCTTCATTAAAATGAATATCTACTTCCTCTGCTTCGGGCATTACGGCAACGGTAACGGCTGAAGTGTGAATTCTACCTTGACTTTCCGTTGCGGGAACCCTTTGAACGCGGTGCACGCCGCTTTCATATTTCATAATTCCATAAGCCCCGGGAACTTCAATGGTAAAACTCACCTTTGAATATCCTCCGCTGCTGCCTTCCATATCTTCAACCAGGTCGGTTTTCCATTCTTTTTTATCGCAAAACTTCAAATACATGCGATACAAATCTCCCACGAAAATACAGGCTTCATCCCCTCCGGTACCGGCACGTATTTCTACAACACAGGTTTTAGCATCTTCGGGATCTTTAGGGAGTAAAAGTATGCGAATTTCTTCTTCGAGTAGGGGTTGTCTTTCTTCGAGGAGGTCGAGTTCTTCTTTGGCCATTTCCCGCATTTCTTTATCCTTTTCATTTTTGAGGATATCGCGGGCTTCTATAATTCCTTCGGTAAGTTTTTTATATTCAAAATATGCCTCTACGACTTCTTCTAAATCTCTGTATTCCTTATTCAGTTTGGTAAAGCGTTTCATATCGGAAGACACTTCCGGACTGCTAAGC
>JAULUW010000049.1:0-16342 GCA_032111345.1 Bacteroidia bacterium
GGATTTGCAACGGTTGATAATGTTCGGGAATTTGCGGAAATGATGAACGTTATGGAATCTACCCATTACAATCATTTGAAATTAAAGGAGGCCATAGCCGCTGCAGGTACGGAGTTTTATCTCGATAAAAATAACTATACCTTTATCCGAAACCTTTTGAGTCCTTTGGGTATTTTAGAATCTAAAAATAAGACTTTTGCTGGATTTTGGGCTAAGAATGAATACTATAGTGTTATTTCCGACGATGTAGAATTTTATTGCAACAGTGTTCGTAAAGAAATAAACGCGCTTCCCTTAACCGAAGCTGATTTTATTGCCAAAGTAGAAAGCAATCAGTTGGAATTGAAGAAAATTGAAATTGCTAAATTGAAGAAAGAAAATGAGAATGTTGAAATCAATCCGATTTTGGTACAAGAAGTTCGTTCCGAATCTAAATCCGAGTCCGAGTCCGAGTCCGAATCTGTTGTTAAGGTAAAACAAAAACCTACTAACGCGGCAGTTACTTCAAGTAGAAAGGTTAGTTGGTGGGATTGGAATTATTGGGATTGGTGGGAGTGGTTGGTATATGGGGCTTTGGGTGTTTTAGGAGTCTTATTACTGCTTTCCTTAATTTTGTTAATAGCCGACGAATATTGATTTTTAAGCACGATCAGCCTCTTATTCCGCCTACCGATCTGTTTTTCCAAGCCTTTCTTGCCTTGTATTCTTTAAGTTGCTCCGGAGTCATATTCTTCGTTTTTTCTATCTCCGCTTTTTTGGCTTCTTCTCTCAGATAATTGCCTACATGGTTTCTAGCTTCTCCAATAATACTCTTTTCATTAGCTCTGCCTATGCAATGATAGAGTTGTTCTTCGTTCAGTTTATGGCTGTCTTCCAATTTCTGTATCACCACATCTATATTCGTACGATTTCTTCGTATTTCTCTTTTACCCGTGTTGCGGATTGTTTCGCTACTAGAAGAATCGATAATATTAATTTGTACATTTAATTTATCGGCAGTTTCTTGAATACATCCTTTTATGCTGTCTAATTGGTGTGCAAATTTACCCGCATTCCCAAAATACATGCGTTCGCCCTCTGCGCCACCTCGAATAACGGAATTGCTCTCAGCAGCATCATAATTTTGTACTTCATTAACGTTTAAGTTAATGGATTTTTTTGTTCCCATTGACGTTTCTATTTTTAGCTAATTCTATCTAATGCAGCACGTGCTTGGTCGGCATATTTTTCTGCTTCACCTGCGGCATCATCGGCATCTTTGGCTGCTTTTTTGGCGTCGTCTGCATCATCGCTGATTCCATCCAAGAGATCGGCAACCACTTTTTCTTGTGTTTGCATCTGATCTAAAAAGGCATCAATTTTTTGTTCCAATTCAGAGATGAATTTTTGTACGTCAGCTTCAGTCGAAGTTTGAACCTCTTTTAACTCGGTTTTAATAGTGGAAATTTCCGATTCATGGGTTTCGCAAGTCGTATGCTTGGTTTCACAATCTGTTGCGAGATCAGAAATGGAACCGGCAATTGTGTTGATAGAATCGAGGATGGTTTGTAACTCCGAAAGTACCGTTTGTGCTTCAGATAAAGACGCATCGGCTTCTCCGATTATGCCTTCTAATTCCGTTAAATAAGCATCCGCTTCTTTCAAAATTTCTGTCAATGCCCCAACGGCTTCTTTTGCGTTGTCGCTTTGATCTTGAATCTGACCCACAAATGTTTCGATTTCTTGTTTTGCGCTTTCCGCAAAAGATTGAATCTCTGCAATTACTTGTGCATGTGACTGTGCTTCTTGCGCGGATTCCTGTGCTTGGTTTTCTGCCTGATTGGCACTTTGTGCAGATTGTTGGGCTTCAGCTTCTGCTTGACTGGCAGCTTGTGCAGATTGCAGGGCTTGGGCCTCATGTTGATTGGCAACCTGCGCAGACTGCTGTGCATCGCTTTCCGCTTGGTTGGCAGCTTGTGCAGATTGCATTGCTTGTGCTTCATGCTGGCTTGCAGCTTGTGCAGCTTGCGCAGCTTCTGATTCATGTTGACCTGCAGCTTGTGCAGATTGCGCAGCCTCTTTTTCATGCTCGTTAGCCGCTTCATTCGAAGATGCGGCTTCCTTTTCGTGCTCCTGGGCTTGTTGAAGCAAGGCAGCAATTTCCTGCTCATATTTCAAGCATAAATCGCGAGGCGGCACACATTCGGTTTCATGTTGTATCGTAAGCATCAAATTTGAATTTGCCTCTGATTCATGATTGATGATAACCGTTAAATGCTCGTGTGCATCGTTTTCATGCTTTAAGGTATGTTCATAAGACTCATGAGCATCTTCTTCAATTTTACGGACACTTTCTAAACGGGTTTCTACTTCTTCTTCCATTTTAGTAACCGAAGTAAGCAAATTTGAAGTGTCTTTTTCATGCGTTCGGATTTCATCCAATAATTCTTCACTTTGCTCATTTTTGGTTTTTATGGCATCGAGTAGTTCCTCACTGTCCGTTTCGTGTTTTTCTATAGTTTGTAATAAAGATTGGGATGTTTTTTCAATCTGTTCAATTTCTTGTTGAAGTGCAACAGATTCCGTTTCCATTTCTTTGGTGTGTTCCAAAGATTCTTTGGTTTCATCACGCAATTCCTTAACCTCTGTATTCAGTTCCTTAACCTCACTGTTCATCTCCTTTACTTCTGTATGCAACTCTTTAACTTCTGAGTTCAATTCTTTGGTGTTTTCAAAGAATTCTTGGATTTGATCTTTGAAATTTTCGGAGGTTTCTTTGTGTTGTTCTATTTCTTTTTCCAGGTCAATAGCGTTTTTTTGGTTTTGAATGATTTCCTCCAATGCTTGACTTCCTTCTTTCTGAGCCTCTATTAAACTGTCATGCGCGGATTCCCCTTTTTGAACGAATTCTTCAAGGGCTTCGAGTTGCGATTCACTTGATCGTAACATTTCAGTTATGCGATCTTTGAATTCTTCGCGATCAGACTTAATCTCTTCTAGGTACACGGAGGCGGAAGTGGTGAGTTCCGTTTTACTTTCTGTAATTTCCGTAGTGATTTTATCGAATTTATCATCCATTTCAGCCCGTACTTCCTCGAAAGCAGTGCTCAATTCAACTTTAAATTCGCTGATTAACGACTTGATTTCTGATTGTTGTTCGATCATCCATTCTTGGAATTCTTCAAAATTACTAGGAGCTCCTGACATAATATTCAAATATGCGATTAATTACCTAAGAAATCAAATACCGAGTTTTCGGTATTTTGGTTTCGGTAATCCCGAAATGCAGGAACCCGCCCCTTATTAAGTAACCAACGTATTCGGTACCCCCTCTATTAATCCGCAATAGTCAAAAAAACCGCGTACATTTGTGGGGTATTGTATCGTTTAAATCTTAGAAACTTTATCCATGCGAGCATTTCGATTTACTTAAATCTTGGTAGGTGTTTTTTTTGTATTCATATTAATATTGAGAGTTAATGATAAAGGAGTCGAACGATAAAAAAATTAATGTGGCTATTTGCGATGATCACCAAGTAGTATTGGAGGGTCTTCGATTAATTTTTCAGCAAACACCACAAATCAACTTAATGGGTGTTTATAACACACCCGAAGCGCTTATTAACTTTCTCAATCAAACCGAAACACCTCCTCAAGTAATTCTCATTGATGCCAATTTAGGGGAACATAAAAACGGGATCGATATTCCGAGTAAAGTCAACAACCCCAGACGGTTTCGATGGGTTTTGTTTTCAGCGTATATTGATGAATATTTGGTATTTAGGGCTCAAAAAGAAGGTTTTTTTGCCTGTCTTTCTAAAGAAGTGCCTTCAAAAATGCTTATTGATGTAATTCTGGATTCAACCCCAGGAATAAAGCGTTTTATTTGTTTTCCCCCTTTGTATTCCGACGAGAAACAATACCATAAAATGGAGGTGGTGGATTCCGCGCTAAAAAGTCTAACTAAACGCGAACACGAAATTATGGCAGAGCTGTTGAAAGGGATGAGTTCCAAGGAAAGTGCCAACAACCTACATATTAGCATCTATACTTTCGAAACACATAAGAAAAACATATTCAGAAAGCTAGAAATTAATAGTACCAGCGAGTTTATGCGGATTGCTATTGATTTTAATTTAATTTAAATACTTTTGAAGGAATGCGGACCAAGCAATATGTGCCCGTCGTGCTTGGAGTGTTGCTTTTTGCAGCCCTTGCGTACCTATTCCCAACTACCCCTAAGAACTACGTTGTAAAAATACCTGGGCGAACTAGCATAGTAGCGCTTCCACAATGTAATCATGCCGATTCCATAGTACTCTTTAGGGCCGATAGTGTGCGCCTGTGCGCTATCCAAAAACTGGAATATTTGAGTAATCAAACCTTGTACACGGTAATTCCGAAACCGTATTTACAGGAAGATTCTCTGGGGTTGCGTTTGTACAATGTAAAAGCATTAACGCAGTTAGACCGAATACGGGCTCGTTTTTTTGTACATTATTTTGATTTTTTTAGCGAGTTTGATCATCAATTGTTTATGCAGTTTTTGATTTTAGGGGGAATGACGTTTCTGTTTGTTTTTTCACTGATTGTGGGAATTATCACGCGAATTCAGATGTTGATCATTTTCAATTTTGTAAGTGCTTATGCCTTGCTACTGAGTGTTTTTAGGTACCTCCCTGTTTTAGAATATGTTTCTCGTTTTGCATCCATAACTGGAATTGCCGCTTTGGGTTTATGGTTACTCCTTTTGCTGTTTGTGCAGTGTTTTCATTTTTATGCCACTTTTAAACCAGAGCGAACCTGGCAGTTTTTGTTTCCTAAAAAATGGTTTGTGGTGATCTTTCTCTTTCTCTTGCTTCAGATTTTTATTTGGGATTCTCGGGTAGTAGCGAATCTGCAAATAGGGTTGATATCTGCTTTATTCTTATATTGGATCTATAAAGCCATGCAATTTGTATATGATTACAAATTCGTTTTTCAGGTATTTCTCATTTTAGGGGGATTCTTATTTGGACTTCAATGGGCATCGATCTTTTATGTGGGGGATTTTGCTTTTGGCTTTACCATTGATGTTATTGTTGTATCGTATTTGATGTTTTTAGCATTCTTTATTTCCAGACAATTGCTTTTTGAGCTCAAACGGAACATCGAAATGAATGAGGAAATTCAATTCCTCGAATCGGAAATGGGCGTGCGGCAGATTGTTTTGGCCGAAAATCAACGCAAGCAAATTGTAGAAGATCTGAATTCCGATGTCCTGAAACGGGTTGAAAAATTAACAGCGCTTTTGCATGCGGAACAAGTAAAATATGAACAAATTGAATTTGAATCTCACCTTACCTTGAAATCCTTACGAAACTATTCCTATTCATTATTCCCACCGTATATAGACCAATTAAGTTTGGCCGATATTTTGAAAAGAGATTTCAATAAACAATTACCTTCAGAATCGGCGAACATTCACATTGATATCGACGATTCACAGCCAGATGTGCACCATCGCGACTTTAAACTTTGGGCCTATCGCATTTTTCAAGAGTATCTGTTGTGTTTTGATATTCCCAAAAAAGATACCCAACTTAAGGTACAATTGAGAACTCTAAAAGACGACACTTGGATATACGAATTGACCCATATACCGCCCCTAGTCGCTGCAAAGAAAGGATTAAATCCCAAATCTGCGCATTTAGGCGTTTATATCCAGTATATGAATGCACAATTTGAAGAGGTTTACAATTCGCCCTATTTGGGGTGGCGCTTTATTTCTGATTTTAATATTTCCAAATTCAAGGATTAGGTATGAAGCGTATTAAGTTGATTTTTTTTGGGATATTGTTTTTCGCGCTTGTTATGCCTGCACATGCCGCAGATAAACTGGAAAGAAAGATGATGTTTCCGAGCCATGAAAAATACAGCCCAGTACAAGCATTACAATACTATCAAAATCTAACACAAAAACATACATCCTCCGATTCGTATATTGAAAATAGCCACCATCATTGGATGGTATATGAATCTCCAATTTATAAGAAAACAACGGATAAAATCATTGAGGTTCCGGATTTTCAAATTAATTACTTAGAAATTTACGCCTTCAAAAATGGAAGCAAGGTACCCGAATTGGTCTTGCGCTACGGCGATGAGTTCGCCATCACCAAATGGACGCATCGGAACAGAACCGGACATGCCCTTTTTACCTTTGAAGCAGGTCAAGCTTATACCTTTGTCGTTTATTATTCCCGGCCCGGAAATCGTCCACAGATATTAATTAAACTCTATGATCCCGAAACCTATTTGGCCCATTGGAAAAGTTTAGAACTGAAATTTGGATTTATTTACGGATTACTCGTAGTTTATTGGATTTTGATATTCCTTTTATGGCTTTTCAGTCAGGAAATTGCGTATTTTTTCCTCTGTTTATATGTATTAAGTTATTTGCTTTATTATTTCATAAGTACCGGCCATTTAAAATACTATTTTGGCGTGGATTTAGAAGGCGTTTACAGCACCATGCGCCCTTTTTTGACCCTTTCTGGTTTGTATGCTTTGAATTCGTATAGTTTAATTCATTACAACGCCCAACGCAAGTTGAGGTTCGTTTTTTATATTTGGAATTTCCTTATGGCGCTGGCCTTAGCATTAGCTATATATGGATTTGCCACGGGAATTAATTTATATGGAGGACTCGAAAAAGAAATCATATTAATACTGAGATTACTTGTCTTTTTGCTAATCGCAGTGCAAATATATTTGCCTGTGAATCACTATCGGAAATTTAAAAAAATAACTTATTTTACCTATTTGGTGATTTTTTCCATTTTAAATTTTGTGGTTTATATTTACCAGACCTCCGTTTTAGTAGAGGTAGATTTTAATAGCTATATCTTTTATACCATTTGGTTATTGATTTTTGAAATCGTGGTACTGGCAGTCGGCATAAGTTCGTTTTCCTTAAATGAGAAAAAACAGCGAATTCGGATTAATATCGCAAAAAACCAATTGCAAAAAGAGGCGCGCAATCTGCAATTCGAATCCCAAGAAAAAGAAAAAAAGCGTATTGCCTCCGAATTACACGACGATGTGCTCAACCGGTTGTCGGTGGCTTTATTATTATTTCGGGATACCTATATTACCCGCTCTGAATTCGTAAAGACCCTCAAGCAACTTTCTAGCGATATCCAATATTACACCCTTGGCATCTATCCGGTTTGGGTAGAACAAAAGAAAATCGAAGAATTGGTAGCTGAGAATGTGCTGCCCATGCTAATTTCCAATAACGCCCATTTGGTTTTTGAATCGATTCCCCAAGAAATGAAATTGAGTAAAATGTCCAAATTACAGGTGTACCGATTGATACAGGAATTTGTAAAAAATGCAATAATCCACGGCAAAGCAACAGAAATTAAAGTCCGGTTGGAACAAAAAGACGCCTCCTTGTACCTGTGTCTTATCGATAACGGAATTGGTTATGAAACCGATGAGAAATTGAATGGTCTGGGTTTGCAATCGGCTCAAAATCGGATCCAGGTATTGGGAGGTAAAATGCAGATTCAAAGTGCGCCCAATAAAGGGGTACGCTGGGATTTGTCGTTTCCGTTGCGTTAAAGAATGCGCATTTTTGCGAATTTCAATACCAAGGTTTTGCTTCCAATTTGATCAAACAGCACTTTTGCCTTTTGATTATTGCCATCCCCTTCAATCTCGGTAACGGTCCCCGTTCCAAAACGTTGGTGTTGAACCCGATCGCCAACGGCCAAATTACTGATATCGCCCGCTGTGAAATTGGGATCCTCCGGAGGCAATGCTTGCGGCGCTCTTGGGGTGGTGTACACTTTGGGTTTTTGCAAAGGTTGTTTGCTGCTCACGCTGGGTTCGCGATGGAACTTTTGCGCCATAGATGGCGCCGACATACTGTTGGCGGCCATATCCAGATATTTTTGATCTATTTCTTGCAAAAATCGCGAGGGTTCGCAATGCAATAAATTTCCATGTCGGAAACGGCTCGTGGCAAAACTCAAATACAAACGTTGTTCGGCACGGGTAATCGCCACGTAAAACAACCTGCGTTCCTCTTCAATTTCATTGCGATTCATAATGGCCATTTGAGAGGGGAAAAGGTTTTCTTCCAAGCCAACAATGTGCACGATCGGAAATTCCAAACCCTTCGAAGCGTGAATGGTCATCAAGGAAACACAATCGCGGTTGGGATCGTTGGTGCGATCTTCATCGGTGTACAAAGCCACGTTTTCTAGGAACATGGGCAATGTTTTTTCCGATTCGTTTTCATCATCTTCTACAAATTCTTGAACGGAATTTAAGAATTCAGTGATGTTCTCGTATTTCGAAACGCCTTCGGGTGATTTGTCTTCAAATAGGGTTTTCAACAAACCCGAACGCTTGGCTACATCAACCGCAATTTCATACGCATTTTTAGAATCGTCTTTGCTTTTAAAACTGTCGATAAGCATGGCAAATTGTTCCACTTTGGAAGAACTGGCACCGATTTCAGGGAAATTGCGAACGTTTTTCATGACATCAAAAACGCTGCGGTTGTGTTCGTTCGCAAGGTATATAAGTCGCGTTATCGTGGTAGCGCCAATACCCCGAACCGGGAAATTTATGATCCGTTTCAATGCCTCCTCGTCTTGGGGATTGATAACCAACCTCAAATAGGCCAGCATATCTTTGATTTCTTTACGTTGGTAGAAACTGATACCCCCGTAAATACGGTATTCGATATTTTGCTTCCTCAACGCTTCTTCCATGGATCTGCTTTGGGCATTGGTGCGGTATAAAATGGCAAATGCTTTATTGGGAAGATGCAATTGATGTTTGTCTTCAAAAATAAGGGAAGCCACTCGGCGGCCTTCATCGGAATCGGAGGGGTTTCGAGAAACTTTTATTTTGGCCCCTTCTTCGTTGGCGGTCCAAACTTCCTTTTCCAGTTGGTGCTTATTGTGTTTAATTAAACTGCTTGCGGCATTTACGATGTTTTTGGTACTTCGATAATTTTGTTCCAGTTTGAAAGTAGCCACATCGGGATAATCCCTTTCGTAATTTAATATATTTTGAATATTCGCCCCTCGAAACGCGTAAATACTTTGTGCATCATCGCCCACCACACATATATTTTGATGCACAGCTGCCAATAGCTTGGTGATCATGTATTGCACGTGGTTGGTATCTTGATACTCATCTACCATGATGTATTTAAATCGGTGCTGCCATTTGTTCAATACATCGGTATGCGATTGTAATAAATAATAAGTATTGACCAAGATATCGTCAAAATCCATGGCTCCAGCTTTGAAACAGCGACTGGTGTACTGTTGGAAAATTTCCCCAAATTTCGGCCGGCCCGCCACTTTGTCTGAATTGGTGAGCTCGTCGTTTTTAATGTAATCTTTAGCCCCCATGAGATTGTTTTTTGCCAAAGAAATGCGACTTAAAACCAAGGAGGGTTTATACACCTTGTCGTCGATCTGCATCTCTTTCAAAATGGCTTTTATTAAACTCTTGGAATCGTCGGAATCGTAAATGGTAAAATTACTGGGATAACCTAATTTTTCAGCTTCTTGGCGTAAAATGCGTGCAAAAACACTGTGAAAAGTTCCCATCCAAAGATTTTTAGCTTCCGCGCCTACCAAATTCTCGATACGCCGGCGCATTTCTTTGGCCGCCTTATTGGTAAAGGTAAGTGAAAGTATGTTAAAGGGATCTGTACCCTTGTGCATGATATAGGCAATGCGGTACGTTAGAACCCGCGTTTTTCCAGAACCTGCACCCGCAATGATCATTACCGGGCCGTCGGTATTGAGTGCGGCTTCGCGCTGACTTGGATTTAAAGAATCAATAAACGGAGGAATTTCATCAGCGGGTTTCTGATCGGGCCATTGCATCATCATACAAAAATACGGCGCGATGAGGCTGTGAACAGTCTAAAATATCAACATTTTGCTATCGCTTTTAGTCGCTTATTTTGAAAGACCTTGGCAATTGCGAATTAGCACTCCTTTAGTTAAAATGAGCATCGTGTTTTTCCGGTTTGGGTAGGGCAAAAGTAAAGGAGGATCCTGCACCCGCGGTACTCATAACTTTTATCTGCTCCCCATGGGCTTCGATAATGTGTTTGCAAATACTCAAGCCCAATCCACTGCCACCGGTTTCCCGATTTCTATGGGCATCTACCCGATAAAAACGTTCAAAAATCCGACCTACATGCGCTTTAGGAATCCCAATACCGTTATCGGCAACCTCCACAATGAGCTTTTGACCGGTATCAAAAATTTTATAATTGGTAGCACCTTTCTCAATGCCGTATTTGATGGAATTGAATCCCAAATTGACCAAAACCTGACGGATACGGCCTCTATCGGCATAAACCATATTCGTATCGCTTTTGCTTTGGGTTAATAAACGGATTTCTTTTTGGTTGGCTTGTAATTCTAATTCGTCAATGACTTCCTTAATAAGTTCTAAAATATTAAAGTTTTCTTTTTCCATAGAAAGTGCCCCACTTTCGAATTTGGTAATCGCATCCAAATCATTGACCAATTGTCCCAAACGATCTACGTTTTTATTGGCTTTTTTGAGGAATTTTTGGACAATCTCTTGCGGTAAATCGGGATCTTCTAATACACTTTCAATATATCCTTGAATTGAAAACAAGGGCGTTTTCAATTCATGTGCCACATTCCCCACATAATCTCGACGGTAGGTTTCTAATTGTTGCAAACGTTGCAATTCCTTTTTCCGCGCAATAAAAAGCGTTTTGAATGCATCTTCTATATCTTGAGCTTTTGGATTGTTCGCCGTTGTATAGTCGGCTTCCTCATTGCTAATTAAACGTTCGAGATTTTTAAGTACTCGGCGTTTCCGGGCTCTCCAAATGAGAGAGGAAATCCAAATTCCTAAAGTGAAACTCAGAGCCGCAACCGTTATCGGGTGAGAAATTATATACGTTGAAATACCCATAAAAATACAACCAAATGTACGACTTTTAGAAAGGCGTACAAACGCTTCAAATACAAAAAACTATCTTTGCAGGGTATAAAATATGTCGGACGCTAATTTATTTGATAAAATCATTTCGCACGCCAAAGAATATGGCTTTGTATTTCCAAGTAGTGATATTTACGGCGGATTGGCCGCTGTTTACGATTACGGCCAGAATGGAGTAGAACTGCGCAATAATTTGAGGCAGTTTTGGTACCTTTCCATGACTCGTTTGCATCAGAATATAGTGGGTTTGGATTCATCTATTTTTATGCATCCAAAAATTTGGAAAGCCAGCGGTCACGTCGACGGTTTTAACGACCCAATGATCGATAACAAAGACAGCAAGAAACGCTATCGTGCCGATGTTTTGATAGAAGAACATCAAGAAAAAATCCGTCAGAAAATAGATAAAGAAGTTTCGAAAGCTGCAAAGCGATTTGCGGAAAACTTCGATGAAGCGCAATTCAGAGCCACCAATCCACGCGTTTTGGAATACCAAGGCAGAATCGATGCCATGGATGCCCGCTTGAAAGCCGCTTTAGAATCTGGCGATTTATCGGATATCAAAGAGTTAATAGAAAGCGAGGGCATCGTTTGCGCCATCAGCGGCTCCAAGAATTGGACCGATGTACGTCAGTTCAACCTCATGTATTCCACCCAAATGAACGCTTTAGATGGGGGAGACGATGCCTTGTATTTGCGACCAGAAACAGCACAAGGTATTTTCGTGAATTATTTGAATGTACAAAAAACGGGTCGCATGAAATTGCCTTTTGGTATTGCCCAAACCGGGAAGGCCTTTCGCAATGAAATTGTAGCACGCCAGTTTATCATGCGCATGAAAGAGTTCGAACAAATGGAAATGCAGTTTTTCTGCAAACCGGGAACCGAACTTGAGTGGTATGAATATTGGAAACAATGGCGTTTGCGCTGGCACAAAGTATTAGGAACAGATGCGGCCAAGCTGCGCTTCCACGAACATTTGAAATTGGCCCATTATGCCAATGCAGCCGTAGATATTGAATACGATTTCCCATTTGGTTTTAAAGAAGTAGAAGGAATTCATTCCCGTACCGATTTCGATTTAAATCAGCACGAGCAATTCAGCGGAAAAAAATTACGGTATTTTGATGCCGATACCAATGAAAGTTTTGTGCCCTATGTAGTAGAAACATCGATAGGTTTAGACCGACTCTTTTTATTGGTACTGTCCGAAGCCTTGCAAGAAGAAGAGGTAAACGGCGATACCCGCACGGTTTTAAAATTGCCACCGGCCTTGGCCCCCGTGAAATGTGCCATTCTGCCATTGGTAAAGAAAGACGGATTGCCCGAATTGGCACAAGAAATATACCAAGAATTGCGCTTCGATTTCAATACCTTCATTGAAGATAAAGACAGTATCGGCAAGCGCTACCGCCGAATGGATGCAATTGGTACCCCGTTTTGTGTTACCATTGATCACGACAGCTTAACGCAAGGCGATGTAACCCTTAGATACCGAGATACGATGGAGCAAAAACGAGTGCCCATTTCAGAACTTCGCGGCATCATAGAGTCTGAAACTTCCCTAAAAACCTTATTGAAGCAGATTTAATTTCTAATTAATTCGTAAATCCAACTATAAATCCCATCCCTAAAATTTTAATTCCTATCCCAGAATGAACACACAATTAAACCAATTCAATTTTCAGAACGAAAAAGTGCTCATGCGCGTTGATTTTAACGTGCCCTTGAATGCAGAATTCCAAATAACCGACGATTCTCGCATGAGAGCCGCGGTTCCAAGTATTCAGTACATTTTGAATCAAGGTGGTTCGGTCATTATTATGAGTCATTTAGGCCGTCCCAAAAACGGACCCGAAGCCGATTTTTCGCTTAAACATATTACCCAAAGACTGTCAGAATTAGTAGGCGTTGCCGTAGATTTTGCGTCCGATTGCATCGGAGAAGAAGCCGAACAGAAGGCCGCTGCCTTGCAAGCAGGAAGTGTTTTGGTATTGGAGAATTTGCGTTTTTACAAAGAAGAAACCAAGGGAGATGTGGATTTTGCATCGAAATTGGCACGTTTGGGGACTTTTTATGTAAACGATGCGTTTGGAACGGCTCACAGAGCCCATGCATCTACAGCGGTAATTGCCCAGTTTTTCCAGGGTAAAAAAGCCTTTGGAATGCTGATGGCGGCCGAAGTAGCCAATGCTGAAAAAGTAATGAAAGCTCCCGATCGACCCTTTACCGCCATCGTGGGCGGAGCCAAGGTTTCCGATAAAATTTTAATTGTTGAAAATTTATTAAACATCGCCGACCACATTATAATTGGGGGAGGAATGGCCTATACGTTTTTCAAGGCGAAAGGCGGACAAATTGGCGGTTCTTTATGTGAAATGGACCGTATCGATACCTGCATTGAAATCTTGCGTAGAGCAGAAGAAAAAGGCGTACACATTCACCTTCCCGAAGATTCGGTTATGGCAGATGCCTTTAACGCAAATGCCAATACTCAGAATGTTCCAAGCGGCGAAATCGCCGATAATTGGATGGGTTTAGATATCGGTACGTCAGCAATTGCCCACTTTAGCGAAGTTTTATTGAACAGCAAAACCATTTTATGGAATGGCCCGATGGGCGTATTTGAAATGCCCGCTTTCGAAAACGGGACCAAATCTATTGCACAAGCGGTGGCAGATGCCACAAAATCAGGAGCCTTTAGTTTAATTGGGGGTGGAGACAGCGCGGCTGCTGTGTATAAGTTTGGCTTCGAAAACGCAGTGAGCTATATCAGTACCGGTGGAGGTGCGCTTTTAGAATATTTCGAAGGAAAAGAACTCCCCGGAATAGCCGCCATCAGTGCCGCAGAATAATCTATAAACGTTTCAGGAGTTGTTGTTTTTCAGCATCGCTTAAACAACCCGATTTCTGAAAATACTTTTTCATAATATCCTCAAGTGCCTCGCCTTTGCGAGCGTGCTTGA
The DNA here is from genome assembly GCA_032111345.1 of Bacteroidia bacterium. GTDB lineage: Bacteria > Bacteroidota > Bacteroidia > NS11-12g > UBA955 > VMCP01. The sequence goes on from JAULUW010000049.1 coordinate 13,950, forward strand.
GGATATAGGCTTTGTCCACGGCTACATGTTCACTCAAATTTAACATACGCGGTACTTCACAAGAAAAGCTAAAACGCAAATACCGGATTTCAAAATTATTGGGATCGATGTCAACCGCCTTGTTCAGATAAATGTAAGCCTCTTTGGCCAAACTGATTTTATTGGGTACCCAACTCGATTCTCGGGCGTCTAAAGCCAAAGCCATGGCATAAAATGCCGTAGAAGCACCGTCCTTTTTGTTTTGTGTAAGGGACTTTAAATCGGCAATGGATTTGGGTTGGGTTAATGCCTTGCGATAGGTATTTCGAATGTTTTCCATTCGGTTGTTTGAAGCAAAGGAAGAAACCAAAATACCCAAAAAAATAAAAGTCCAACGTGTTGGTTTCATATTCATATAACAAGTTAACGCATAAAAGGGTTTACAGCCATTTTTTCCTTCGGAAAAAATACAAAGTCCCAATGGATGAAACTACCATTAAAGCCACGGCATAGATGAACCCGTATTTCCATTTGAAGGCTTCAATAAATTGGAAATTCATTCCGTAAACACTGGCAATGAGGGTGGGAGGCATGAAAATGACACTGGCAACCGTGAAAATTTTGATGATTTTATTTTGTTCGATATTCACCAAACCTAAAAACGTGTTTTGCAAATATTCCAAACGCTGAAAAGTGAAATTGGCATGGTCGATTAAAGAATTGATGTCCTTAATTACAATACGCAATCGTTCATAATCTTCACCCTCAAACTCCCGGCTTTTGATAATCGCCGATAATACCCGCTGTTTATCCACCGCATTTTGACGTATTTCCATCGTCATTTCTTGCGTACGTGAAATTTTCAAGATGAGCTGTTCGTCCGGATTCCCCCCGAAAGAAACAACTTTTGAAAGTTCGGCGACCTGACGGGAAAGGGTTTCTAATAAATCCGCATCGTTGTCAACGCCCACTTCTAAAAGCGTGGCCATAATTTGTTTTCCGCTGTGAAAAAAGCGACCGGTACCCTTGATTTTTTTTACGCAGTCGGAGAATGCGGTAAGATCGGCATCTCGATAGGTAAATAAAATATCATCTTGAAGGATAAAAGAAACGGCATTAGATATAAATTGGTTGTGCTCGCTGTTGAACTGTAAGAAGTTGCTATTGGCTATGATTTCATCGTCGGTTTCGAAATACCGAGAGGAACTCTCAATCTCTATTTGTTCTTGGCGCGACTGAAACTTGAATTCGAAATGGGCCTCAACATCTGCTATTTCTATGGGACTTGGATTCTGTAAATCAATCCATACCAATCCCTCGGTGGTCTCTAATTGAGACAAGCTTTGTACTCGGAGTACACGATTTTGTCGTTTGTGGTAAACGCGCATCATAGGAGCTACAACTTCGGGGTTCTGAATCCATTTTTGTGAGGTGCGAAGGTAGGTTTTATTAATGAGAACCCAAGGTTTAAACCAAATTTTGGTATTAAATTAACCTTGCATAAAAGACGCATTCCAAGGAATTTGTTATGAAAATATGGGTATAATGCGAATTCAAAAAGTAGGGAGGTTAATCAGTCCTCGATTTTTTGGTTTGGGGGAAAAGCACTGGGCTGATCGAAAAAATAGCGGTAGGAGAGCCGCAATTCTAAAATATAAAGCCAAAGCAATAAAGGTCCCACCACAACAATCATTTTATTGTATTTCCAGGCCGTATAAAAGTCGAAATGCCAGGCATGTTGTGCCGCGCGGGTGATGCCGCACCCCGGGCATTCAACGTCGGTAACCAGTTTGGAGATGCAGATGCTTGTTCCGGTATCGAAGAAATCAGCCGGCAAGATCCATAATATAAAAGGTATAAACACAACGAGAACCCGGTAAAGAGTTCTCGTTGCAGCGCGTAATGAGGATAACGCAGATTTGAAATTCATTTAATTATAACTCCTTATTGAAGTTATTTCTCGGTTCGTTGCCTAAATCACCTGCAATAATTCGAATGATGTCAATTACCGCCCAAATACCGCAGGCTCCAAAGGTGAGAAACTGAATCACAGCAACGAGATAATGCATATTATTATGGGTTATTGCCCCTAAATAAACTCTATGCATCCCCGCAATTCCAACGAGAAAGAGCAGACCTAAAAGAACGGCAATCAATTTTTCGTTCGAATCTAAGCCTTGTTTCACTTCGAACAAACGCGCAATTTTCGTTTTTTTAGTATCAGGTTTTTGGGTCGATTTCTTTTGATCGGTATGTGCGGGAATAATACCCCGCTCGTGTTGCGTTTTTTTCTTTATTTCGGGATCTAATAGCCCCGTTTGAGCCAAATATTTTTGAATTGCAACTCTTTGAAAAAAGGAACTGTTTTTAAGTGCCTTCGAGGCATTTTGCGCATTATCGCCTAGAGCGTTTTC
>JAULUW010000049.1:16352-20017 GCA_032111345.1 Bacteroidia bacterium
GGAAGGGATTTCTAAGGCCGATTGCTCTTGTATTTGTGATTCTTGAAAGAAGAGCGCTTTGGTATCGGTTTTTCCCTTTTGGGCTTCGAAATTTTCTTTCTTTTCAGACATTTCCCAGCTTCCGCCAAACGCATTGGCTCTGCGTTCTATGGTGGTGGAACACGAGGCCAGCAAAAAGCCGGCTAAGGTATAAAGGATGGTGTATTTCTTCATAAGTTTTCTTTTATTTAGGATTACAACAGCTTGTCAATTTAAAAAACTATAACTTTCCGAATAAACTTTTCAATTTTAATTCAAGTACTCCAAAAAGCGCTTCTCGAAAGATTTTGGTGCTCATTTTGGATGTGCCCGCAGTGCGATCGGTGAAAATAATGGGGTGCTCCGCAATGTGAAATCCCTTTCTTTTGGAACGGAATTTCATTTCAATTTGAAAGGCATAGCCCCGGAATTTAATCGCATCGATGCCGATGGTTTCCAATACCTTTCTACGGTAGCATACAAATCCAGCCGTGGTATCTGCAATGTTTAAACCGGTTACGAATTGTACATATTTAGACGCGTAATAACTCATGAGCACCCTGCCCATCGGCCAGTTTACTACATTGACTACACCGCCCACATAGCGCGAACCCACGCAAACATCGGCCTCTGATTCGCATTTTTCAATGAGTTTAGGTAATTGGTCCACAGGGTGTGAAAAATCGCAATCCATCTCGCAAATAAAGGCGTAATGGCGGTCTAATGCCCAATGAAAACCCGCAATATAGGCCGTTCCTAAGCCGTTTTTTTCGGTGCGTTCCATTAAAAACAAACGATCGGCATACTGGGATTGCATCGCTTTTACCTGCGCACCGGTTCCATCTGGAGACCCATCGTCAACTATCAATAAGTCGATTTCTTTAGGAAGCGCCATCACGGTTTGCACCATCCGCTCGATGTTTTCAATTTCGTTGTAAGTGGGTATAATAACCAAATATGGAGTGGAACTCATGATGTCGATTTACAAAAATAGGGAATCTTTTCGGCATATTTTGGGTACATTTGGGGTGTGAAAGCTGTTTTTTTAGACCGCGATGGGGTTATCAATCACGATCCAGGCGATTATACCCAATCTGTTGCCGATTTTCATATCCTTCCCCAGTTTCTCGATAGGGCTAAAGTGTGGTACGACTTGGGCTTTTCCTTAGTGGTGATTACCAATCAAGGAGGCATTGCCAAAGGACTTTACGATGCGGCCGAAGTAGAAGCCATGCACCAATATTTACAAGGAAAATGTATTGAAGCCGGTTTCCGCATCCATGCATTTTATTATTGTCCCCATCACGAAGCCTATTCCGGGAAATGTCTCTGTCGCAAGCCCGGTAGTTTGATGGTCGAAAAAGCCCTGCACACCTATAATATCGAGGCTTCCCAAAGTATTTTTTTTGGGGATAAAAAACGCGATATCGAATGTGCCCTTTCCGCAGGCGTAAAGGGAGTGCAAATTGAAGTTAACGGTGCAATTCCACTACCCCAAGAATTGAATATGGCATGAATATTGCCTTTACTAAGGGAAACTAATTACATTTGTAAGATGAGACTGAAAATCTACCTACTTGTTCTTTTGGCTTTTGCAGGAATGAACCTCCACGCGCAAACCGTGCCCTCTGTAAACGTTAAAAATATCAATGGTGAGAATATCGATTTTACTTCGGTAATCGAACCGGGAAAAATTACCGTGATCAGCTTTTGGGCAACGTGGTGCGGTCCGTGTATTAAAGAATTGCAAGCTATCGACGGCTATTACGAAGAATGGCAGGAGAAATACAACATGAAAATGGTGGCCGTAAGTATCGACGATTCTCGCAACGTAAAGAAAGTGAAACCCAAAGTATTGGGAGAAGGCTGGCAATATGAAATCATCCTCGATGAAAATCAAGATTTAGCCCGTGCCTTGAACGTAAACAATCCTCCCATGACGTTCATCGTTGATGCAGAAGGTAAAATTGTATATTCACACCAAGGATATACCCCCGGTGCTGAAGATGAGTTGGAAGAACAGTTGAAAAAATTGAAACCCTAAGCGTAATTATTATTTGCGTAAAACGCCATTTTTATTAATGGAACTATAGGCCCCACAGAATAACCTCTGTGGGGCTTTGTGTATATTTGCGCATGCAAAAACCATCATTGCCATCGGGAACCCGCGATTTTGGCCCCGAAGTGTATCAAAAACGCAAAGCCATCATGAATGTAATGGAGCGCGTTTTCAAATCACACGGTTTTGTAGGAATTGAAACACCTGCCTTAGAAAACTTAAGTACCCTTCAGGGGAAATATGGCGACGAAGGAGATCAACTGTTATTTAAAGTGCTTAATTCGGGAGAATACCTCTCAAAGGTAGATTCTCAAATACTCGATAGTAAAAATTATGCACAACTTACCCCGCAAATCGCGCAACGCGGACTTCGATACGATTTAACCGTTCCGCTCGCGCGCTTTGTGGTGATGAATCGCAGCAACTTGCAATTCCCCTTTAAACGTTTCCAAATGCAACCGGTTTGGAGAGCCGATAGGCCACAAAAAGGGCGATACCGGGAATTTTGGCAATGCGATGTAGACATCGTTGGAGCCAATCACCTTATTTCCGAAGTGGAACTGATCGAAATGTATGCGGAAGTTTTTACAGCCTTAGATTTAAAGGTAGAAATCAAACTGAATCACCGCAAATTACTGGATGCGTTTTTGCCCTTAGCGGGCAGCAACGAGGCTTGGAATTCCTTCATGCAGGCCATCGATAAATTCGATAAAATAGGACAGGAGGGTGTGGCAAACGAATTGGAACAACGCAGTTTGGGTCATTTACAAGCGGCTTGGAATTCTTGGTGTGCCGCTGCGAATTTGGGCAGTTTCGAACCCATTATTGCCGCCCTGAATCACATTCCCGAAATTCAAAACGAACATTTACAAGAAGGCATTAGCGCCTTAAAATCCTTATGGAGTTTGCTAGGGAATATTCCCGAAGCCCAATTGGATTTGCGTTTGGCCAGAGGCTTATCCTATTATACGGGTTGTGTTTTTGAAGTGGTGCCCGTTGATGAAAGACTTCCCAAAGATTTTAGAATTGGAAGCATTGGCGGCGGCGGCCGCTACGACAATCTGACCGGTATTTTTGGACTCAAAGACGTTTCTGGTGTAGGTGTTTCATTCGGATTAGACCGTATTTACGATACCTTAGAAGCGTTTCAAACCGATGAAAATAAAGCCCAAGAACACGGTATTCTCATCTGTCCGATGCTGCCAGAAGCGGAAAAAACAGCGATTGAATTGGCACGGGTGATTCGACAAACGGCTCATTCGGTAGAAGTATATCCCGGAGCCGTAAAACTCAAAAAACAATTGGAATATGCGAATGCCAAAAGCAAGCGTTTTGCGCTGATTTTGGGCGATTCTGAATTGGAAAAACAAACGGTTTCGATCAAAGATTTACGCGATGGTACCCAAGAAGAAGTATCTCAAAAAGAACTATTAAATCATTTCAATAATGCGTGATTATTATTACATCCACGAGGTTTGGAGCGCCATGGCAGAGCCGGTTCAACTTACCGAAGAACTCCGAATTCACATGCAAAAAAGCGTGGATTTTTTACAAACCTTTTTGCGCAATGCCAAAGCCCCCGTTTATG
>JAULUW010000050.1:0-13447 GCA_032111345.1 Bacteroidia bacterium
GAGCCTATTCTATGGATCCAGGATCTAAAAATAATGGAGGTTTATTGCCGGAGTTTGGAAGAGGAGAAATGGTAAGTGCCTTTGAAAGGATGGCCTTTAAGCTCAAAGAGGATAGTATTTCTGATGTCTTTAAATCTGAATTTGGGTATCATATTATGAAGTTGATCAAGCGTAAAGGGGAGAAAATTCTTGCAGCACATATATTAATACGTCCCGAAAATACGTCGGATGATTATATGAAAGCCTCTAAAACTTCAGACAGTGTTTATGCTGTTTTAAGTTCTGGGGAAATGCAATGGTGTGATGCCGTTAAACAATACTCTTCTGAAAAATTAGGGAATCGGGGTTATTGCGGCTTTTTGGTGGATCAAACTTCTGGTCTGCAGAAGAATATTTTGGATGCCTTACCCACTGACGTTAAAATCGTTATTGAAAAGATGAAAGAAGGGGAGTTTTCAAAGCCTGAAATCACCATGATGCCAGACGGTCGAAGCATGTACCGTATATTATATTTGAAGAAGTTTGTAGCTCCCCATACGGCCAATTTGGTTCAAGATTATAGCCGCATTCAAATGGAGGCAGAATCGCGTAAAAAACAAGAGGCATTGGATAAGTGGGTGCAAAAGTTTAGAAAGAATACCTTTATTAAAGTAACCCCGAGAGGAATCGTTTGCGAAAATTTAGCGCGTTGGAATCATGAATAATCAAGAAATCTTAGCAGGTGCAGAACAATTTAGCGGTAAAATCACAGCTCTTAAACAAGAGCTTGGAAAGGTAATTGTAGGTCAAGAACAGGTCGTAGATGCATTGGTTAATGGCTTGTTTTCGCATGGTCACGTGCTGATGATTGGAGTTCCTGGTTTGGCAAAAACACTCTTAGTTAAAAGCTTGGCCCAGTGTTTGGCATTGGATTATAATCGCGTTCAGTTTACTCCTGATTTAATGCCAAGTGATATCATCGGTTCTGAAATTTTAGATGAGAATCGAAAGTTTACCTTTATTCCTGGTCCGATTTTTACCAATTTATTGCTCGCAGACGAAATTAACCGAACGCCCCCTAAAACACAGAGTGCATTGTTGGAAGCCATGCAAGAAAGACAGGTAACTGCCGCGGGTCAAAACCGTCGATTGTCTGATCCGTTTTTTGTATTGGCCACTCAAAATCCTATAGAACAAGAAGGAACCTATCCTTTGCCGGAAGCGCAATTAGATCGATTCATGTATCAGGTAATGGTCGATTATCCGGCTTTTGATCAAGAATTACAGGTATTAAAACAGACTACGCGTGCCGAACATTATACGCCACAAGCTGTTTTATCTGCCGAAGATATACGGTTGTTTCAAAGGGTAGTGCGCGAAGTGCCCGTAACCGATGCTGTTTTCGAATATGCATTAAAGTTGGTACACAAAACACGTCCAAGTTCTGCATTAGCAGATGCAGAAACCAAACAATATGTTTCTTATGGGGCTGGTCCAAGAGCTGGACAGAATTTGATCTTAGGTGCTAAATGTCATGCGCTTATGCGTGGGAAGTTTTCGGTAGACATTGAAGATGTGCGAGCGGTGGCCCATTGGGTTTTGGTGCATCGCGTAGTACTTAATTTCCGTGCGGAAGCCGAGGGTAAAACGGTCGCGGCCTTGCTCGATCGCTGGATGTAATTTAATAAATGAGAGTAATTTGAACGGTTCTTTGAAAAAGGAGCCGTTTTTTATTTCCAGAGAGGAAAAAAAGGCGGTATCGCGCCGCTACAACTTGCTGCCCTTGCTTCCTTCCAGACCTGGGGGAGTTGACAAGGAGCTGGCCGTACCGCCTGCTACAAAGGTAGTATTAATTCGTTGCCAAATCAAGCCATAACGGGTATTTACGTTTATCTTTGTAAGATGCTGTTGAAATCCAATGCCTTGGTCAAGCAGTACGGTGCCAAGCGCGTCGTAAATGAAGTTACGGTTTCCGTAAATACGGGAGAAATCGTGGGTCTTTTAGGTCCAAATGGAGCCGGAAAAACCACCACTTTTTATATGTTTGTGGGGCTTGTAAAACCTGATGAAGGCGATATTTTCCTTGAAGACGAGGTAATTACCCAGTTGCCCATGTACAAAAGGGCGCGAAAAGGTTTGGGCTATTTGCCGCAAGAAGCTTCCGTGTTTAGAGATCTATCGGTAGAAGATAATATCAAAGCTATTTTGGAAATGACCGAGCTCAGTGCCAAAGATCAGAAAGATAAACTAGAGGAACTCATTGAGGAATTTAGTTTGGGCCGGGTGCGTAAAAATATGGGGAAAGTTTTAAGCGGTGGTGAGCGTCGCAGAACAGAGATTGCACGTGCATTGGCAACCGATCCACATTTTATTCTCCTAGATGAGCCTTTTGCAGGCGTAGATCCTATTGCCGTTGAAGATATCCAGTCGATTATTTACAAATTGAAATCTAAGAATATTGGCATTTTAATTACAGATCATAATGTTCAAGAAACATTGAGTATAACCGACAGGGCGTATTTACTGTTTGAAGGAAAACTCTTGAAACAAGGCACTGCCGAAGAGTTGGCCGAGGATGAGATGGTTCGAAAGGTGTACCTGGGACAAAACTTTGAGTTGCGTCGTAAAACTTTTAACCTAGATTAATTTCTGTTAATGCGCTTTATTTTCTCCGATTCTCAAGATGTGTATTTTAATTTAGCGGCTGAAGCCTACCTCTTGCATGAACAGGAAGAAGACGTAATCGTGATATGGAGGAGCCATAATGCCGTGGTTTGCGGAAAGCATCAGAACGCCTGTGCAGAAGCCAACTATGCCTATTGCACCTTAAATGATATTGCCATTGCCCGACGATTATCTGGGGGGGGCACGGTGTTTCACGATTTGGGAAATATCAATTTCAGTTTCATTAAAAAATTGGACCAAGGTATGGAACGCGCAGTGGACTATAAGCGCTATTTGGAGCCGATTAGAAAGGTTTTGGAGCGTTTAGGTATCTATACTACTTATAGCACTCGGGATGATCTGTTGTTAAACGGATTAAAAATCAGTGGAAATGCACAGCATATCTATCAAAAGGGACTTAAGGGTTTGCATCACGGTACATTATTGTATGATGCCAATTTAAGCGCTCTAGGGAAGTCTATTCACAGCGACGGAACCTATAAAGGGAAATCGGTGCCAAGCAACCGCAGCGAGGTTACGAATATCCGGGATTGGCATGATTTCGGGGATACCGAATCGTTTTTAAACCTTTTCCTTGCAGAAATTGCCCATTTTTTTGAAATTCCTATGGAAACTTGGACACCGGATGAAAAGTCCCGCTGTTTGGAAATTTCCCAAGAAAAGTTTTCGCAAGAATCGTGGATTTTAGGATACAGTCCGAGGTATTCGCATCAAAGGAAATTGAGTTGGACTGTAGGAACCTTTGATTTGCAGATGCAGGTATATCAAGATGTTGTTGAGGAGATGCAATTAACAGATACATCTGGAAATGCGGTATTTGTGTCGGAATGCGCGGCATTAATGGGTGGTCCCCTGCGATTAAATCGATTGCAAGGTCGTTTTGAAGGCGTTTCCGATACAGAGTTATTGGATTTGTTTTGATATTTTTGGTTATGAATAAAAAAGAACGGGTTGCATTTATTGGGGAAACTTTAGAACGTTTGTACCCAGAAACTCCGGTTCCATTAGATCATAAAGATCCTTTTACCTTACTTATAGCGGTTTTATTGAGTGCGCAGTGCACCGATGAGCGGGTTAATAAAATCACGCCGGCATTATTTGCCAAGGCCGATACTCCGCATGCGATGTTGGATTTAAGCGTTGATGAGATTCGAGAAATTATCAAACCTTGTGGCTTGAGTCCGTTCAAAAGCAAAGCTATTCGCGGCTTGAGTGAGATTTTAGTCGAAAAATATGCAGGTGAAGTGCCTCAAAGTTTTGAGGAATTGGAAGCGCTGCCGGGTGTAGGACATAAAACAGCCAGTGTGGTGATGAGTCAGGCTTTTGGAGTGCCTGCCTTTCCAGTTGATACGCATATTCACCGATTGGCAAAGCGTTGGAAATTGAGTAATGGGAAAAGTGTGGAACAAACGGAAAAGGACTTGAAACGTTTGTTTGCAAGGGATTTGTGGAATAAACTACACCTGCAAATCATTTTCTATGGCCGCGAATTTTGTCCGGCCCGTGGACACCAAGAGGAGCAATGTTTGATTTGCAGCACGGTTTTGGGATTGAAACCGGAATAATTCAAATTTGAGTCTAAAATTCCGGCGTAATAATTGGCTGAAATTCTCGTTTTAGGGTATTAAATGCGCCCCAACTAAAGCCTAAATTAATAAAAGGTTGCTGGGCAATATAACCGTATGCAAAATCTATTTGGGTATTTTGAGTTAGTTTATGTCCGAAGCCAAAATCAAAACCGGGTTGCCAGGTTTTGATTTGATCTATGCCCTTTCCTGTGATAAATTCATTCAGAAAGCATTCTGCAAATACAAAGGTGTTGTTATTAATATTATGTATTCCAACAATGGTGGTAAGCCAGTTGCGCTCTTTTTCGCCGCTGTTGGCATTTCGGGAAAAACGAACACCGGTGTTGAATACAAAGGCGCTTTTTTCGGTGTTTAGGGTTGCAGATACTTTATGGCTGCTATATAATTTGCCATTTGAAAAGTCCTTGTTACCATTGGGTATACCTAGATGGGATATCCAAGCTACGTTTTTAAGAACTTGGATTTTCGTTCCTATTTCTAAATCGGAAAGGCCGTATTGAGATTTTGAATTTTGGGGATTTCTGAGTATGGCAGTGGCCATGCGGAGCTCAAAACCTTTTAAAACCCCTAAACGAAAGGAAGAATAGGGAAGTGTTCCTGTAAAATTTGTTTTGTTGGCAGCGTTTTCTATTGCATTAATTTGGAAGCCATTTTCATTTTGAAATGATCCCGGCTTCAAGGTATAGGAATTGTCGGATAAGGAAGGTCTATCAGTATTTAATTGTGCACTAAGGGTGAAACAGGAAAGCAAGGAGAATAGTGCGGTAACTGTTTTTTTCATGTGGCAAATTAGTGAAAAATTAGAAAAAAAAGGCCGTCCTATAAAATCAGGACGGCCTCTGTATGTTTGAGGTCGAAAATGTATCGATTCTAAACGTGTTTAGACTTGATGTCAGTTTCGGATTAACGAGACACTTTGCGACGTGGTTCGCTGCTTCTATTTGCGCTGAATTCGCGTTTAGCGCCTTCGCTATTGCGATTGCCGCGGAAATCACCACCTCCAGAACGACGTTCTGATGAAGGTCTTGATTCACCGCTTCTTTGAGGTCTGTCTGAACTGCGTGCAGGTCTGTCGGAGCTAGAACCGTTGCGATTACCGCGGAAATCACCGCCACCTGAAGAACGACGGAACTCACCACCACCCGTTGGACGACGGTCTGAAGACGGACGAGAATCGCCACGGAATTCACCACCTCCTGAAGGGCGACGGTCTGAAGACGGACGTGAATCGCCGCGAGAATTATCGCGACTGCGTTCACCACGGAATTCACCACCACCACTTCGGCGTTCGCCTCCGTTGGAGTCGGATCTTCTTGTGTCGTTGCTGCGACCTCTGAATTCACCTGATTTATGTGCACCTTGATTGCGTCCGTAAGAAGATTTACCTCTTGAATTGCCAGAGGGTCTGCGACCGCTACCGCTTGACTGGTGTTTTTCGGGTAATTCGATACGGAAATCGTGTTCCATTTCTAACAATACTTCTTGACCGTATTCTTTTTGCAAAGCATGAAGGTGTTTCGCTTCATGAGGGCTGCAGAAAGACATTGCTAAACCTTCCTTACCTGCGCGACCGGTACGACCGATGCGGTGGGTATGGGTTTCAGGATCTTCGGCCATATCGTAATTAAGTACGTAGTTAAGGGTTGGGATATCCACACCACGTGCCGCTACGTCTGTAGCTACTAAAACGCGATCGCGTCCTGATTTGAAATTGTCTAAGTTGCGGGTACGTTCACGTTGTGATTTATCTCCGTGAATGGCACAGGCACTGATATCGGCATCGCGTAAAACGTTTACCAATTTATCTGCGCCGTGTTTGGTGCGAGAAAATACAATCATGGCATCGATATCGGGATCTTGTAAGAGATCTACCAATAAATCTTCCTTGTTTTTCTGACCTACTGCAAATAACCACTGAGAAATTTTAGGTTTTTGATCTTCGGTTGGAACGATATCGATACGTTCTGGATCGTTTAATAACTCTTCAGAAAGTACACGAATTTCTTTAGAAGCAGTTGCAGAAAACAACATGGTTTGCTTACTAAGAGATTCTAATTTGGTTCCAATTTCACGGATATCACTAATGAAACCCATGTCGAGCATACGATCACATTCATCTAAAACAAAATGTTCTACATGCTTTAGGTTTACGTATCCTTGTTCCATAAGGTCTAACAAACGACCCGGAGTAGCGATTACAATTTGAGTTCCGCGTTTAAGGCTATCCACTTGGCGAAACTGAGGAACACCCCCGTAAATAAGGGTGATACGGATTGGTGTTTTGGCTGCGTATTTCTTGAAATTGTCAGAAATCTGGTGCGCCAATTCGCGCGTTGGAGCCAACACCAAAGTATTGATGTTTTTAGAAGGATTCTCCATCATTTTCTGAAGGATGGGAATCGCAAACGCAGCGGTTTTACCGGTACCGGTTGGTGCGGTTGCAAACAAATCTTTTCCGCCTAAAATTGCGGGAATCGACGCCTCTTGAATAGGCGTGGGGGTGCTGTAACCCTGTGCTTCGACAGTGGCCAGCATTTGGGGGCTTAATCCCAAGTCTTTAAATGTGTTCATTAATAAGATAAATCGGCAACGCTTTAAAGTAGAAATTCGGGCGTTGGAATCGGGGTGATTCGAACAAATATTGCTCCCACTCGCAAACTATTGCGGCGCAAAGATACAACTATTTATCCACATTTTACATATTCTTCTTTACTTTTGCTCTCATTCGTGATTTTTAAATACCCCCAACTCCTTGATAAATTCAAGTCTAAAATCTTGTTTGCCTTCTCTTCTTTGTTGGCAACGGGTGTAGATTACAGCGTGTTTTTATTCTTGGTTTGGAATGCATTTACGCCCGTTAATGCCCATTATATCTCAGCAAGTATAGGCATGATGGTAAATTTTATCGTCCACAATAAATTTGTATTCGATCGCAGTAGAAAACTCTATATTGCCTTTATAATGAGCACGCTCGTTTCTGTTTTGGGTATTGTTATTGGGGGTCAGTTTTTGTTATTACTGCAAAATTTCACCATTTTAAACGCACATCCCTATTTGGCCAAAATTATCGTAAGCGGCCTCATTTTCTTCTATAATTTCTATTTAAAACGCTTCGCCTTTGAAAAGCGCTTGGTCTGATTTCAAATCTTGGCTCTCTGAAATGGAGTTGTCTGCTGGAACATATAAAATTCCTGGAATTTTCATGTTTTTTATTTCACTTGGGATGCTTTCCTGGAGCTTGGGGTATGAACTGGATCGCGTAGACATGAACGTCTGGGACGAATCCTTATTTGCGTTGCGTGCATACCGTTTGTATGATCAAGGTTCGTTTTTACAGAACTTCAATCAATACCCAGGTTTGTACGATCACCCAAGTACTAAATTGCCATTTGTAACCCTATTTCAAGCACTTTCCTTTTTTCTCTTGGGTCCAAGTGTTTGGTCTTTGCGAATCGTAATTGTACTCATCGCCATTTTTTGCATTTTACAACTGTCTTTTTTACTCTTTCAGCTAGGATTTGGTGCCTATACCGGTTTGGTGTCTGCGTTTATTTTACTGACTTCTCCGCGATTTTTAGGAGAACACATGTTGCGCACGGGAGACCACGATGCCGCTTTGGCATTTTTCTTATTATTGGCAAGTTTATATTTTTATTCTTATTTAGTTAAGGGGTCTAAAACGGCCCTAATTGGGTTAACCGTATATTTCCTTGCCGCATTATTAACGAAAAATCTATTGGCGGGTATTGTGGTTCCTGCTTGGTTAATCTTCGCGGGTTTAAAGGGTCGTTTGGGGAATTTCCTAAAAGATCGAAAGCTTTATTTCGCTGCTTTTACTGCAATTGCGATTTATGCGGGAGTAATTGGGCTTTTTGAATGGAATTATGCAGGATTTATAGATCGGATGTGGAATTATGAGCTTATGGGGCGCTATTCCAATGCCATCGAAGGACATAGTGGTTCTTGGAATTATTATCTCTCGGCTTTCATTGAACATGATTTCACAGTATATTTTTGGATATGGTTGGTGCTCGTGATTTTCGGAATTGTGCCAACAAAGCGAAATGTGAGTAGGAATCTGAATGCACCCGTGGAGGTAAATAGAGTGGTGGAAATAAAGGAGATCAGAGAGGCAAATAGCAAAAGGTGGCTGGTGTATTTACAGAGTCTAGAGGGCTTACTGTTTCTTATAACGCTGGTTTACGGTTTGTTAATTTCTGCCTCCTCTACCAAATTGCCTTGGTATCATGCGGCCTTATTTCCCTTAATGGCCTTACATATTACTTTAGGATTGAAGAATCTGTTGCGGTTTTGGATCTTAAGGATTGACTCTCGTATTGCAGGCACTCTTGTAATGGGTTTGGGAGTCGCAGGCATCCTTTTGGGCTGTATTACAAATAGTTATCAGGTGCATAATTTGAATCGCATTAATGGACCCGAAGGTTTTATTAGTAGTTTTGAGCATTTAAAATCTGAGGGACTTTTGCACAAAAGCAGCGTGCTTTTGGAGGATGATTTTGGTAGTGATTCCTATTTTTACGCACGTTCTTTTGAACAGGAATTGCTTGGGAAGAGTTTCCGAATGGAGCGCAATTTAGACTCAGTGCATTCGGGGGAAGCAGTATTGTTATGGAAACCGTGGTTAATTAAAGAAATCGAAAGTCGGTATAAATTGAAGTTGATCTGGCAGCGCGAACAAATGTGCTATTTTCTCGTGATGCACCGGCGTTAATTATTTTCCCAAGAAGGGCTGAGATAAAAAATACTTTGGATTATTGGTGGCTTCGCATGTAATTTTGAACAGCATGTCGAAACAAGATCTAGATTTCAACAAAAACGAGGATGTCAATAAGCAATTGTGGGATGCCGTAAAAGCCAAATTAGATATAATACAACAAGGTGGGGGTGCTAAAGCAGCGGCAAAGCAAAAGGAAAAAGGAAAACTATTGGCCCGGGAGCGGGTCGATTATCTGAGAGATAGAAACAGTAAATGGATAGAAATAGGTGCATTTGCAGGTTTTGAACAATACCCTGAATACGGTGGGTGTCCGGCAGGTGGCGTGGTTGCAGGGATAGGATATGTGTCGGGAAGGCAATGCGTTATCGTTGCCAATGATGCGACTGTTAAAGCGGGGGCATGGTTTCCGATAACCGGAAAGAAAAATTTGCGTGCGCAGGAAATTGCTATGGAAAATCGCCTACCCATCATTTATTTGGTAGACAGTGCGGGTGTATTCTTGCCGATGCAGGATGAGATTTTCGCAGATAAAGAGCATTTTGGTCGCATGTTCCGCAATAATGCTAAAATGAGTGCATCTGGAATAACCCAAATAGCAGCCGTTATGGGTTCTTGTGTAGCAGGGGGCGCCTATTTGCCGATAATGAGTGATGAAGCGCTTATTGTTGAGGGCAACGGAAGTATTTTCTTGGCGGGTTCGTATTTGGTAAAGGCGGCCATTGGAGAAACGATTGATAACGAAACCTTAGGCGGTGCGGTAACCCAAACGGAAATTTCTGGGGTAATCGATGATAAATTTCCGGATGATGAATCTTGTTTAGATCGAATCAAGTTTTTAATGGATAAATTGGGTCATAATGAAAATGCCGGATTTAGCCGTACCGATTCAAAAAATCCCAAGAAAAAAGAGTCCGATATATTTGGAATTCTGCCAGCCGACCGAGCCAAACCCTACCAAACCAGAGAACTCATTGAACGATTGGTGGATGACAGTGTTTTTGAAGAGTACAAGGAAGATTACGGTCGCACGATTTTATGTGGATACGCGCGCATCGATGGATGGGCAGTGGGAATCGTGGCGAACAATAGAGAGATTGTCAAAAATGCAAAAGGGGAGATGCAATTTGGCGGGGTTATTTATTCCGACAGTGCGGATAAAGCTGCCCGTTTTATCATGAACTGCAATCAAAAGAAGGTTCCATTGGTATTTTTACAAGATGTAACCGGTTTTATGGTTGGAAGTCGCAGCGAACATGGAGGCATTATCAAAGATGGGGCTAAAATGGTAATGGCTATGAGTAACAGTACGGTCCCAAAATTTACCATAATTCTGGGAAATAGCTACGGGGCGGGTAACTATGCTATGTGTGGCAAGGCCTACGATCCACGCTTAATAGTGGCATGGCCTTCGGCTAAAATTGCAGTTATGGGTGGCGATCAAGCAGCAAAAACCTTGTTGCAGATAGAAAGTTCCCGTTTGAAGGCAAAAGGAGAATTGATAACGGTGGATGCGGAATCTGAGTTGTTGAATCGCATTAAGAACCGCTATGAAAATGGAACTAAGCCCGAGTTTGCGGCTTCACGTTTATGGGTGGATGCGATTATTAATCCATTGGATACTCGCACCTGGATTTCTATGGGTATTGAGGCTGCAAATAACGCAAAGGTAGAACCTTTTCATCCGGGTGTTCTTCAAACCTAAGTTTGAAGAAGTTTACCATTCGGTATCGGTAATATCAAGTTTCCTTCTCAATTTCGATTTTACATTTCTGATATATTGCACGGAAACCCCAAGTAAAGGTGCAATTTCTTTGGGTCGATAATCTTCCATAGTAAGTGCGAATATGCGTTTTTCAGTTTTGTTTAAATCGTTGAAGCCAGGGTATTTATCTTCCCAATCTGATTTCTCGTTAATAATCTGATTGGCTATTATTGGATTTTGATTTTCATCGATAACCGTCATCATGTGGTTGTGAATAACGGAGTTAATTTCCTTTTTTATGGGTTCAGACACTTGGCTAATAATAGTGCTGAATTCGGATTTAAGTTGATGGTTTTTTTCGATAACGATCTTGGAATATTGAACCAATCGGTTGTTTAACTCTTGGTCTTTGGTAAGATGTTCTTTCTGTGCTTCTAATTGTATTTGTTCTTTGTATTTTAACTTCAGACGGTAACGATAATTTCTGATAGCCAGAAAAAGAATAATTATTAAAACAATGATGCCTGAAAATAATATTCTTTTTAAAAACTTTTCGGATTTAATTTCTTGTTCTTTGTTTTTAATTTTCTGAAGCATGACGGATAATTGGTCAACTTCATCAAATAATTCATCCAAGCCTTCAGATTGTTCTCGAAGCGTATTATTTAGAAATTTGGATGCTTCTTTGTAATATTGAGCCGATAATGCAGCGTTTTTATCCTTGTAGTAGGCTCCTAGTACCAAAGCAAGATTTGATTTTTCTTCTGAATTGAAGTTAGAAGTATCTTTTTCTTTAGCGTAAGCCGCTTCAATTTCAGGAATCCAGGATTGAATGTACGGATTGTTAAAATTTTTAATAATTCTATTCGGAATCTCACTGGCGTATTGGGCAATGTCTTGGGCATAGATTTTAGACCATTGGGGTTCTGAAAGAAATTGCAATCCAAATTTTTCATCCTGACAGATTAGATACATTCTGGCGTAATTCATTTTTAAGGATTCTTGAATATTGTTTAGATTCAACATACTCAAAAAAGAATCTGCTTTTGGAATTTGTTCTGTTTGTATTAATAAGTTAATTTTGGTAAGTAATAATAATTGTCCGATGTAGTTTTGGGTATCTAATTCCAAGTATTTTTCATTTTCATTCCACAATTTCAAGGCTTCGTCAAAGCGTTTTTCACTAGTAAAAGTATTAATGATGTTGTTAATAAGAATGGGATTGCGCTTAACATTCGTTGCATCAATTTCTGCAGCCCTTCTGAACATGATTCGGGCGTTTCTGAAATTGCTTTTTTCATAATAAATAGTGCCAATATTCGTGGCAAAAATGGAGATTAAATCTCTGTGTCCGGCATTTTCAGCCAGGTGATAGCCAGATTTCCAATAATTTAAGGCACTGTCTTTATTGTTAAATCCGAAGTAATGAACCAGTCCCAAATTATGGAAAGCAACTGCCGCAACTATTGAGTCATGCGAATCTTTTAACTCAAAGGATTTTCTTGCATGTGCGTATGCGGAATCAACTTTCCCTAATTTTAGGTTAAATAAGGTTTGTTGTGTTTCGTAATAAAAAAGTGCGGGGGCGTAATTTTCAAGAGTGCCTCTATCTTTTAAGTATTTTATAGCATGAATTGTCGAAGTATCTTTGGTTTCTATTCTGCTTATTTTTACATTTAAGTAATTGTTGGTAAGTATGGCCCAATTGCTGGCGCTGTCTATTTTTATTTTGGCACTGTCCCAAGGAAGATTTTCGATTTGTTTAAACGGAATGTTATGTTTGGTATTACAATTTGTTATGAAGAATAAAGCACAAAGCAGCGTTATGTAATAGAGAGAAGTCTTTATTTTATTGGTGAAATTCATTTTTGCTTAGTTCAATCAAATGTAATCATATTGCAGGGATATTATGCATGTATTCGAGCCTTAGTTTGCAAACTCTTGAAGATTTTGTGGGGATTTAAGGTTTGCTTTTTCTTAGCAGTTCTTTTTTAGGAATGAAAATTGGCCTTAGTATGAAGGGTATTCAGGACACCTAAATGGATTATTTACCCATTCTTCCATTATGGGTTTATTTTAATTTTGAGGTGTAGTTTTGTATCCAGTCCTCAACAGACATTTTTGTAAACAAAGATGCTAAAAGTTCAAAGGGAATATCGTCCATGCGTTTAAACCGTATGCAACTTTTACCCATATCCAATTTGTATTTGCTGTATTTGGGGTATTCTTGAATAAACCAATCGTATAATGCGGGTTCTGCATATAAGCCCATGTGATATAGCGAAATAAAATTCTTTTGGGATGCCACGCTAATAAACGGCAAGGCATCTTTCGGATTGCAATGGTAACCCGCTGGATAAATTTGATGCGGAACCACAAATGAAGGCATGTTATATTGAATGGTAGGTTCAAAACCTTCAGGTAAATGGGTTTCTAATAAGTGCCAAATTTCCCTCAATGCTTGTTGGCGTTCAAGGGGGACATTTTGAAAATAATCTTCTACGGCATTCATCGGTTTGGTTGGGGGATAGAATTATTTTTTTTGTGTTTTGATTCGGACGGTTTCAATGATTTTATAGATTGTATCGGCTCCATGTGCACCGCTCAATGCGTAAGCTTCATTGAATACAAAAAATGGAACTCCTTGAGCTCCTACTTGATGTGCATCGTAAATGTCGTGATTTACTTCTTCTTCCAGATCAATTGCATTAAACGGATCGTTGTTCCAAGGGTTTAAATCGAGCTCCATTGTTT
>JAULUW010000051.1:0-21451 GCA_032111345.1 Bacteroidia bacterium
CGCGGAACGCAGTTCTATTACCGGTTCTATTGGTGTTTTTGCCATGATTCCAAATACCCAGGACGCTTTTTCAAAAACCTTAGGATTGAATTATGAATCGGTAAACAGCGGTCAACAATCTGAAATCTGGCGCCCCGATCAAGGCTTAAACGAAACGCAACAGCGCATCATGCAAAATATGGTAAACAACATCTACGATGATTTTACCCAAATTGTAGCACGAGGCCGAAAACTGACTCAAGACCGGGTTAAAGAAATTGCAGAAGGAAGGGTTTATTCCGGAGTTCAAGCTAAGGAAATCGGACTTATTGATGGTTTTGGAGGTCTGGATTACAGTGTACATGCTGCTGCTCAAAAAGCAGGTTTAAAAGCCTACCGTGTGACAGAATTCCCGGAAGCCAAAGACGGTTTTGAACAACTGTTCAAGGCTTTAGAAATGAATGCCTTGGTACAAAAATCGCTTAAGGCGTCGGGTGTGCCCATGGAAATATTGAAAAGCAGTTCAGATCTGAAAAATTGGGAAGGCATTCAAATGCGCATTCCTTGGTCGACCGATTACCGTTAATTGTCGATATTCCCACTTTGTATCGGAAACTTTAAGGCTGTTTAAAGTTTCCGATTTCATTTTTGCGTACTTTTGCGGCGGTTTGAAGGACATCTCCATTAAGATTCAGCAGGCGGCCGCACAGTTGTTTTTTCGATCTGGTATAAAACAGGTATCGATGGACGATTTGTCGCGCAAATTGAAAATTTCTAAAAAAACCTTATACCTCTGTTTTAACAACAAAAACGAATTGGTTAAGCAAACGGTGCATCAACATTTTGAGCACATCGAAAAGCGTTTGCAGGAAATCAGCACATTGCCTATTTCAGCAATCGCACGGATGATAAAGGCAGCCAATCTTGCTGTGGAGGAGTTGCGGGTGGTAAATCCATCCATGATCAGCGATTTGCACAAATACCACCCAGAGGTCCATGCGGATTTACTTGCATTGCGGGAGGGCGCCATACGCGATTTAATGCTGAATAATATCCAATACGGTCGAGAACAAGGTTTATACCGTTCCGATTTTAACGAAGTGCTCATCAGTCAGCTATTCGCCCATCAAATTATTTACATCACCGAAAAATGGGTCCAAAAAGGGGCCTCTGATGCGGCCGCTGCTGTATTTGAGTACGCCATATATCATTTACGGGGAATTTCCACCGAAAAAGGAATCGAAGAATTAAGTCATCTACAAAAAACATGAAAGCATATTCACGCATTTTAACCGCCTGTGCCATTTTTGCCGTTGGGACCTTACAGTCGCAAACGGGCAATTCCCTTGTACAGAAGGAAAAAACAAATCCGGCAGCGATGAGTTTGAAGGAAGCAATCAGCTACGCCCTTCAAAACAATCCTGAGCTTAAAAAGTCAAAAATTGATGTTTCCATTTCCAAAGAAACGGTAAAACAAACCGTTGCCATTGGATTGCCGCAGGTAACGGCATCAGGGGGATATCAACATTACACGCGCATTCCTGGGAACTGGATCAAGAACTTCGCTCCTACTCCAGGCGCCCCTGAATACATCTTTTTGCAATTTCAACAGCAAATTAACGGCTCCGGAACTTTGGGTGTTAATCAACTCATTTTTGACGGATCTTATTTAGTAGGATTGAAAGCGACCAAGCAATTTGTGGATATGAGCCGTTTTATAGAGGCCAAAACCGAATACGATGTGCAGGTAAATGTGTCAAAGGCCTATTTGATGGTGGCCAGTACGCGCATGAATATTGGCTTAATTAATAACAATATTGCGGTATTGGAAAAAAGCACTTCCGATGTGAAGGCTCTTTATGAGGAAGGTTTTTCAGAGGAGCTCGATTATCAGAGATTGCAATTGTCTTTAAACAACTTAAAGATTCAGAAACAAAAGCTCGAAAGCACTGTAGACATGTTGATGCAGGTATTAAAACTTCAAATGGGCATGGATTTAACGCAAGATTTGGAGTTGAGCGATGATATAGAAGGAATCGATTCGTATGTTCGGATGGAAGACCCGGCCGCTCAAACCAGTTGGTCTGCGAGTTTACGTCCAGAATATCAGATATTAAACCAAGCTATAACCTTAGGCAGATTGGATAAAAAGCGTTACCAAATGGGGTATTTGCCCAGATTAGTAGGGTTTTATCAGCACCAACAAATGACCATGCGTCCGGAGTTTAACTTCTTTCAAAGTAATTTAACGCCTAATAACAATTGGATTCCTTCAGATTTATTTGGCTTGCAATTGCAGTGGACCTTGTTTGATGGTTTGGGCACACAGTCTAAAATCAGGGAGGTTCAATACAAAATCGACAAGGCCGAAGTGGATTTGCATGCCTTTGAAAATGCGGCATCTATGGAATGGAAAAACGCCCAAAACATGTACAATTTACAATTGCAACAGGCCGCTTTGCAAAAATCCAATATGGATTTGGCTCAGGATATTTACAATAAAACGCAGTTGAAATTCCAAGAAGGTGTGGGCAGCACATTAGAAATGACCCAAGCAGAATCGGAATTGAAAAATTCACAAGTAAATTATTTGAATGCCGTTTACGACTTGGTAATGGCCAAAATTGATTATCACAAAGCAACCGGAAAATCTTTAAACTAAAATGAAACAACTCATCATATTCAGCGCTGTACTTACAGCGATGTTTGTATCCTCATGCGGAGGATCAGAACAAGTAACAGATTCTAAAGCTCAGGAGGAACTCAAAAAGGTTCAACTTCAAATTGCAGAATTGCAAAAGAAGGAACAAGCGCTGTTGAAGCAAATTGGGGGTACTGATGCATCTCGTAGTAAAATGGTCGAAATTCAAACCATTGCTTTTGGAACATTTCAAAATGATTTAACCGTTGAAGGCATGGTAGATGCGCAAAACAGCACCATTGCAACGGCTAAAGTACCTGCCACGGTTACTCAAATTTTGGTTAGAGTGGGTCAACAAGTGCGCACGGGTGAGGCCTTAGCGCGTCTTGACAATAGCAGTTTGGTACAAAGCAAACGTGAATTGGAACAGCAATACGACTTTGCTAAAACCTTGTATGAGAAGCAAATGCGTTTGTGGCAAAAAGGGGTAGGAACCGAAGTGCAGTATTTAAGTGCAAAAAACCAGATGGATGCTTTAGGAAAAAGCCTCAATACCTTGAATGCCAACATCGATATGTACACCATCAAAGCACCTATTGATGGCAGTATCGAAGCCGTTGATTTGAAAGTAGGTCAAGTTGCGGCTCCGGGCATGCCCTATTTTAAAGTGGTGAATACGGCACAAATTAAAGCGATTGCGGAAGTATCAGAGGCTTATGCAGGCAGTGTGCATCAAGGAGATGAAGTTGAAGTCGAATTTCCTGATTTGAACAAAAAAATAAAGAATAAAATTGGATTTGCTTCCAAGTTTATCGATCCATTGAATCGCACGTTTAAGGTTGAAATTCCTTTAGTGGGAATTAAAGACATTAAACCCAATATGGTTGCGCGCTTAAAAATTACCGAATATCAAAAGCAAAACACCATTGTAGTACCTACCAATTGCGTTCAGGTAACAGAAAAAGAATCCTTTGTAATGGTTGCAAAAAAGGATGGTGATAAAACAATCGCACAAAAACAAATCGTTACTCTCGGACTTTCCAATAAGAACACCTCTGAAGTTGTTTCTGGTTTAACGGTTGGAGATGCGCTTATTGTAAATGGTTTTCAAGAGTTGGCAGAAGGTCAAATTTTACAGATAAAATCGGAAAATGGCAAAATTTAAGGAATTCAAACCCACGAGTTGGAGTATAGATAACCGAACCAGTATCTATATTCTAACCCTATTTATCAGTATAGCAGGTGTTTTCTCCTATATTAAATTACCAAAGGAGCAGTTCCCGGACATTGTAATTCCTACAATTTTCGTACAAACCATTTACCCAGGTTCTTCTCCAAAGGATATCGAAAATCTGATAACCAAGCCAATTGAAAAGAAAATTGGTTCGATATCGGGTGTAAAAAAACTGAAAAGTCAATCTTTGCAGGATTTTAGCATTATTACGGTAGAATTCGCTACGGATGTAGACGTTGCAGAAGCCAAAAGCAAGGTTAAAGACGAGGTTGATAAGGCCAAGCAAGATTTGCCTAGCGATTTGAAAAACGATCCTACCGTTCAGGAGGTGAATTTCAGTGATATGCCTATTTTGTATATCAACATTTCCGGAGATTACAGCTTGCAAGATTTAAAGCGCTATGCCGAACTCTCTAAGGATCGCATTGAATCTTTAAGCAGCATTACCCGTGTAGACATGGTAGGGGCATTGGATCGTGAATTGCAAGTAAATCTCAATTTGACCAAAATGGTTTCAGCGGGTATCACTTTAGACGATGTTACTCGAGCCATTCAATATGAAAACGCCCGAATTTCTGGGGGAAATGTGGATCTGGGAAATATGAAGCGCTCTATAAGTGTGAGCGGCGAGTTTAAAAACAAGTACGAATTAGAAAATCTTGTGATACGTGGCAATTTAGGGGCAACATTATACCTAAAAGATATCGCCGAAATCGTTGACGGATTCAAAGAAAAGGAAAGTTATGCCCGATTAGAAGGAAACAACGTAATCACCTTAAATATCGTAAAACGCGCCGGCGAAAACCTCATTGAGGCTGCCGATAAATGTCGCGATATCATCAGTGATCTTCAAAGCAGCGGTCAATATCCCAAGAATTTAAATGTGGTATTTACGGGAGACCAAAGTACCCAAACCCGCACCACGGTGCACGATTTGATCAATACCATCATTATCGGTTTTATTTTGGTTACCCTGATTTTAATGTTTTTCATGGGGGCTACCAATGCCATATTCGTTGGATTATCAGTTCCCCTTTCTTGTTTCGTTGCCTTTTTGGTAATGCCGACTATCGGATTTAGCTTGAACTTTATCGTATTGTTCTCATTCTTATTGGCTTTGGGAATTGTGGTAGACGACGCTATAGTGGTGGTTGAAAACACCCACCGTATTTATCATGAAGAGAATATTTCTATCGTAAAAGCTGCGAAAAAAGCAGCCGGTGAAGTCTTTTTACCTGTATTTTCCGGAACCCTGACTACCCTGGCTCCCTTCGTGCCTTTGGCATTCTGGCAAGGGGTTGTAGGGAAGTTTATGTACTTCCTACCCGTAACGCTTATCATTACCCTTTTGGCCTCTTTATTAGTGGCCTATATCATTAACCCCGTGTTTGCGGTTGATTTTATGCAAAAGGATAGCAAGCCCGAGAAAAAAGCATGGCGCAGTGCCGGCTTTAGAAAAACTTCGATTGTATTTGCGGTTTTAACCGTATTTGGGTACGCCATTGGTTTTGGCTTGGGAAATTTGATTGTTTTGTTTTACGCCATTTACGCGGTACACAAGGTATGGTTAAAAGGCGTTATTTACCGCTTTCAAACGGAAAGATGGCCCAAAGTACAGAACGGATATAAGAACATCATTGCATGGACCCTTTCTGGTAAGCGTTCTGCATTAATTTTATTGTCCACCATAGGATTGTTGGTGCTTTCCTTTGTGGTTACCGCTATACGCAAACCTGGGGTCCTTTTCTTCCCACAAGCGGATCCTAATTTTACGTATGTGTATTTGACCTTACCCGAAGGAACGAGTGCCGTGCATACCGATAGTATTGTTCGTATTGCAGAGCAAAAAGTATTTAAAATTATCGATACGGATAAAAATCGTGCCATTGTTGAAAGTGTCATTTCTAACGTTGCGGTTGGTGCAACCGACCCAAACAGCGGCGATCGTTCTATCAAAAGCAATAAAGGTAAAATTACCGTTGCATTTACAGAATTCTCAAAAAGAAACGGTCAAAGTACCCGAAAGTTATTGGAAGAAATCAGAGCGGGGTTGACCGGCTTTGCAGGTGTTGAACTCGTTGTAGAACAAGAAAGCAATGGGCCTCCGGTAGGTAAAGCCATTAATATTGAAATTCGTGGCGATGAATTCGATGCCTTGGTAAAAACCGGTACCCAATTAAAACAATACCTAGACGATAAAAATATCTCTGGAGTAGAGGAATTGAAAAGCGACTTTATCAATTCGAAGCCTGAATTGATTGTAAACATAGATCGCGAACGCGCTAACCGTTTTGGCATAAGTACCTCACAAATTGGGATGGCGTTACGAAATTCTATTTATGGAGCTGAAGCCTCTAAATTCAAAGATGCTAACGACGATTACCCCATTATGGTGCGATTGGAAAAAGCGACCAGCAATGATTTAAATGAATTATTGAACATGCGTATAACCTTCCGCGATATGATTGCGGGCGGGATGCTGCGTCAAATTCCATTATCAGCGGTTGCAGACGTGAGTTATAACAATACCTATGGAGGTATCAATCGCTTGAACCAAAAAAGGGTGATTACGCTTTCTTCTAATGTTCTTAGTGGTTATGCGCCCAATGAAGTTGTGGCAAAAGTTACCGATGCAATTGGTCAATACGGCCAACCTGAGGGAATAGAGATCGCCTTAACCGGAGAACAAGAAGAACAAGCCGAAACCGCGGCCTTTTTATCTACTGCGATGTTGGGAGCTATTGCCTTGATTATCATTATCCTGGTTACGCAGTTTAACTCCATCTCTAAACCCATCATTATCCTGAGTGAAGTTTTCTTCTCTGTGATTGGGGTATTATTGGGATTTGCCATTTTTGATATGGACTTTTCCGTTATCATGAGCGGTGTTGGAATTGTAGCGCTCATTGGGATCGTGGTGCGAAACGGTATCCTGATCGTAGAATTTGCCGATTTAATGCGTTCACAAGGAATGCCCTTGAAAGATGCCTTAATTGAAGCAGGTAGAACCCGTATGACACCCGTAATGTTAACAGCAGCCAGTACCATTTTAGGTCTAATTCCATTAGCCGTGGGTCTTAACATGGATTTTGTTACGCTTTTCACCGAGTTGAATCCACATATTTTCTTTGGGGGGGATAGCGTCGCTTTCTGGGGCCCATTAAGCTGGACGATGATCTTTGGATTGGGATTTGCAACTGTTTTAACCTTGTTTATCGTTCCTAACTTATACTACTTAAATGAAAAGGTTAAGGCTAAGATTTATTCTTGGGTAGGAGTTTCCTATAATCCGGATAAAGAGTTAAGACCGGGCAAGAAAAAATAAAGCAAGCCATTTATCTCATCTTGACCGTTTAGAAAACGGGATTAACCATAAAAAAAGCCGAGCAAATGCTCGGCTTTTTTTATGGATAACATGAACGTTTATTTCATGTTGAAGGTATTTTTTTGACGCAATAAACCACGGGTCCACAATTCGGTAGTATATTTTCCTTTCTTAAGTTTACCGGTTAAAGAACCGCGATCTGGGAACTTCCATTTCACTTTTTGCAATGCACCATCAAAGCTTACATTTTCTTTCGAGGTAAATACCAAAGATTTATCCTTTAGGGTTTTATTATTGAGAGATAAAACCGCTCCATCGGGATCAATTAAACGAATGGTAACTTCTTCTTCCACTACTTGAGTCACCATTGGATTTTCAAGTATATCAAACGTAATCATGAACTGATTGACTTTCTTGGCCTTGTCGGTAAGCTTCTTTTTATTATCGTAAGCACTGGTAATTAAGGTTCCGAACTGAGGCATAGCCCCTTTGTCTAAACGTTCTTTCAATTCGGTATTCTCTACGCCTAATGCTTCTTTTTGATTTACTGCTTCTTCTTTATCGGCAACTGCTTGATTGCGTTCGATAATGAGAGTATCTAATTGTGCGGTTAAATCTTTAATTTTAATCTTAGCATCTGCCAATTGTTTGCGGATACCACTCAGATTAACATCCTTAGTATTACGCTCCACATTTAAATCACCTCCGTCCCCACTGGTCATGTGGATTAATTGGCGGCGCAAACGGGTTACTTCTTTAAAAGCAGCAAGCACTCTCGGGTTATTGGGACCTTCCAATTCCGATACTTTACTTACTAAGGTAGTATTTTCGGCTTGCAAAGTTAAAACAACCGTATTGAGGGAATCCTCGATGCGGAGTAATTCTTTTTGTAAGGAGTCGCGCATTGCAACTAATTCTAATTCTTTCTCAGCTACTGAGCCCTTGTTGTCGTAGTACAAATACGTATTTGTACCTGCCGATAATAGCAGCAGAATCAACAAAATAATGATTACACCTGTTCTTTTCATGGAAATATACGTTGTGCAATAATACACAATATAAACTACTTCTGTATATTTTCAATGGTTTCCTGTAGTTCTGAAATATTATACGTATTGAAAATCAATTTTTTACGATTATCCCAAACCATGTATTGCGGCAAGTGTTGGAGCTTTAATTTAGCACCAATTACGGAATTACAGAACCCTTGCACCACGTTTAGGTCGTACCTTCGGTTGTAATACGACACATATTTACCACTCCCTCCAAAATTTAAAAAGACCCAATTTACATTTTCTCTTGAGTCTCTACATGTTTTATGCAAGCGTGCAGAATCTTTGATAAAATCTTTGTTATCCGCACTCCAAATTACAAATACAGTAGTCTTTTTTTCAAGTTTCTTTGATGATTTTCTACGATTTTTCTTATCTGTAGTGCAAAATTTAAATCGGGGTATTTTTTCGCCTAATAAAAGCGATTTGTCTGAGCAACTTGCTTCATCCAAAGGCGCTATAAGCATTTGGTAATCCGATGTTGTCTGAGTTGAATCTAAGGTCAATCGAAACGCACGACCCATCCAGGCAAATTCGGAATTGGGTGTTACCGGAACCGTGTACTGGGTAGATAAAACATTGGAAGCTCCAGGTGAAATTAACCATTGGTCGATTCCAAAATCATTAAACAACCCATTTGAATTGGCGTCTAATATCCCAATCGAAAGGGTATCTTTCCGAAATTTCAATAGCGAATAACGAATATTTATACGTTCTACTTTTAGGGAATTTCCTGTTCCTATATACGTCCTTGGACCTGCCATAAGCTTCATGGCATCATTATTCATTTGAGAAAAACGATAGAACTTATGTTGTGGAAACACGTCCATAGCGACCCCCGAAGTAAACTGTTTGTTTTTGTGAAACCACAAGGGAGAATTTGCTTTTCCCATGTACAAGGTATCGGCTTGTTCATGGGTAAAATCTAAATCATGATTTCGATCAAACCAGATTCTGGTTTTGCGATTGCGATGCCAAAACGTGCCATTTTCAATTACAAAAAGCAAACGTTTGGGTTCCCACTTCGATTCGTTATGAAATTGGAATAAATATCCATAAGATAAATTGCCGCGATGCTCTGGGGGTATAATTTTAATTGAATCGGCACTTACACTAAAATCAGCCCCTGCCATATCTAAATAACTGTGAATCCAATTATTCCGTACTTCAAAAAGTGGAACCAATCCCATGGAGCTCCGACTGGAAAGGTCAACACCGATTGAATCTAGGGAACAAGAAACCGGAGCCTGCAGGGGCACTAAATTGGGTATTTGCGCATATATCCGATTGGATATGAGCGCCACTACAATTAGGGATAGACGTAAAGTTGGTTTCATGATTTTACTTGCAAAATCGCACAAACATTACGACGATCGCAAACAAAAACATGAAAATGGAGATTTTATTGATGCCGTGCATCATGCGCAGATTGAAATTAGGCTTCTCTCCTTTTGATTTTTTAAAGGAGAGATAATCCCATATTTTTTGTAAGATCATGATCAAATATACTTATTTATCCTTCTTTACACTAAGATCTAAAGAATTCTTGACCTTTTGATCGGTGAGTGCTAAATCTAAGACTTCGAACATATTGTTCACAAAGTGAAATTCCATGCCTTCGATATAATCTGATTTTATGTCGAGAATGTCTTTTTCGTTCTGTTGAGAAAGAATGACCACTTTAATGCCCGCGCGTTTAGCCGCTAGTATTTTTTCTTTGATACCACCAACGGGAAGTACTTTACCTCTCAAGGTGATTTCCCCCGTCATGGCCAATTTGTTCTTTACTTTTCTTTGGGTAAATAAGGAGGCTAGGGCGGTTAAGATGGTAATACCGGCAGAGGGTCCGTCTTTAGGAATAGCACCGGCAGGGAAATGGATATGTACGTTCCAATGATTGAAAACATCGGGATCCAACTCTAAATACGAAGCATGGGCTTTTAAGAAGGTATGCGCCAAAGCCGTACTTTCCTTCATAACGTCGCCTAATTGTCCGGTTACCTTAAGTTCTCCCTTTCCAGGCGTAAGCGTACTTTCAACGAATAAAACACTTCCCCCCATTGGGCTCCATGCTAAACCCGTAACCACGCCTGCGGTGTGGTTGTTTTCGTATAACTCGGGCTCTAATTTTTCAGGACCCAGAACCACTTCAATTTCAGGAATTCCAATTGTTTTTTTGTAGGAATCACCCGTAGCTTCTTGTTTTGCAGATGCACGAGCAAGAGAAGCAATTTTCTTCTCCAAACCCCGAACCCCACTTTCTCGGGTGTATTGTTCGATGATTAATTGAATTCCTGCATCGGAAATTTTAAACTGCGGGCCTTTGAGTCCATGTGCTTTTCGTTGTTTCGGAATCAAATAGGTTTTGGCTATTTGCATTTTTTCTTCCACACTGTAGCCGTGTAAATCAATAATTTCCATCCGATCCAGCAAGGCTGGCTGAATGGTATCTAAAGAATTGGCGGTTGCTACAAACAATACCTTGCTCAAATCGTAATCAAATTCAAGGTAATTGTCGTAAAACGTAGAATTTTGTTCGGGGTCTAAGACTTCTAACAAAGCAGAACTTGGATCGCCTCTAAAATCCCTTCCAAGTTTATCAATTTCGTCTAAAACAAAAACCGGGTTGGAGGAACCTACTTTTTTGATGTTTTGCAAAACCCTGCCGGGCATTGCCCCGATATAGGTTTTACGATGCCCACGTATTTCAGATTCATCGTGTAATCCACCTAAACTCATACGCACATATTTGCGACCTAAAGCGCGTGCAATACTTTTTCCCAAGGAAGTTTTACCTACTCCTGGAGGTCCGTGTAAGCAAATGATCGGAGATTTCAGATCTCCCTTCAGTTTGAGAACGGCGAGATATTCGAGGATGCGAATTTTTACTTTGTCTAAACCAAAATGATCCTCGTCGAGCACTTTTGCTGCGCGTATTAAATCGAAATCATCATCGGTATACGTATCCCAAGGCAAATCTAAAAGGAGTTGAACATAGTTCAATCCTACAGAATAATCTGGGGAAGCGGGATTGATGCGTCCTAAACGGTCTAATTCTTTGTTGAAATGATCGCGTACTTCCTTCTTCCAAGATTTTTGAAGGCCTTTTTCACGGAGATTTTCTATTTCCTTATCTGGAGATTCAGCGCCTAATTCTTCTTGAATGGCCCGTATTTGTTGATGCAGGAAATATTCACGCTGTTGCTTATCTATGTCTGTTCGTACTTTGCTTTGAATCTGATCCTTCAATTCGAGCATTTGAAGTTCTTTGGTAACATGCTCCAATACCCGCAAGGCGCGTTCTTTTGGGGAAACCGTTTCTAGGATTTCCTGTTTGTCGCTTACCGTTACATTTAAGTTGCTTGCAACAAAATGAATTAAGAATACGCTTGAATCTATGTTTCGGATGGCGATGGAGGCTTCAGAGGGAATATTGGGCGACAGGTTGATGATATTGTTTGAAATATCCTTAATACTGTCTACAATAGCTTTATACTCTTTATCGTCTTTAAAGGGCAAATCTGGATAGGAGGCCACTTTGGCCTTCATATAAGGATCCGTTTGCGTGAGTTCACCGATTTGAATGCGGCGTTTACCTTGGATGATAACGGTGGTGGTACCGTCGGGCATGCGCATCAATTTGATGATCTTTGCCAATACCCCGATATGGTAAATGTCTTCTAATCCGGGATCCTCAACGTCTGAATTCTTTTGAGAAACAACCGCAATGGTTTTATCGCCTTTGTTGGCATCTTTAACCAATTTTATACTTTTATCGCGACCAACGGTAATTGGAAAAATGACACCTGGAAAAAGTACCGTATTCTTTATTGCCAAAATCGGCAACTCTTCAGGAACGTCCATTTTATTACTTTCATCTTCTTCTTGTTTGGAAAACAAGGGTAAAAACTCAGGAGTTCCATCCACATTATCTTCGTCATTCATAAAATCAAAGAAGGTCTCTTTCTGTTTAAACATCGTTATCTATGCATCAAGGCTTATGCCAAACTGCAAATATCAAGTAATTTCTAAAAAAGCCTTTCAAGGCGGTGAATATTTTCAATATTTTGTCAGTATTACCGACAAATTGACATAATTCCCAATAAAATTTGTGCATTCAAAACTTTCACTTGCAATTGTTGGATAATTTAAGGAATTTGCAAGCATAAAACTAACACTACATGAAACGAATGAAACTAAACGTATGGATGATGTTATTGCCTGTAGCGGCAATGTCATTTTTATCCTCTTGCGGAGGGGAAGAAGAAACACCAGCTCCAGCTGCAACATTAACGATCACAGGTGACAAAATCACGGGCAGCGATGTTGAAGTGAAATCTGATATTCTTATTAGCGCTACTGCAACTGCCGGTTCTGAAAGTTTAAAATCTGTATTGTTTACCGCAAAAATCAACGGTGGAAGCGCCATAATTCTGTTAGATACTGCTTTCAGTAGCAAATCCTTCTCTACCTCTTTCCCATTATTGGCTTTAGGTTCTGCAGGCGATGATGTTGAGTATATTGTAACGGCTAATGATGGAAATGGAAGCAGCGCGAGCAAAAGCATCAAGTTTTCTGTTATACCAAAACTGAATGGTTTGGATGGTTCTGCGAATCAAATCGTTTACAATGCCAATTCTCAAGGTCAAGATATTGCCTATGATTTGGTAGCAGGATTTGCATTGAAAAAAGGAACTGCTCCCAAAGACCAAGATATTTTGGATGCAACAACCAGCAATGCACAGCAATGGGCTAAAGCATGGACTTCTGGCAATGGCAGCAAATTCATTAAAGTGACAACTAACGATTGGAACAATGCGGCAAGTACTACCTATTTGTTTAACTTGTACAAAGCGAACAAAGATAAAATGACCGCTCAAATCAGCTTTGCAAAAGACGATGTTATTTTGGTTAAATCTCCACAAGAGGTTGATTTCAATATTTACATCGTGAAAATCGGAACGGTTACGGACTTACCCGCAGTGGGTAACAACAACGATTTTGTTCAATTTGACGTTAGAGGTATCAACTACCCAAAATAATAATCCAATTATTTTTCGCATTAATCGCAAAAGCCCTCGACGATGTCGGGGGTTTTTCTTTATTTTGAACTTTTATTAAAACAACGACTTCGTGAACCCAAATATCAAGAAAATTGCAGTTTTTACCTCGGGTGGCGATGCCCCTGGGATGAATGCTTGTGTGCGTGCTACGGTGAGAACCTGTATCTACTTCGGAATCGATGTTTACGGCATCACCGGAGGTTATGACGGAATGATCAACAATAAAATCGCTCCAATGTCGGCTTCCAGTGTTGCAAACATCATCCAATATGGTGGAACCATATTAAAATCAGCCCGTTCTGCCGAATTCCGAACCCCAGAGGGAAGGAAATTAGCTTATGAAAATCTGAAATCACATGGCATAGATGCCTTAGTAGCCATCGGCGGCGACGGTACCTATACCGGTGCATTGGCTTTTTCAGAGGAATATGGAATTCCGGTAATTGGATGTCCTGGTACTATTGATAACGACTTAGCGGGAACCGATTTTACCATAGGATTTGATACCGCCACGAATACCGCTGTAGATGCCATCGATAAAATAAGAGATACGGCGGATGCCCACAATCGCGTATTTTTCGTAGAAGTTATGGGGCGTCATTCGGGACATATTGCATTAAATGCAGCCCTTGCCGGAGGTGCCGAAGGGGTTTTTATTCCCGAAAAAGAAAATGAATTCGACGATTTGGTGGAATTCCACAAAAAGAAGCGCAGGGAAAAGCAATTTTCCATTTTCGTAGTGGCCGAAGGCGATGAACAAGGTCGCGCTTATGATTTAGCCAATCAATATCAAACGCACTTTCCAGATGCCGATACCCGGGTAACTGTATTAGGACATATACAAAGGGGTGGTAAACCAAGTGCCAATGACCGTATTCTTGCTTCTCGACTTGGTGCACACGCCGTAAAAGGACTCTTGGAGGGCCGAAAAGGAGTTGCCGTAGGGGTCATTAACCAAGATATTGTGTTTACGGAATTCAAAGAAGCCATTTATGGCAAAAAGGACATCAATGAAAATCTTTGGATCATGAATTGCATTTTAACGCGTTCTTAATAACCACTATCCCCAACCTAATACTATGCTGCAACGCCTTTTAATTTCGCATTACGCACTTTTAGATCATTTAGAAATGGATCTGAATCCGGGTTTAACTACGGTTACCGGCGAAACAGGAGCGGGTAAATCCATTTTATTAGGCGCAATTGGACTTATTTTGGGCCAAAGAGCCGATACGAGCGTGGTGTCTGAGGGACATGACAAATGTATCATTGAGGGTTATTTCGATCTTTCAAAATTAGATTTAGAATCCTATTTTGAAGCCAATGATATAGATTATGCGCAGGTTTGTATTTTTCGTCGCGAAATTTCCAAACAAGGAAAATCGAGGGCTTTTATAAACGACACACCTGTAACCTTACCCATATTAAAGGAACTTGGCGGCTATTTAGTCGAAATACAGACGCAGCATACCAATTTGATGATGCGGCAGTCGGAAGTTCAGCGTGACCTGCTCGATTCTTTCCACAGCGAAACATCCGTATTGGCTAATTATTCGAATGCCTACGAAAAAGCACAGGAAGTTCAACGTGCATTACAAAAGGCAGAAAATGCCTTGCGCAATGCCGTAAAGGAACGAGATTTTAATCAATTTCAACTAAAAGAAATTGAAATCCTTCAATTAAAAGAAGGCGAAGAAATAAGTTTAGAGCAAGAGATAAAAGAATTATCGCAAGCAGAAGAGATAAAAACACAATTCAATATTGTTGCGGAAGGCTTATCGGAAGGCGAATTAAATGTAGGAAGTTTAATTGCACAATTATACCAAGGGGTTAAAGGATTTGATTCGATAAATTCCGAGTATGCCAATTTTAAGCAACGTTTAAAATCTGTTTCATTGGAAATTGAGGATTTAGCCAACGATGCTGTCCGAATCGCAGAAAAAACCGATTTGAACCCACAACGTTTGTTTGATGCCAATGATCGTTTTGAGAAAATTCAACACTTACTGCGCAAACATCAGGTAAGTAAATGCAGTGAATTATTAGAAGTTGCAGAGCAGTTAAATGCCTATATTTCCTCCACAGCGGCGCTTGAAACCCAAATTGAAACCCTAAAATCGGAATGGGCACAATTGCAAAAAGCGTGTATCGATTGGGCCAAAAAACTGCACGAACAACGGAAAGAGGCCGCCGCCCATATGGCTGAAAAATCGGTACTTGTTTTGAAGCGTCTTAACATGATGTATTCACAAGTGGTTTTCGATATCGACTTCAATTTGGATTATTTAGGACCCTTTGGTGCCGATCAAATCACCCTATTATTTACTGCAAATCCCGGGACTCTCCCGCAACCCGCAGGCGAAATCGCATCGGGAGGAGAATTGTCGCGGCTCAATTTCGCCTTTAGAAGCATAATTTCCGAGAAAAAGTTGTTGCCAACCCTAATTTACGACGAGGCGGATACGGGAATCAGTGGCGAAGTAGCAGCCAAAATGGGACAATTATTTAGAGAATTGGGACAAAGGCATCAAATTTTGTGCATCACCCATTTGCCTCAAGTAGCCGCGGCTGGAAATCACCAATGGGAAGTCATAAAACGACAAGATGCCAACAGCAGTCGCAGCGAAGTCAATAAATTGAATGCATCCGAAAGGGTTACGAGTATAGCCAAAATGCTTTCAGGCTCTGAGATGACGGATGCTGCTTTGAGTCATGCACGGCATTTGTTAGAAGGAAGTTAAGTCTTATTGCGCATTTGCAATTTTCTCGTATTCGGTATCTCGGTTTACCGGGCTGTTTTTAGCGGCTTGAGTTGCAAGAAAATCGCAACGTTCATTCTCACGTATTCCTGCATGTCCTTTTACCCAATTAAATTTAACCGAAAAAGGCTTAGAAACCTGTAAATATTGCCTCCATAAATCCACGTTTTTTACATTTTTAAACCCTTTTTTCACCCAATTATGCAACCAATTTTTACTAATTGCATCGCAGACATATTTGGAATCGGTATATATGGAAATAGGAATACTTGGATTATTTACATGTTTCAAGGCTTCAATAACGGCCATTAACTCCATACGGTTATTGGTAGTTAAGGCAAACCCGTCTGACAATTCTTTTCGGTGTTGACCGTAAATCATAACGGCGCCATATCCACCGGGGCCTGGATTTCCAAGTGCTGCCCCATCGGTGTAGATTATTATATCTGCCATTTTCTGCAAACTTATGTGTTTAATTCAGGTGTGCGAAAAAAAACGATTAACGCGGTGTGGATTTCAATACTTTTGTAATATGGATATTGAAATCATTACGATTGGCGATGAATTGTTAATTGGGCAAACCGTAGATACCAATAGTGTTTACTTGGCTAAAATTTTAGCTCCGCTTGGTTTAAATATCTCAAGAAAAACAGCAATACGCGATAGTAAAACCGCGATCATTAGCGCGTTGAATGAATCTTTAGGTCGCTGCAATTTTGTACTTGTAACGGGTGGGCTGGGTCCTACAAACGACGATATTACAAAGGCCGTTTTACAAGAGTATTTTGAATGTGGCACACGTATTGACGAAACGGTATTGGCACATTTAAGACATATTTTCGCAAATAGAGGTCCTGAGTTATTTGAAATCAATAAGATTCAAGCCGAATTACCCGAAATTTCAGAAACCCTGTTCAATTCGCAAGGTACCGCACCGGGAATGTTGTTCGAAAGAAACGGAAAATATGTAGCGGCTATGCCTGGGGTACCGGGGGAAGTTCGCGCCATTACCGAAGAATCACTTTTACCGCGATTATCGCAATTATTTCAACTTCCCCCTGCCCTACACCGTACTTTGGTAACGGCGCTCATACCTGAAAGTTTAATCGCCCAAAAACTTAAAAAATTCGAAACCGAAATACCGGGCTGTGGATTGGCCTATCTCCCGTCACATAATGTGGTAAAATTGCGATTAACACGCATAGAAACCAATCTGCCCATAGAAACCTTTGAACAATATTGGTCTGCTTTGGTGGCGGAGCTTGGCGATTGGGTATTCAGTGAAACCGACATTAATATGGCGGAATGGCTTATTGAATGCGCCAAAAAAAACCAATTACAAATTGCAACGGCAGAAAGTTGCACAGGCGGTTATATTGGAAACCAAATTGTACAAATTTCGGGAGCTTCCGCCGTATTTCGGGGCAGCGTGGTAGCCTATCACAACGATATCAAAATACAACAATTAGGGGTTGATGCCAACCTGCTGGAGAAGCATGGAGCCGTGAGTGCTGAAGTGGCAACTGCCATGGTTGAAGGGGTTTGTAAGGCCTTCAATGCACAAATTGGAATATCCACTACCGGTATAGCAGGACCTATGGGTGGATCCGAATCAAAACCAACGGGTACGATATTTATTGCCACAAAGTTTAAGGAAAAAATCAGCGTTCGGTCTTATATACTTAGGGGTAATCGCAAAGATTTCATGATTCGCTCCTTAAACACCGCCGCAAAACAACTAAAAGAAATGCTTTGATATCCTTAAGACAACAGGATTAAGCGTTATCTTTGTGGTACACATCTATGACCGAAAAAATCCTCATTTATGATTTCGGGTCTCAATATACCCAATTGATAGCCCGAAGATTACGTGAAATCAATGTTTATTGTGAGATACATCCTTATAACAGCGAAGTAAAACCCGATAATACCACTAAGGGCGTCATCTTATCTGGAAGTCCTTGTTCCGTTAACGATGAAAATCATCCCGAAATAAATGTATTTGAATTGTTCGAAACAGTTCCTGTTTTAGGCGTTTGTTACGGTGCTCAGTATATGGCTAAAATAGCTGGGGGCGCGGTAAATAAGAGCGAACACCGGGAATATGGACGGGCTAAAATGATACTTACGGGTGTAGATAACGCCCTTTTAAACGGAATAAACTATGAAAGTCAGGTTTGGATGAGTCATGGAGATACCATAGGGCAATTGCCTGAAAGTATGGAAATTATCGCCAAAACGGAGTCCATTCCCGTTGCTGGATTTCAGTGGAAAGGTCATAAAAATCCCGTATATGGAATTCAGTTTCATCCAGAAGTTTATCACAGTACCGAAGGATTAGAAATGCTTCGCAATTTCGCCTTTGATATTTGCAATTGTGAAGGCGATTGGACCCCTGGGCATTTTATTAACGATACGGTGGCCTCCCTTCAAGAAGCCATAGGCAGTGACAAAGTAATACTAGGTTTATCTGGAGGTGTAGATAGTTCGGTAGCTGCTGCCCTTTTAAACCAAGCGATTGGAAGCAATTTAACCTGTATATTTATCGATAATGGCTTGTTGCGTAAAAATGAGTTCCAGGAAGTTCAAGATAATTACAAAAGCATGAATTTGAACCTCCTTGCAATTGATGCCTCAGAGGAATTTTACAGAGAGCTCGCTGGAAAAAGCGATCCAGAGGAAAAGAGGAAAACCATTGGTCGTGTTTTTATTGAAGTATTTCAAAGAGAGGCATTAAAAATCAAAGGCGCAACTTGGTTGGCCCAAGGAACTATTTATCCAGACGTTATCGAAAGTGTAAGCGTTAATGGTCCATCGGTTACCATTAAAAGTCATCACAACGTTGGAGGTTTGCCTGAAAAAATGAATTTAAAAGTCATTGAACCTTTACGTGCTTTGTTCAAAGATGAAGTGCGACGTGTTGGCAAGGCCATGGGATTAAGTGACACACTTTTAGGCCGACATCCGTTTCCAGGTCCAGGACTTGCCATTCGTATTTTAGGAGATATCACTCCACAAAAGGTACAATTATTGCAGGAAGCGGATTATGTATATACCCAAATATTGCGAAAAACGGGTTGGTATGAAAAAATATGGCAAGCGGGAGCCATTCTGCTGCCAATTCACAGTGTAGGCGTTATGGGAGATGAAAGAACCTATGAGCAAGTAGTTGCCCTTCGTGCAGTTAGCAGCACCGATGGAATGACCGCCGATTGGGTGCATATCCCCTATGAAATTTTAGCCGAGATTTCTAATTCCATTATCAACCAAGTACGCGGTATCAATCGCGTCGTATACGATA
This sequence comes from Bacteroidia bacterium, assembly GCA_032111345.1. Taxonomy (GTDB): domain Bacteria; phylum Bacteroidota; class Bacteroidia; order NS11-12g; family UBA955; genus VMCP01. Next base: position 19,355 of record JAULUW010000051.1, read on the forward strand.
TCAGTTCTAAACCACCAGCCACTATAGAGTGGGAATAAAGTACCTCATATGAAAATCTTTCAACGCATCGTCGCAATCGTCTTAATTTGGACTTTAAGTAGCCCTATTCATGCTCAAAATGTTCGCACTTTAAACGTGGGGGTGTTACTCCCATTTTATCACGATACGAGCTCTACCATGTCGCAAAAACAAATCTCACAGGCGGCATTGGATTACTATGCTGGATTGCGTTTGGCCGCTGAAGATTTGAACGCTTGGAATATTGGGATCAATCTGCGCGTTTGGGATATGCAAAAAATGAGTGATGAAGATTTGATCAAATTGCCTAAAAGCAAGGAATTTCTCGCCTTGGATGTCTTTTTGGGACCTATCGCGCAAAAACCCGTGGATTTAATTTCCACCAATTTGCAAAATTCTAATTTCTTGTGGGTTTCCCCCTTAACTTCATTAAAACTCCCTAAACTGGTACCCAATTTGAATTTTTTTGCACACGATTCCATTCGTGTAAAAGGGTTAATTGGAGAAATTAAACGTAAATATCCCAAGCACAGTATTCATTTAATTTCCGATAAAAAGGAAATTTCGCTTTTGAGTTATTATAAAAAGGAATTAAAAAAATCTAAAATACCCTTTTCCGAACATCAAATTAATGGTTCAAAATTATCTCCGAAAATTGCAAGTGATAAAGACAATATAATCCTACTCAATGTGGGTACTAGTTCTTTTTCTCGCATTGGACAATACGCCAATATTTCGCGACGTTTTGATTCTTATATTGTTGGAGATTTCAGTTGGTATGAAGATGCGGCTACTGCAGAAGAAATTGACGAATCCAAAATAATTTACCCCAGTATGAATTATATAAATGGAGCAGATAGCCAAGTACTGCGCTTTACCCATGCTTTTATACAAAGGGAACGTGCGGAACCCAGTAAATTTGCGTTTCAAGCTTACGATCAATTGTTTTTTTTAGGAGCTCATTTTGCAAGCAACGGAAATTTGAATTTAGACGAAGTTCCAAAAGCAAGTTATTCAGGCCTCATCAATACTATTGAAATGAAAAAATCAGATAAATTTACGTATGTAAACCAAGGAATCCGTCTGATAAAATACGATAAAATTGAGATTGCCGAAATTGAAAAAACGGATACGCAAAAATGAGCGCAAAAAGGCATCCTCGTCATTATCAAACTACTTTAGAAATTCTTTCGAAATACCCTCCGGACACTCCCTTTTCCTTATTTCTGACTCAAACATTCAGACAGCATAAAAATTGGGGAAGTAAAGATCGCAAGGCCTACCGCGAATTGAGTTATCTCTATTGGAAAAACATTCAAAAATTTGAGAATTTAGACACTGTCGCGCGGATATCCCTTTTGACCGCAATTGACCAAGGCGAAGAACCCACTGAATTAAATCCCTATTCGAATTTAAGTGATTCCATTAGCCCTAAAATCGATCAAAATAAACTAGCAACCTGGTTTCATCCTACCCCACCGGTATTTTTTTATCCTTGGGATGTCCATACCGATTTGAGTGCATTAGGGGGAAAACGCACCGCGGAGGGATCTTGGGTATTTCAAAATTCCATAGATTTAGGGTCATTGGTCGATGCAGGAAAAGGAATAATTCAAGATATTTCAAGTACACAAGTTGTCCAAAAATACGGCAACCTCTTAAAAGGAAAGCGCGTTTGGGATTGTTGTTCGGGATCAGGAGGTAAATCTTTGCTCATGAGGGCGATTTTAAAGCCTTCTCAATTGCATTGCAGCGATATTCGACCTCAGACTATTCAAAACCTCCTTGCACGCTTTAAAACCAATCATTTAACGCCTCCCTTTACGTCCGTATTGGATTTAAGTAATAGTTCGGAAGCCTTAAAAGCTATTGATGCAGAAATCGCCTTTGCCGATGTTCCTTGTAGCGGCAGTGGAACGTGGAGGCGGAACCCTGAAATTTTGGCTCAATTTGATTCTGATAAAATTAAGGTTTATACACAAAAGCAAAAAGCCATACTCCAAAGTATAGCTTCACGTAAAAACATCCGTCAAATTATTTATTGCACCTGCTCCCTTTTTCAAGAAGAAAACGAAAACC
>JAULUW010000052.1:0-8428 GCA_032111345.1 Bacteroidia bacterium
AACCGCGCGTCATGCCTGCCAAGAATATAGGCCTGTAATCCTTATTATTACCGATATGATAGGTAAAACTGGTACTCGTATTGGCCACATATTGAAAAGAATAGCCGCCATCGATGAACGATTTTTGAGATCCATTTAATTGCTGGGCACCGTCTAACAAACGAAGTTTCCGATTTAAGTTATTGGCTTGAATGTTCCCACTATCGAGAATCAGTCGTTTTGAAATGTCTAATTGGCCGGTCGGATTTTGGTTGATGCTCAGTAGTACCCCCATTTGGCACATTCTAAGCGTACCCAATTTCACAGTACCCTTTACATAAAAGGCTAAATTCTTATCTACAGCAACGGAATCGGCAGAATAATCACCGGCTTCGATATAGATTTTATCATTAGCCGCCACTTTGGTCATGGCGTATTGAATTGTTTTGAAGGCCGTCAATGCGGTGGTACCTCCATTGGCGTCGCTTCCAGAAGTCACATCCACATAGTAATCGGTGGCAGACAGGGAGTTTGCCAGCGCGAACATGCTTAAAAATGCAAACAGTCCGAAGGGTTTAAATATTTTCATACATTTTATTGGTTTAATAGACGCAAAAACGCACCAAAAAGTGGTGCGTTAAAAAAAATCTTTTTTAGAAGGGCAGATCGTCTGCCCCATCAGAGGAACTAGAACCTGAGGAGAATGGGTCTTCTACTTCCGCAGTATTGGCAAATGGATCGCCAGTTTGCATACTTGGGGAGGCGTTATTGCCAGAAGCGGCTGCTCCAGGACGTTCTACTTTCCAAGCCTTTACATCCGTATACCAGCGACTGTTGTATTCGCGACTTTCTATGTCTATTCCGATTGTTAAAAATTCGCCGTTCTGAATGTTAAATTGCGCAATTTTAGCGCCCCAGAGATTGAAGCATACCTTTTTGGGATATTGACCTGGGATTTCAATTATATAGTCCTGTTTTTCCCAAGTACCATTTTTCCCTTCACCTGTCTGCTTTTCTAAAATTTGTACAATTTTTCCTGATAACTCCATTTAACAAAATTAAACATAATCAACGAAAGAAAGAAGTACCACTAAAAAAGTCGCAAAAACTCCCGTTCAAGCCGCAAATTCTGAGCGTATTGTGGCGATGGATTAACTAGAACGAATGGCCTCAACAGGGTTCAATCTCGCCGCACTCCGTGCGGGGATGAATCCGGCAAGCACCCCAACAATAACAGAGGTTATAACGCCTAAAAAAGTATCTTCTGCACTCAATGAAAGCACAATGTCGTTCCCCATTTGCTCTTTTAAAATCAAGTCTAAGAGCGATAAAACACCCTGTACTGCTAATAAACCGATTATGCCTCCCGCAATACTCAACCAAATGCTCTCCATGAGAAATTGCGTACTTATGGCAAAATTCTTAGCGCCCAATGCTTTCTGAATACCAATTTCTCGTGTTCTTTCTTTTACCGAGACAAACATGATATTGGCCACTCCAAAACAGCCTACTAACATCGCAAATCCTCCGATAATTACCCCGATTTTTCGAATTTGCACAAACAACGTACTGATTGCCTCCGTGATCATTGACATTTTATTTACGGCAAAATCGTCTTTTTCATTTGGCTTCAAACGCCGCACTTGGCGCATCAATCTGCGCGCTTCAAATTGCAACTGCTCTAAGGAAACTCCGGGTGCTGCTTTCAAAAGAATTTGTGCATCGTTGGCATTTCGATAGGACACTAAATTTTGCCCCCATTGTTCGGGAACATATACCATATTATCATTGCTCGCACCGATCATATTACTTCCCTGAAATTCGCAAACCCCCACTATCCGTACGTCGTTATTTTTAATCCGCATTTTACGCCCAAGCACCTCGGTTGTGCCCCATAACTCAAGGGCGATACTGTTACCAATAACCGCAACCGGCCTAGCTCCGCGGGCTTCTTCCTCGGTAAAAAACCGACCTGTTTCAATGTCAACAGGTTGAATTTCAGGATATTTATGCGACACACAATTCACGGTGATGCTTTTTGCATTTTTATTGCCCGCTTGCAAATCAAAATTGGCTTTAAATATATATGCTGTGGCACTTACCAACTTAGGAGGCAATTTTTTATTTAAAAAACGGGCATCTTCTGGGCTGGATTGTGGACGTTTTAGATAGGTCCACCAGGGATAATCGTTTCCAAAATCATCCCAAGGCCATTTTTGAACGAAAATTACATCAGAACCTAATTTATTAAACTGGTTGTTCAAACTGGTTTCTAGCGAATGTACCAGAGCATACACCGATACCACGCAAAAAATCCCGATACTGATTCCTAAAACAGAGAGCAAACTTCGCAATTTGTTTAGTCGAACTGCTTGAAAAGACATTCGCAGGGTTTCTCTGAATAGGACTCTAAAATTCACAAGTACAAAGATAGTTAATTTAACATGCTCCCTCTTTATTTGGCTCAAGTCCCTATAAAATCGGATAAATCCGTTTTTATTACTTGGGGAAATTATTTTTTCTTTCGTTTGAAGGTATCAAATTCACGCCTGTAGAGCACTCCGGTTCCAATAGTATTTCCCGAAACACCGTTGGTTGTAGTGGCCGTATTTTGTTGCAGAATCAGGTTGTTAGATCTGGAAAAGGCCTTTAATCGCCAGTTTTCATCTCGGGTTTTGTATTCTAAATTAAAATTAATCGGCACAGCAACACTGTTCACCAAAACGGCAACGGTTGGATCGTAATTTAAATCCAAACGAAGACGTTCCGATAAGAACCACTCACTGTTTACAAATAACTGCGTATTGCTGCTGCCTGTAGCGTTTCGCACATCATCGATGTTCACTTGAATTCGGGTTGGAATGCCGTATTTTGAAAACAAATCATTTACCACGCTGCTTGCCAAAGTAGAAATACTGTTCCCTGCAAAACCCGCGCTGCTGAATGAACTGCTAGAAGGCGCAGAGGCCCCCGTTAATGCCGGCGGTAAGAAATTCCCAAATAAAAGTAAGGAAATGGACTGACGCATGGTTTCGTCTTTATTTGCCCTAATTCGTTGCAATACAGAATTGATTTCCGAACCTGTAGCGCCCGTTATCGAACTCAAATCGGGAGCTTGTAAATCGAAGGAAATATTGGGTGCAAATAAATTTCCTTTCATACTCAGGATACTCACGAATGTGGTAGTTGGATACGTTCCACCCGAACTGGAGTTTGATACCATAAGGGTTGAAGGCGAAATTTTCTTTTCGAAGGATCCCTGAATATCCACTTCCGCATTAAACGGATCCCCATCCCAACGTATGCTGCCCCCCTTGGTAACGGTAATTTTTTTCAATAAATTCACTCCCGGTAAGGAAAACGCATACTCTCCCCGGTCAATAATATAGCGGCCGTATAAATATAACTTTTCGTCTCGGCCATAAACCAATCGTATCCCTCCGTTGCCAAAACCTTTGATAATATCGCCCAAACGTTTGTCGATTACAAACTGAACCTCGGCCTGAGGGGTTGCAGTAATATTTAAACTGATCTGCCCTATGGCATCGGGTTCAACGATGGTTTTATCTTTACTTCCTTTTGTTTTGCTAGATTCTGTTTTTTTGTTGGTGAACACAATCGATCCCACAACATGATTTTGTTCCACCTCGGGGTATTGAATCGACACCTTGGTTTTTTCTCGGGTTGTTAAATCGATGTCCATATCAATTTCTGAAAACAAGCCATACAAATGGGCACTTCCATCGGCCCAAGCATTGCCGTAGAACAGGTTATTCATGCTCTCGGTTGTGGCCAAAACCCGCATGTTTTTAATACTGTCTAGTCTCAAATCGATGGCAAAATCTTTAAAGCCGTCGTGGGTAATGGCCAATTTCATCCAGGCAAAATTCCCGGTACTTGGATCAATGAATTTTTGTGGCCTAAAGGTAAAGAGGCCCTCATCGGTGATTTTAAAAATGCCCCCTACTTTATATTGCGTGCCCAAATAATCGATTCCAACTTTAAATTCATTGGTTTTTAGCAATCCCTGCATTTTGGGCTTGAATAAGGAGCCAGAAATGCGCAGGTCGGCGCCAAATTTACTATTGGAAATGGTTAATACACCATCTGTAAACGGTTTAAGAAAATCCAAACTTGAACCATAGGGGATATTTCCCAAAATACTTAATTGGGGATCTCTCCCTTTTTGAAATGCAATATCACCCGTAAAGCGGGTATTGGAAAGCGGCCCGGTGCGCAAATCGGCTTCTAAGCGTACTTTTCCTTCTGCTTCCGTTTGTTTTACGGCAACATTCGCACTTCCAAAATCCTGTTTCATATAGGAAATTTTGTTCAGGCCAATATTCCCAAAAAATTGCATATCCCCCAGCACGGCGCACAAGGAGAAGTTTCCGTTGGACCTAAATTTCAAACTATCGAAGCTGTTTCTCGGGAAAAACGGCGTTAATACTTTAGGCGTGAAGTTACCAAAATCTACATGCAAGGTATCTGAGTCCGATTTACTGATGGTACCCGATACTTCTAAAAAGTGATCGGCATCGGCAAGGAAAAAATCCTTTACTTCCCAGTTGTTGGGATTGAAATTGATACGCGCTTCACGGTCTAATTGCCATACTTGATCCCAAATTTTCAATTGGGTTTCTTGAAAATACAAATTGCTGTTTTCCGCATGAATGGCCCCATTCCCTTTCATTCGAAACGAATATCGATCTGATTTTTCGTGTAAACGTGTAGATACCTGAAAGCCGCCTTTGGCAACCTCTACCGAAAGTCCAAAGGTATCGTAAATGGTATTTTCAACGAGGATATAATTGGTTTTAAACTGCGATTTGACCAAGCCATTTTTTCTCGGCTTTTCCATGGTAAATAGGGCTTTCTCCATGTACATACGTCCATATTCCATAGAAAAAGGGCCCATTTTCAAGTCAAAGGTGTTTTGGTTGGCAAAATAATGACCTCGCAGGCGTAAAGGTCCCAAATACAAACCCGGCACTACGAATTCTTCAATCCAAGCGGTTTGTGGTACGGTTAAATCTATATAAACCGAATCATTCAAGCTTTCTTCTACGGGAGGGAAACGTTCAGGGGCAATGCTATTGGCTATTTGTTTGACCCATAGTGCGGTATTCGACAATTCCAAGGGACCTGTAATGCTTCCATCCAGCCAATCTCCTTTAAATCCAAGTAATTCTCTATCGGGACGGGTAATAATTTGGTGTTGCAGTTGAAATTCTGTTTTCCCGCGATCAAAACGGGCGTAATCGATGCTCAAACTTCCCCGATAATCGTTGATTTCCCGACCTATCAAGTTTAGATTTACCTCCCCGCTGATTTGATGCCGAACGGTATCAAACCCTAATCCAAACAAATCAATTTTAGCAATTTTTCCTTTTACATTGATTTCCCGATTGGGCGTGAAGAAGGCAGACCAATCTAAGGCTAAACCCAGTTTCAATTTTTCATTTTCAGCTAAAATTTGTGCTTCAAGGTCTCCATTGTGGGCCCAACCTGAAATCGAAATGGCATTCACCGCACGTTGATTGATTGTGGCCGACATTTTTTTGAGTTCAAATTGCGCATTCACACTCGAATCAAAACGATCGCCTTTTACGAAGATATTTCCACTAATATGATCTAATCTCTGGCTTGAATCGCGCCAAAGCGCACTCCTCAAGTTTTGAACTTCGCCTGTACACGTGAACGGCAGCTGGGTGTCTAACTTTGAGTAATCGATTTCAAAGGTTCCCTTAAAATTACCTGCGCTGCTTTCCATACTTCCTTTTTGGGCATAACGACCCATTGGGATTTCACAATTTAGGTTGAGATTCACATTTCCCAAGGGCAAGAGAGCGGTTCGCCAAGTTTCATTTTTGAATATTTCTTGCACATCTGCTTGGGCAATATAAGAATTGTTGAAAGTTACCGTTTGATAAAAGGTCTCCAAATTAGGTAAATTACGCATCCGATAGGACATATTCAATTTACTTCCGTTGGAAGTGGTGGCTATGAATTTTTGAACGCCAAAATTGGCCAGAACGCCTTGCATTTGGGCATCTATTTGGAGCGTTAAGCTGTGTGTTTTGAGGTAAGGGGCGTAAGAACCCAAATCGCTCAAACGAATACGGGAATCTTTAACCTTAAGGGAATATACATACCGATCGAAATAAGTGCCTTTACGTTTGAGGTCTTCTTTAATGGAGAATGCGCCTTTTAAATCCGTTTCCCCCGTGATGATATGCATATTGGAAAGGGCAATATCGGCACCGTTAATGCGCAAATCGCCGGTAATTTTAGAAATTACGTCCCCACTTCTATCGAGGGCCTCAAATGATTTCAAGCCAAAAGACAAAGAACCATTATAATCCATAGAACCTGAATCTATGAGCGCGTTTATTTGCGAATAGCGCAAATAACTCGGATTGAATTCCCCCGGTATCGATTGCTTTTGTGCCTGGTCGCCATCGAAAAACACAAATCCTCCTTGGTGGATTTTGATCCCGTTAAACTGCAATTTTAGGGGCTTTGAGGCACTTGTATCCTGTGGCAATCGGGCAAATATTTCTTCAAAATTCAAAAGTGAATCGCCGTCGTATTGCCCCATTTTGACTAGCGGTTTGTACAATTCTGTTTGTGACAGGGTGTATAAATTGCGATTGAAATTCCAATCGGAGAGTTTCACATTCAGGGCATTTACGTACAATAAAGTGTCTCGATGTAGATCGCGCATCAAAATTCCCTCTAAATGAAAATTCCTTAAAAAGTCGATTTCAACGGATTTGATTTCCAACTCTACTCCCAGCTGGGCCTTAATTTGGGCCACTGCATATTGTGCAAGTTGGGTTTGCACCCATTTGTTACGGGTTAAAACGGCCAAAATACTGGAAAAGAACACCACAAAAAGCAGTGTTCTGAGGAGAATCTTCCGTATTTTTGAGCGTCTCTTCTTCAAAACAAACAAAGGTAGTACTTCTTACACATGAGCAATCCACCCCTAAGCCAGAACTCCACTATATTGGGCATAGAGAGCAGTTGCGATGATACATCGGCTGCTGTATTAATCAACGGGGAAATCGTATCGAATATTACGGCTTCGCAAGATGTTCATCGAAAATATGGCGGAGTTGTTCCGGAATTAGCCTCAAGAGCCCACCAAAGTCACATTATTCCGGTTATAACCGAAGCGCTCGCTACAGCGGGCAAAGACTTAAGGGATCTGGATGCCATTGCGGTTACGCAAGGACCTGGATTGATGGGATCGCTCATTGTGGGGGTAAATACCGCAAAAGGATTGTCTTTGGCATTAAACAAACCCCTCATTGGCGTGAATCATTTGCATGCGCATATTGCAGCCCTTTATATAGAACATGAGGTAAAATTTCCCATGATCGCCCTTTTAGTGAGTGGCGGACATACCCAATTGATTTGGGTAACAGAACCTGGAAACTACACCATAATTGGTCAAACCATCGATGATGCGGTGGGTGAAGCCTTCGATAAAGGGGCTAAAATTATGGGGATGGGCTATCCGGGTGGACCCGAAGTATCGCGATGGGCCGAAAAGGGAGATCCAAAATTTCATGCATTTCCAGACAGTCAAACCGACCCTTTGTCGTTTTCTTTTTCGGGTGTGAAAACCTCATTGTTGTATTTCCTAAAAAAAGGACAACAAGCACAAGCCGATTTTATCGATCAACATAAGGCGGATATTTGTGCCTCTTATCAAAATGCCTTAATACAGATGTTGTTGAAGCGGCTCAAAAATGCCTTAAAAATCCATCCTGCCCAATCCATTGGGTTGGTAGGCGGGGTTTCTGCAAACGGATCCTTGCGCATGCAATTCAAACAGTTAGCCGCCACCCGAAACTTAGAAGCCTATATTCCTTCTTTTGAGTATTGCACCGATAATGCCGCCATGATTGCTCAAGCGGGTTGGTATCTGGGCCAACAAGGAGAATTCATACACATGGATTCATTGCCATATACTCGAGCCTAATTCCTAACTTTGAACCATGCTACAACCGAATGTTGATGAAATCCAAAAAGGCAACCAAAGGCATATCGCCAGAGCCCTTTCTTGGGTCGAAAATCAACATCCCGAAGCCCTCGAATTGCTTAAAAACTTAAAAGGCCATACCCATGTGGTTGGCATTACCGGGCCTCCAGGTGCTGGGAAAAGTACTTTGGTAAACGCCTTAGTGACCCATTGGCAAAAACTAAATAAAAAAGTTGCTATTTTAGCGGTAGATCCCAGTTCAGTGTTCAATTTTGGATCTTTATTGGGAGATCGATTGCGCATGCAATCCTTATTCTTGAACGAAGGTGTATTTATTCGCAGTGTTTCTTCTCGGGGTTCTTTGGGGGGATTATCGGCACATATCATCGAAATGGTGCACGTTTTAAAACATGCTCCTTACGATTATGTTTTAATTGAAACGGTAGGTGTAGGTCA
>JAULUW010000053.1:0-5741 GCA_032111345.1 Bacteroidia bacterium
TCGTTTCACTTCGCTGGTGAGACGCTTCGTTTCACTGCGCTGGTCAGACGCTCCGTTTCACTGCGCTGGTGGGACGCTTCGATGAATATCCCTCTGGTTTTATCGGACGTCGAGTGATTCTATGAGGTACGAATAGAATTGTATCGAGACGGGTGCTACTCCAACAAAATCCCTCTGGTTTTGTCGGACGTCGAGTGATTCTATGAGGTACGAATAGAATGGTATCCAGACGGGTGCTACTCCAATGAAATCCCTCTGGTTTCATCGGACGTCGAGTGATTCTATGAGGTACGAATAGAATGGTATCGAGACGGGTGCTACTCCAACAAAATCCCTCTGGTTTCATCGGACGTCGAGTGATTCTATGAGGTACGAATAGAATTGTATCGAGACGGGTGCTACTCCAACAAAATCCCTCTGGTTTCATCGGACGTCGTGTGATTCTATGAGGTACGAATAGAATGGTATCGAGACGGGTGCTACCTGAGAACGAAATCCCTCTGGTTTCATCGGACGTCGAGTGATTCTATGAGGTACGAATAGAATGGTATCGAGACGGGTGCTCGAAACTTAAAACTGTTGACCAATAAAGAAGTGGATCTGACCCATTTGACCGCTGCGAGGCACATCCTTATAATCAAAGCCCCAAGCATAATCTAATCCAATTAATCCAAACATAGGCATAAATAAACGGACCCCAACACCAGCAGCACGCTTCATTTGGAACGGATTGTATTTGCTCATATCCGACCAAGCATCTCCTGCTTCAAAGAAACCCAACGCATAAACCGTCGCAGTTTGTCCAGTAGTAATTGCCTGGCGCAACTCTAAGGTAAATTTATTATAGATAGGCGCACCAGCGGATCCATTCATCGCCGTTTGTGAAATGGTATAATTATCATATCCCCGTTGAGAAATAATTTCTGTAGCCGCAATATTAAATCCAAAAATACCCGCACCACCTACTTGAAAACGCTCAAAAAACGTAGGACCTATATTATTGTTATAATATCCCAAGAAACCAAATCGTGTCTTCGCTGTTAAAACCAATTTCTTATAAATAGGTGTATACCATTCTGCATCTAATTTGAACTTGTAAAATTCGGCCCAACGATATTTCTCTGTTAAAGCCATATTGGTATAATCTCGTCCATCCATTAAACTAATTGGTGGTGTTGCCTGAATTGACGTTGTGAATTTACTTCCAGACATTGGATAAATGGGATCTGCAATGGATGACCGCGTAACTTCAATACTTGCAGAGGGATTGTACGAAATTCCCTGAAATCCTGATGGAAATCCATAAAATCCGCCATCCATATTCTGCATTCTATATTGCTGGAAACTAATTTGATATCGAATGTTAAAGAAATCATCCGGCCATGTCAAACGTTTACCAATTCCTAAAGTAACACCCGTATTCACGAACTTTTGCTTTAAGGGATCATCATTCTGTCGGAAATCAAAGCTGTTAATGGTTCTAAAAACACTCACCGACAAGCTCGTGGGCTTATATCCACCTAACCAAGGCTCTGTAAAAGAAAAGGTATACCCTTGGTAATTCATACCATTACTTTGAGCTCTTAAGGATAGTTTCTGTCCATCACCAGAGGGTACTGGATTCCACAATTTTGTATTTAATAATTTTCGAGAAGAAAAATTATTAAGCATAATTCCTGCCGTACCAATTAAAGTGGGTGTTCTACTAAAACCATTACCTCCCCATCCACCTGAAAGTTCTATCTGATCACTGGGTTTTTCAACCAACTTGTATTCAATATCCACCGTACCATCTGCAGGATTTGGTTTTGGATTCACTCCCAATTGTTCGGGATCAAATAAACCAACCGCCGCTAAATCTCGCATAGTTCGCTGTATGTCGCTTTTCGAAAAAATATTACCCGGTTTTGTTCGAATTTCTCTCAAAATCACCCTGTCCGAAGTCTTCGTATTTCCTGTCCATGATACCCTGCCAATTGTCGCTTCAGGTCCTTCATTAATGCGAATTTCCAAATCGATACTGTCATTTTGAACACCAACTTCAACCTCGTACATATTAAAGAACAAATATCCAGCATCCATATAAAGCGTTTGAACATCAAAACCGCCCAAATTACTGCGCAAACGTTCATCTAACAAAGACGCATTAAAAACATCACCTGCTCGAATGCCTAAAAGCGTGTCTAACAAGGTTGTTGAATATTTTGTATTGCCTTTCCATGTTATACTACGATAGCGGTATTTATGTCCTTCAAACAAGTTCACGTGAACCAAAATACGGTCTTTCCCATACATCGAAATGCTATCATTTAAAATTCTAACATCTCGGTACCCTTGACTTTGATACAATTTAATCAGTTGCTGCTTAGCTTCAGCGAATTTCTCTTCTGTAAACTTGGAAGATTTGGTAATATTCCACTTGCGATAACGCCGCTTTATATCTTTTATCGCTCCGCGCAAATCGGCATCCGTTAAAGCAGAATTTCCAGAAAAAATGAAATCATGTACTTTAACTTTTGGGCCTTTGTCTATATAAAAATCAAAGTTTTCATACCCAAGCATCAGATTACCATCTTTGTTTTTTGCTTCGGGCCTTTTCACAGTAACTTGCACATTATAATAGCCTTTTTCCAGATAAAAAGCTTTGATTTTCTGAACTGTACGATTTACTAAATTCGGTGTGATATACATTCCCCGACGCAAATCTGTTTCCTCTTTTAATGTTTTCGCTTGGGAATTGGTGATATTTAAAAAACGATATCCATTTAATCGCGGCTGTTCTTTAACCACAAATTGAACAACTACCTCATTTTCATTCGCCGTAAATAGGAAAAAAACCTGTACATCCGAGAAATAATCTTTTTTCCAAATGTTACGGACCGCCTCGGGTATTTCAGTACCCGGAACTTTTATTTCCTGTCCAATAGACAGACCTGAATACAAAATTACAAGTGCTTTCTGGACTGCTTTGCCATTTACTTCTCGAACATCGATGTTTTTGATTTTATATACATTAGGCTCAATGAAATTATAAGCAATTCCGGGGGCTTTATCATAAAGTCCTTCTGTTTGAGCTAAAAGATTAGGAGCATAGAATCCTATACTTAATATGCTCAGAAATATAATTCTTAGTACCCTCACGCTCCTTGCACCCCTTTCTGTGTTTCTACTAACTGATCTGAAGTTTTTCCGAAACGACGCTCTCGGTTTTGATAATCTTCAAGGGCAGCTACAAAATGTTCTTTCCTGAAATCAGGCCAAAGTACCGAAGTAAAATGTATTTCCGAGTAGGCAATTTCCCATAAAAGAAAATTACTAATGCGCATTTCGCCACTGGTTCGAATTAACAAATCTGGATTCGGGTATGCGGCAGTATTTAAAGCTTGATTCAAGGTTTCTTCGTTTATTTGATCTATCTGTATATAGCCATCTTTGGCACTTTGAGCGATTTTTTTAACCGCTTCTATAATATCCCACCGACCGCTATAACTCAAGGCTAAGATTAAGGTAGTTCTCGTATTTCCTGCTGTAGCCGCTTCCGTTTCTTGCAATTGTCGCACGCAACGCGATGGCAGTTGATTAATATTCCCTATTGTTTTCAAACGAATATTATTCTTCATCAAATTAGGTAGCTCTTTCTCAATTGTGTCTACCAAAAGTTGCATCAATGCATTTATTTCTCGTTCAGGTCGCGTCCAATTTTCTGTGGAAAATGCATACAAAGTAACAAACTCTATTCCAACTTCTGCAGCAAATTCAAGAGTATTCCGCACGGCGTTGACTCCATGCTTATGCCCAAAAATCCGCATATGACCTTGTTGCTTTGCCCAACGACCATTGCCATCCATAATGATAGCAACATGTCGAGGTATGCGATTGGGATTGATACTTGGATATGTTAAGGATGCGTCTGGAGTCATTGTTATTATCTACAAATTAACGGAGTAATACGATAAGAAAGGTTAAAGCCAAGGAAATAATACCAATCTTTTAAGTGTGCATCTCCTCGAAAAGTTCCTTTCGGAAATGGGTTAAATCCTTTAATTACTTGGGGTTGAGAATATTGTGCTGACCCTTCACCTTGCGCATCACTGATTGCCTTAAAATCGGGGTACGTACCCGTTACATCGTCCAAATCATCTGTAAATGTTTTACGCCACATTGCTTCTACTCCCACTATCCAAGCACCTTTATTCCTTTTTTGTGAAATTTTATATTTGTAACCCAAACCTATCGGAATAGAAAGTTGAAAACGACTGTAATTGGTCTTCCGCATACCCGTATTTGCGGCATGCAAATTCACTTCACCGGCGTCCAATCTCCGAGGTTCAAAACGAAACATCCCTAAACCCAATAGCGCATAAGGCGTGCTAGATCGGTTGTTGATATTTGTACCAAACCGATGAAAATCAAAACTCAGCATGCTTGAAAACTCATAAACGGCAGATTGGAAATTTAAATCTTGGATTTCATAATTCTCATTGCCTTCGGTTGTGCCCGAAACATATAAATAGGAAAACTGATTTCTCCACGCAAAATAGTCGCTGAAATTATATCGCTGATAAACCCCCGCCGATGGATGAAAATGTTTAATGTTTTGCCCTTGAGACAAATCTCCGTAATAATTACTAGCGCCCAATACTACGCCATATTCATTCCTTCCTGAGAAGTACTTTTGCGACCATAAAAGTCCTGTCCATGTAAATGAAATACACAGAAGCGCAGCGCTCAAGACAGATTGTATGTTTCGCTTAAAATTGGAAACAGGTTGTTTTTCCACCCGTAATTTTTCGAGTCAAAGTAAAGTTCAAAAATAAGTACCAATCCTTAGTTGTTTCATCTCCACGAGCGGCACCAAGGCGCTCTTCGTTTCCATAGTCGTTCACCAAATCATCACGTTTAAGCTCTGGTGTGCGATCGGCCATTGCGGCCGCCAAACCTCCATTGCTACCGCGGGTAATCTGCGGATCCACGTAAGTTGTACTGATATCGTCTAAATAGTCTGTGAAGGTCTTGCGAACACCCAACTCAACGCCCCAAGCCCATACATCATCAAACTGTTGTTTATAACCAATACCAATAGGAATACTTACTTGTGTAAGGGCATATCTCCTACGGTCATTGAATTTAGTTGTTTCCTGCGCCTCTGTACTCAAAGGTTGTAATTCCACCCATTTGCCATCGTATCTCGATAAATCTCCGTATTCGGCCTGATTATGAACATCGGGCATATACTCAAAATATGCCAATGGGTTGAATTTAAATAAAGAAATACCCGCAAATAGAAAAGGAGTTGCCGGATTAAATCGCTGCGTTTCAGAATAACCGAAAAGGTTATATTCGATAGTTCCGCCTATTTCAATTATATCGCTTTTAAAGCTCAAATTGCGTTTAAAACGTTCCGCATCGCCCTCGTAATTTTTATCGCTACCTGAAATCTGTCCAAACAAAGCATTCCCTCGTAACGTTAAAAAATCACTGTAGTTAAATCGACAAATGATACCTCCCATAGGTTTGGTTTCGTTTAACGCAATGTTCGGCGATAATTCGCCTAAATAGTTTGCGCCTCCCAAAGTTATTCCGAATTCAATCGGTTGACTTTTGCGTTGCGCGCTCAAAGGAAGTGCAACGCTGATCAAAACAATCAATATGGATTTTAAAATTGCGTTCATATACAGCTGAATTATACAAATTTAAGGCATTACACCCTATTTACCAAAAAATCCATCTATCCCCGCCCC
>JAULUW010000054.1:0-7680 GCA_032111345.1 Bacteroidia bacterium
AAATCCTTATGGGTTGCCGTGGATATTTTTATACTTGCCGTTTTGAAATCTTTGGGTTTTTCATCGGATACACCAGGAACCTATTGGATTGTAGGGATTTATGTAGGGATTTATGTGTTTTGGGGATTTTATCTGGGAATTAGAATGTCGACCTTTACCCACAGAAAAAAAGGGTATTTAGATCTTTGGAGCTCATCTGAAATCCATGTAGCTCCACATTCCTTAGAATCACCCGTAAAGGTTCAACACAATCGGAATCTGTTTTGGTTCGTTTATCTGATGTTCTTGATCCTAATATCCGTTATTTTAATCCTGCTCGGTGATACCAAACAAGATTTGTTTTATGTGGTTTTCAGGAGTATGTCGGCGATTTTCCTGGTTTTTTGGGTCATAAATCCCATATTCAGTTATTGGATGATGAGAAAATCGGGCAATTCCAATATAAAAGCGCAAATTCAACACATTTCCAATCAATTTTCATTCCTGCAACAGGAATATTTGCGTGCATTGCATTTGGTAGGGGGGCACTCTTGGTTGCCTTTGCGGTATTTTAGGGCCATGGAAATGTTGATTGCCGTGAAAATACACCAAGAATATGCAAGTGAATTCAATCCCTAAAATAGCCATTATTACGGGCCCCGTAGGTATTGGAAAAAGCAGCTTGCTAAACCGGTATGTGCAGCATTTTCAAGGCTCTTTGCACGGATTTGTGTGCCTTGTTGATCCCGAAACTAACTTGAGGAAGTTGCAGCTTTATCCGTCATTGGAGCATCTCGATTTTCAGACCACAGAATCCGATTCAAGCACCCAATCTATAGGCCGATTTCATTTTAAAAAAAGGGCATTTCAACAGGCCCTGCAATCCTTAAGGGCCTCCGATATTCCAGCAGATTTGTGTATTGTCGACGAATTGGGCAAATTGGAAATTGAAATGGATCTGGGTTTCGAACCCGCATTTACGGCCTTCCTAAGCCAACTAAAAGCAGCGCAACTGCTCCTAATTATTAGGTCTTCCTTGTTGGATAAGGCCATACAAAAATACGGATGGACGAAATATAGCCTCAATCAAGGTCCTTGGATGCCCCGAATTCCCCCGATAAAAGGGGTCGTTTTGGCCGGTGGTAATTCCAGCAGAATGCAAAAAGACAAAAAGCAAATTGCGTATCACGGTATGCCTCAATGGAAATATGCCTTTCAACAGTTAAGTGCACTGGGACTCGAAACCTGTATAAGTTCCAACGATATGGAAGATGGGGATTACACGGTAATTGCCGACCACCCTCAATTCTCGAATGCAGGTCCTATGAGCGGTTTGCTATCTGTTTCGCAGGAATCCGCGGATACCGCTTTACTGGTTTTAGGCGTAGATTACCCCAATATGGATAGCCAAACTTTGAAAGATTTGATTTATGCCTTTCAAATCCGAAATTGCAGTGTGTGCTACCGAAATCCCGAATCCCAAACCATCGAACCCTTAATAGCCTTATACCACCCTCTAGATTTATTGCAGTTGCGCGATCAATTTGGTCAAACATCCAATTCCTTACGCCTTTTTTGGGAAGCCTCCCAGGAACGGGTATTGGTGTTGCCTCACAGAAATCCCGAAGTCTTAAAAAGTTACGATTTTCCCGCCGATGAAGCAGCATTTAGAACCCGTTGAAATTATCCGTTACGAAAAGGGAAACCTGATAGCGGTTTCCGATTTGGTATCGATTGAAGCGCCTTTAGGCATTCGCTTGGTTTACGGTGCTGCCGAAAATCGCGTATCTAAAGATCTTTCTATTACCATGCGAACTCCGGGCGCAGATGCAGAATTGGCATTGGGATTTCTGTTTACCGAAGGCATTATCCGCAATAGAGCCGATGTAATGCGCATTGAAGAAAGTACCGATGCAGACGACGCTTGGGTGCAGGTGGAGCTAAGAGCAGATATGGAACTGGACCTCAATCGCTTGGAACGGCATTTTTACACCACCTCCAGTTGCGGGGTTTGCGGTAAAACCTCCATCGCCGCCATACAACAGGTATGCCCTGTAATTATTCCCAGAAAAAAATGGCAAATTTCGCAAGAAATACTGCGCATGCTCCCCGATGTATTGCGGAAATCGCAAAACAATTTTGAATATTCGGGCGGCATTCATGCCTGTGGCGCTTTTAATCTACAAGGGGAATTATGGGCTATTCGAGAAGATATAGGCCGTCATAATGCCTTAGACAAACTGATTGGTTTTGCCTTGGAACAAAAACAAGTACCCTGCTTGGAATCGGTATTGTTGTTGAGCGGAAGAGCCAGTTTTGAATTGGTGCAAAAAGCCAGTATGGCAGGATTTCGAATGGTTTGTTCCATCGGAGCACCCTCTTCAATGGCCCTGGAATTGGCACAAGAGTTCGATATGAGCTTGATTGGCTTCCTAAAAGAAAATCGATTTAACATCTATAATGGGGCCGAGCGCATCTGCTTGTGATTCCTTATATTCGTGGCAGGGATTGGAAATTATGAAAATCAGAATAAAAGGAAATTCATTGCGTTTGCGCCTCACAAAAACCGAAGTGGCCGATTTTAAGCAATTGGGAATCATTAGCGAAAATACCCACGTTTTAGGCGGCGTATTTACCTATTCTTTAGAACGCAAATCAGGAATTACAAGCTTGCAAGCCCTTTGGACCGGCAACGGATTTGTAATGCAAGTGCCCGAAGCTCAGGCCAATGGGTGGACCGATAGCGAGGAAGTAGGCTTTCAGCATATTCAGGTTTTACCGGATGGTACCGAACTTTTCCTTTTGGTGGAAAAGGATTTTGTGTGCTTGGATAATACCTTTGAAGATCAAAGCGACAATTACCCCAATCCCAATGCCGTTTGTTAACATCGCAGCCGCGTATTCAGCGATAAAAATGCAGGAATAAAATCGAAACAGATTCCAACTAAAAGAGGCCGACTAATTTGAATTGAAATGACGAAGAAAAGGGTATTTGTAAATCCTGAAAATCCAGAAACCTTATTGAAAATGAGGTTGGGGAAAATTTCAGATGCCGCCGCTGGGGTAACGGGTGTGAAAGTCGCGGTACAACATGTGTTTTCAGAGATGGGACCTGCCCGCGGTTTAAAAGCCCTGTTTAATTTGAATCAAAAAGGCGGGGTCGATTGCCCGAGTTGTGCCTGGCCCGATCCGGACGACGACCGCTCGGTTATTGGAGAATATTGCGAAAACGGAGCGAAAGCCATTGCCGAAGAAGCTACCAGTAAAAAACTTACCGCGGCCTTCTTTAAAGAAAATTCCATTGCCGATTTGGCCTTGCTGAACGATTATGAAATTGGCAAAAAAGGCCGATTGGCCGAGCCCATGTATCTGGCAGAAGGCGCGAGCCATTACCAGCCCATTTCTTGGGATAAAGCCTTCCAAAAAATTGCAGAGCAATTAAAAGAGTGCACAGATCCCAATGAAGCGGTTTTTTATACCTCGGGAAGAACGAGTAACGAAGCGGCTTTTTTATATCAATTGTTTGTACGTCAATTTGGCACCAATAATTTGCCCGATTGCAGCAATATGTGCCACGAATCCTCGGGTGTGGCTTTAGGAGAATCCTTGGGAATAGGAAAGGGCAGCGTAAAATTAGAAGATTTTTACGAGGCCGAAGTGATCTTTATCATAGGTCAGAATCCAGGAACCAATCACCCCCGTATGTTGAGTGCCTTGCAAAAAGCCAAGGAGAATGGAGCCACAATTATTTCCGTAAATCCCTTGCCGGAAACCGGTTTGGTGGCCTTTAAAGACCCGCAATCGCTCAAAGGCGCTTTGGGAATCAAGGCCCGACTTACCGATATATTTTTACAAGTGCGCATCAATGGAGATTTAGCTTTGTTGCAGGCCATTTCCTATTTGTTGATGCAAGAAGAAGCCCAAAATCCAGGCACGGTTTGGGATGCCGATTTTATCCAACAACAGACTTTGGGATTCGAAAAGTGGCAAGCCCATTTGCAATCGAAAGATTTGAATTTCTTGGTGGAACAGTCCGGGATTTCCCTCTCGCAAATCCAAGAAACCGTTGATGCAATTAAAAATAAAACGAAGATTATCGCGTGCTGGGCAATGGGACTTACCCAACACCGTAATGCCGTAGATACCATCAAAGAGGTCGTGAATCTTTTAATTGCCAAAGGAAGCATTGGCAAACCAGGAGCTGGAACTTGTCCGGTTCGAGGCCATTCGAACGTTCAAGGAGACCGTACCATGGGTATTTACGAGAAGCCATCCAAGGTGTTTTTAGACAATTTGGAACGGGTTTTTGAATTTGCGCCACCACGCGAACACGGTTACGATGTAGTAGATTGTATCCGCGCCATGCATCAAAATAAGGTCAAGGTTTTTATAGCCATGGGCGGAAATTTCTTGTCTGCAACCCCCGATACCTTATACACAGCGGAAGCCTTGCAGAACACCCAATTAACGGTACAAATTTCCACCAAATTAAACCGAAGTCACCTCATAACCGGCAAAGAAGCACTTATTTTACCTTGCTTTGGTCGCACCGATGAGGATGTTTTGAACGGAGAATTGCAGTTTGTTACGACCGAAAATTCGATGGGTGTTATTCAAATGTCGAAAGGCGTTTTGAAGCCCGTTAGCAATCACTTGAAAAGCGAACCCATGATCGTATGTCACATGGCCAAGGCGGTTTTTGGAGATCATTCGGCCGTGAATTGGGACCGGTATATGGAGCATTACGATCGGATTCGTTGGGATATCGAAAGATGCATACCGGGATTTGACTTATATAACGATCGCGTGCGATTGCCCGGCGGGTTTTACTTGCCGAACAGCTCCCGAGAGGGCAATTTTTCGGTTACCAGCACGGGAAAAGCCAATTTTAACTGTGCGGATGTGGAGCCCATTGTCTTAGAAGATGGCGAATTGATGATGCAAACCCTAAGAAGTCACGACCAGTTCAATACCACCATATATGGCTTGGACGACCGGTACAGAGGCATCTCCAATGAGCGTCGGGTAATCTTTATGAACGAAAGTGACATAAAGATCCGAGGATTTTCAGCAGGGGAGCGGGTCGATTTGTACAATTATCACGGTGGCAGAGAGCGGGTAGCAAGAAATTTTATTATTGTGCCTTTTAGCATCCCGAAAGGCTGCACCGCCACGTATTTCCCGGAAACCAACGTATTGGTGCCTATCGACAGTGTGGCCAAAAAGAGCAATACCCCCACAAGTAAAATGGTAATTCTTCGGCTCAAAAAGCACGAAGAGGCGGTTTTGGTGTAAATTACAACCGTTCAACCCATTTTATCGTCATTTAACGTATGGCGAAACAAACTGATACGGCTGATTGTATCTTTGAAAAATAATTTATGAATTCTTTCATTTCAGTATTTCGCTTCCTAAGCCCCTTGCGTAAATCTTTTACTATAATGGGTTTATTCGGAATGAGCCTTGTATCGAATGTGCATGCTCAGGAATATTGCGGTTATCCAGAAGTATATAAATTAAGCACTATTACCCTCGACACGAACAAGCTTCAAAAACACGCTGTTTCTGACGTAATTCAAAATCAACGCGGTGTATGGACGGTCGGACTTGCCTACAGCAATCTTGCATCGGTAAATCATGTGTTGCTTACCCGATTTAACGATACCGGTAAATTAGAATGGCATCGGCAATATGATGTTAAATCAGCTCCTGTATCGCCGCCCAGATTGGTCTCTACCGACGATCAAGGCGTGCTCATCATTGCCAATGTGATGAATCCAGGTACGGGGTATTCTGCATGGATTGCCAATATTGGCCCAGATGGCACCTACCGTTGGGGCCGACAATTGGATCAGATTCCCGGAGTTCCTGGATCTACCGTTTTTCACAATGTGGAAGTAAAAAGCAACGGTGAAATTTGGGCCGTAGGGGGAGGCGCCGTTAATGGAATTCACATGCCGGTTTGTGTGCGTTTGAATCGATTTGGCAATGTATTGAATGCACGGGCCTTTATAGAACCGGTAGTTCAAACGCTGCCTTTTATTACCGATTTTCACCATTTTAAAGATATTATTTCTTGGGGAAATTCGATGTTGGTAGCCGGCGAATATCAAGAACGACTGCCCGCAGGCTCTCCATCCGCGTCTTCCCGTTTTCAACCCGTTTTGACGCTGTTTGACAGCGTGGGCGTATTTGTAAAAAATGTCTATTTCAAATCGGAATTACCCAGTTTGATGTATCGGGTGAATGAAGTCGTGCGCTCTACCCGACATCCTTCTCGGGTTTTTATCGTGGGTTCCTTGAATACGAATATCAATGCTCCCGATAAAAATAGCGTTTGGGCCGCTTGTATCGACGTACTTAAAGATTCCATAATTTGGCAATATACATATGATACGCTCGAGTCACTAGCACAAAGAGCCTTTTTCGATCGCGATAAATTAATGATCCTCTGTCGTGTATTGCGCCCCGACGGAATCAGTGCCAACGGCATTATGCAAATCGATTCTTTAGGAAATTGGGAATTCGTAAATCACATGAAAGTAGGAGATGCAAACCTATTAACGGATTTTTATTCGTATCCCCCAGTGAGAAACAGTTTCCCTTTGCGCGATGGCGGTTTGGTTTTGGTTGGAAATGATGCCGCGCTCGACACGGCACACCTAACCATTGCCTGGACGAAACCTTGTGATCCGGATTTTTGCACCAATCTTGCCTATTCCGTTAAAGCCAAAAAGGCAAGTGCCATGGTCAAACGAACCACCAAAGGATACTCCGAAATTTCGCTCACATCTAAAGCCTTTTCACCCATTTCGTCGCAAGTTCCAACAGCAAATCAAACCGTCGGTTGTCGGTTTTGTCCGCTACCCGAATTGAACCTGTCGAACGTCATTTTGTGTGATTTCCCCTTATTCCACCAATCAGACGTTTGGGATATTTACTCAGAGGTAACCTGGAGCGATGGCGATAATGCCAAATATAAAACTTTCGATAAAGTAGGCTTATACTGGATCACCAAACAAAATGCCTGCGGTATTGTGCGAGATACCTTCAGAATCACTAAAGAAAACCGACCGGTAAAAGTCTTGAACGACAACGAATATTATTGTCGGGGGAAATTGTTTACCCTCAAAGGCACGCAACCCAATCCTGGTCCCTTTAGTTACCGTTGGAATACCGGTTCTCAAAGTTCGGAGCTCAATGTGTACGAAACCAATACCTACAGTTTGACCACCACCTCTGTGGGTTGTGGCTCACGTACCGATTTTGTGAACGTGTATGAAGCCAATTGCGACTGTGAAATTTGTGTGCCCAATGCCATTACGCCTTATAACCTCGATGGGGTAAACGACGAATGGCTGCCACGTACCGATTGTAAATATGCCAATTGTGCGATCAAAACGGGTACTTACCGCATCTACAACCGCTGGGGAGAGAAAATTGCAGAAAATCCGGTTACCGTTGCATGGAATGGGAAAGATCCCAAAGGTGAATTTGTTCCCAGAGGCGTATATATTTATAATATCAGCATCGTTTTCGACGAAACCGTGGAAGGAAATCGCATCATCAACGAAAGCGGGAACATTACCTTATATTAAAAGGATAAAGCAACCCAATTCCTGCAAATCCGACAACTTTAACCGCATTCTCCATAGATTTGAGCAATGATTTTCAAAGCCTTGAATTTGCTTCATGCACATG
>JAULUW010000055.1:0-6997 GCA_032111345.1 Bacteroidia bacterium
GCGCCTTTGCACGTAATGTTATACCGCTTTTTAGGGTGGGAAGAACAGATGCCTGAGTTTGCCCATTTGCCTTTGCTCTTAAAACCAGAAGGCAATGGAAAGCTAAGCAAACGAGACGGAGATAGATTGGGTTTCCCCGTATTTCCTTTGCAATGGAAAGACGAACAAACGGGTGAAACAAGTTCGGGTTACCGCGAATCGGGGTATTTCCCAGAGGCAGTGGTAAATATGCTGGCCCTATTGGGGTGGCATCCAAGCGATAATCGCGAACACTTTAGCTTGTCCGAACTGATCGAGGCATTTACCTTGGATCGCGTGAGCAAAAGTGGGGCGAAGTTTGATGTTCAGAAAGCGTTTTGGTTCAATCAACAATATTTACAACGCAAACCTTTATCTGAGATCTACGCCCTTGTTGAGCCCATAATAAAAGAAAAGGGTTACGATGTTTGTCAAGAATATGTAGAAGGGGTTATCGCGTTGATGCGGGAAAAAGTGCAATTTGCAAAGGATACCATTTTACAAGGTGCTTATTTCTTTGAGGAACCGGTTGTTTATGATCAAGCCGTTATCCAGAAGAAATGGAACGCTGAAACGAATCCTATTATCAATCGATTGGCAGATGCTTTTGCGGGACTTTCGGAAACCGCTAATGCGCAAGAATATGAAGATTTGTACAAGCAATTTTGTGAATCAGAAGGCATTAAACCGGGCAATTTGTTACAGCCATTGCGGGTTGTAGTTTCCGGTGAGGGTGTAGGAGCCCCAATTTGGGAAATGATTGCGCATATAGGTCGAGATTATGTCATAGATCGGATGCGTATTGCCACAACAAAAATTTCATTTTCAATTGCCTAAACAAAGCCCTATTTTCGCCTTTCATTAAAAAAACTGAAATATATAAACATGCGTGCCTTATCTAAGTTGAATGTTATTATAGGTTGGCTTATGTTCTTGGTAGCCCTGGTGGTATATACCTTAACATTGGAACCTTCTGTGAGTCTTTGGGACTGTGGTGAATTTGCTTCAGCGGCCTACCGTTTGCAAGTAGTGCATCCCCCAGGGGCGCCCTTTTTCTTGATGGTGGGAAGAATGTTTTCGCTTTTGGCGTCATCTCCCGAGACTGTTGGATTTTGGATAAACATGCTTTCAGCAGTATCGTCTGCTGGTGCGGTAATGTTTACTTATTGGATTACGGTGATGTTTGCCGAAAAGTTGGTGGATGAAAATGCAGAAAATCGCAATATGTTGATTTTTGGTGCAGGTATCGTTGCTGCTTTAACCAATACATTCATTGATACCTTCTGGTTCAGTGCAGTAGAAGCTGAGGTTTATGCGATGAGTTCATTCTTTACGAGCTTAACTTTTTGGGCTTTATTGAAATGGTACAATCTTGAAGATAACAAGTTTACCGATCGTTGGTTGGTTTTCATTGCGTTCATGATTGGATTAGCCCTTGGAACGCACATGTTGAACTTGTTGGTAATTCCAGCTGTAGGTTTGGCCTATTATTTTAAGAAGTTTACGGTTACCCGCAATGGCGTATTGTATGCATTGGGAGGTTCTGCTTTAGCCTTGGCGGTGGTAATGAAAATCATTTATCCAGGCATTCCTTGGTTATTGGCCCGTTTGGATCGCATGTTCGTAAACGGATTTGGTTTGCCGTTTTATTCTGGAGCGGTTGCTGCAATTATACTCGTGTATGTGGGTGTTGCCTATTTGGTAAATTATTTCCAAAAGAACGGAAAGTATAATTTGAATTTGATTTTCTTGTGTATCGGTTTTGTGATTTTTGGGTATTCTTCCTATGCGATGGTAATCATCAGAAGTATGGCGAATCCTGCGATTGATATGAACAATCCAGAAGATCCTTATAAATTTTACGGGTACATTACCCGTGAACAATACGGCGATAGGCCCCTTGCTTATGGACCTTATTTTAACGCGCCTCAAACCGATTATAATATCAAAGGAACGCGTTACTTCAAAGCAAGTGAAAAGTATGAAAAAGGGGGAGACATATACGAACCCGTTCACGGTCCTGTAGATATTGATGGAGACGGAATTACGGAAGATTACAATACCCTTTTTCCTCGGATGGGAAAAAGCAATAAACCGAATGATGCTCGGGGATTCCGCAGTTATGGTGGCATGCAATCTGTTCAAGATGAAATCGATCAATTGACACAAGCGAGCCAGCAAAGACAATTGACGCCAGAAGAGAAAAACCGTTTGAATTATTTGAATTATCAAATTCCAACTTTCGGAAATAACCTTACTTATTTCTTCAACTATCAAATACGCTACATGTATCTACGGTATTTCATGTGGAACTTTGTGGGTCGCTTTAACGATCAACAAGCGGTTTCTGGAAATACCAAATTGGATGGAAACTGGTATAGTGGCATTCCATTCGTAGATAAATTTGTAGTTGGAGATGTTTCTGAAATGCCGGCTTTTTACCAAAATCAGAAGGCGCGTAACTCCTATTATTTCTTGCCATTGATATTAGGATTATTGGGATTGGTTTTGCAATACGGCAAGAATAAAAAGGATTTCTGGTTAATCATGACCATGTTCGTATTTACAGGACTTCTTATTATTGTTTATACCAACCAGCCTCCTTACGAGCCTCGTGAAAGGGATTATGCGGTCGTAGGTTCTTTCCAGATATTCTGTATTTGGGTCGGTTTAGGTGTGATTTCACTGGCGGATATCCTAAGAAAATATTTAGGAAAGAGTGCAGCTTTAATCAGCGCAGCGGCAAGTATATTATTAGTTCCTGTAAATATGGCTGCTGAGAACTGGGATGATCACGATCGTTCAGGTCGATATATTGGAATGGATATGGCAAAGAATTTCTTAGAAAATTTAGAGCCGAATGCGGTATTGTTTTGTAATGGAGATAACGATACCTATCCCTTATGGTATGCACAGAACGTTGAGGGAATTCGTACGGATGTGCGCATTATCAATCAGTCTTTGTTACCTACAGAATGGTACAGTTCTGTATTGTTAGATACGGTTTATAAATCGGCACCATTGCCTTTAACTGTTTCTAAGGAAGATTTGCAAACAGGTAGTTTTGAATACGGTATTCCTGTAAACAAAACGATGTATAAAACATCAAGAAATGCGGCGGATGTAGTTGCAGAACTTCGCAAAGCGAGAGCTCAAGGGGGCGGTGAAACTGGAAATTTAACCTGGAACGCATCAAAAATGCATGTGCCCGTAGATAAGGAAGCCGTTTTAAGAGCGGGAGTGGTTCATCCTGCTTACAAATCCTTAATCGTAGACTCTATTGAAATTAATGTTGGTTCTGAATATTATACCAAAGGAGATTTGGTTATGTACGATTTGATTTCTACCATGTCGAAAGAAGGTTGGAAACGTCCTATCTATTTTACTTCCGTTTCTGGGTATGATTTTGCAGGCTTGAACGATTACATGCAATTGGAAGGCTTGGTTTATCGCTTTGTTCCTATTAAAGGAGGTTCTAGAAGCCGTCAACCCAATCGTGTTGATCAATACAAGTTGTACTCCAATTTGGTAAAGAATTATGGATATTATGGCATGAAAGAAAAGCCTAATTTCTTCTTAGACGATAAAGCGGCATATGTGCCCAATGACTTGCAACAAATGGGCTTATTACTGGCTTCTTTTTATACGCAGAAAGTGAGTATTATAGAACAAACTGCTAAAGAGCGCGAAAGTGGAAGAGATTTAAAAGCCGTTGCAAGCCCAGAGGAAGGATTTGCAAGTGCTGAGGATTTCTACCTGCATTACAAGGATTCGGTTTCCGTTTACAAAGCCCGTGGTATTGAAGTATTGACTCACATCATGAAAGAAATTCCCGAATCGGTTATGCCCATGCGTCGTGAATATCGTTTGGATTATGGATTAACTTTATTGTCTTTAGGCGATGATAAAGGAGCCGAGAAGGTTTTGACAGAGAGCATCAAAGAGAATGTAGACTATTTCAAGTTCTTCAGCAAGGACTCTGAGGAAGGAAGTATGTTTGCGGAGCGTGAAGTATATGTATCGCAAGATTTGATACGCAGAACTATAAAGTCTGTAGAACAAGAGGGCCGAAAAGATTGGGCTCAGAAATTTAGGAATATGGCGCAAGTTGCCGGCAGATTTTAATTACTAAAAGAATTCATCCCGCCGAAAGGCGGGATTTTTTTATGAAGAAACAAACATCGTTATTATACGGAATACATCCTGTAAAGGAAGCTTTAGACTCTGGTCAAACCATAGATAAGGTTTGGATTATAGAGGGACATTTGCAAGGTCAATTATATGAATTGATGGGAATGTTCCGGAACCGCGGAATTATTTGGAAACAAGTTCCCGCCGCGAAATTAAATTCTTTAGTAAATGGCAATCATCAAGGAATCGTGATTTCACTTTCTGTCGTTGATTTTGCCAAGATTGAAGATGTGGTGGACATGGCTTATGAAGAGGGGGAAGATCCTTTCATATTAGTCTTAGACGGCATTACGGATGTCCGTAACTTTGGCGCCATAGCAAGAACCGCATCCTGTGCTGGAATACACGGTATTGTTGTGCCAGAAGTGGGCAGCGCTCCAATTGGTCCAGATGCTTTGAAAACATCTGCTGGCGCCTTGATGCATATTCCTGTTTGTAGAACAAAAAGTTTGCACCATACTTTGAAGTACCTAAAAAATTCAGGTTTGCGTATAGTAGGGGCAACAGAAAAGACCGATCAAGGATTGTACGACCAAGATCTGAGCGGACCTATGGCCATAGTTATGGGTAGTGAAGATACCGGTATGGACAAGGAAACCATGAAAATGTGTGATGATTTTGTGCGTATTCCTATATCCAAACGTGGGGTTGATTCCTTAAACGTTTCGGTGGCAACAGGGGTTGTCGTTTATGAGATAATTCGTCAACGTGCTAAATAAATAGCTCGCTTCAAAGGGTATATTCTAAATTTGTTCTAATGGAAGCCATCCAAATGGTTAATCTTAAAGCCCAATATGTCCGTTTTAAGTCGGAGTTTGATGAAGCATTTGAACGGGTTTGTCAAGAGAGCGCTTTTATTAAAGGCCCTGAGGTTGCTGCCTTTGAACGTGAATTGGCGGCTTTTTTAGGAGTGAAGCATGTTATT
This sequence comes from Bacteroidia bacterium, assembly GCA_032111345.1. Classification (GTDB taxonomy): domain Bacteria; phylum Bacteroidota; class Bacteroidia; order NS11-12g; family UBA955; genus VMCP01. The sequence continues at coordinate 5,135 of JAULUW010000055.1, forward strand.
GGTGTTGCCAATGGCACCGATGCACTTCAAATTGCGCTGATGTCTTTGGATTTAGAACCCGGAGATGAAATTATTTTGCCTGCTTTTGCTTATGCGGCTTTGCCGGAGGTAATTTTATTATTGGGTTTGAAGCCGGTATTTGTAGATGTATGCGTTTCCGATTTTCTTATTGATGCCGCTCAAATCGAGTCGAAAATTTCTTCAAAAACGCGGGTGATTGCCCCGGTTCATTTGTTTGGATTAACAGCGAATATGGATGTTTTGGTGGAAATAGCCGAACGCCACAACCTGTTTATTTTAGAAGACGCTGCACAAAGCATGGGCTCGCAATTTTGCGGCGAAACATGTTTTGGCCATAGTGGAACCTTAGGCGATATCGGAACCACCTCTTTCTTCCCGAGCAAGAATTTGGGTTGTTTTGGAGATGGCGGCGCTGTTTTTACCAATAAAGATCATCTTGCTGACAAAATAAGGATGTTAGCCAACCACGGTCAGTCTAAGCGGTATTACCACGAAATTGTAGGACTGAATTCACGTCTTGATAGTTTGCAAGCGGCAATTCTTAGGGTAAAATTGCCTCATTTAGCGACTTTTATTTCTCGAAGAAGAGAAATTGCAGCCCGTTATAATCAGGCTTTTTCCGATTTAGAAGGAATAGTTGTGCCCCATGAATCGGCGGGAAATAGCATTCACGCCTATCATCAATATACATTGCGGATTTTAGACAATCAACGAGATGCATTGGCGGCCTTTTTATCGAATAATAGTATTCCAAGTATTATTTATTATCCCCTACCTTTGCATCAACAGATGGCCTATTTAAGCGATGCTGTAATTCCTGTTGCGGAACAATTATGTCAGGAAGTATTAAGTTTGCCTATTTGTCCAGAATTAACGGAAGAACAACAATACCTAATTATTAATAAATTAAAATCATTTTATAAATCATGAAAATTGCAGTAGTTGGAACAGGTTACGTTGGCTTGGTAAGCGGAACGTGTTTTGCCGAAACCGGAAACGATGTAATCTGTGTAGACATCGATCAAACTAAGGTAGATCGCTTGTCTAACGGACAAATAACTATTTTTGAACCCGGTTTGGAGGTTTTGTTCAAACGGAATTTGAAAGAAGGTCGATTGAAGTTTACTACATCTTTAGAAGATGCTATAAAAGACAGTTTGGTTATTTTCTTGGCTTTGCCTACTCCTCCAGGTGAAGACGGTTCTGCGGATTTGAGATATGTATTGGGTGTTGCGGATCATTTAGGAAAAATCATGACCGACTATAAGGTAATCGTGGATAAAAGTACGGTTCCTGTAGGTACCGCTGACCGGGTTCGGGATGCTGTTGCTGCTAATTTCAAGGGGGAGTTCGATGTTGTGTCTAATCCTGAATTTTTACGTGAAGGTGTTGCCGTTGACGATTTTATGAAGCCGGATCGTGTGGTAATCGGTGCCCAAAATCAGCGTGCCTTTGACGTAATGGATGAATTGTATGCACCCTACGTGCGTCAAGGAAATCCTGTAATGCACATGGATACACGCAGTGCGGAGTTGACAAAATATGCGGCCAATAGCTTCTTAGCCACTAAAATTTCTTTTATGAATGAAATTGCACGGTTGTGTGAATTATTAGGTGCAGATGTAGATATGGTTCGCAAAGGAGTTGGAAGTGACGATCGCATAGGAAAGAGATTCTTGTTTCCGGGTATTGGATACGGTGGAAGTTGTTTCCCCAAAGATGTAAAGGCATTGGTGCATAGCGCAGCTTCGGTCGATTACGATTTTAAGATTTTGAAAGCTGTTGAGGATGTTAATGCGGAGCAAAAGAAAGCCTTGGTGCCCAAAATTATGCAGCATTACG
>JAULUW010000056.1:0-9746 GCA_032111345.1 Bacteroidia bacterium
AAGGAATGGGTACAGCCTGCAAAGCCTTTGATACGCCTGTAACCGGTGGAAATGTGAGTTTCTATAACCAAAGTACCAACGGACAAGCCGTTTATCCAACGCCAACTATAGGTATGGTCGGAATCATTGAAAAGCCCGAGTATATCATGAGCATGAATTTCAAAGCTGCGGGCGATGCGATTATTCTTTTGGGAAGCTCAAAGAACGATATCGGTAGTTCTCAATATGTTTCCAAATTAAGAGATATAAAACACTCCAATTGTCCTGATTTTGATATCCAAGAAGAATTGAAATTGCATGATTTATTGCATGTTATAAGCAGAAATACCTTGGCCAATAGCGTTCACGATATTTCTGAAGGCGGATTGTTTATCGCGTGTTTAGAAAGCGGTATTTCTGGTGCCTTAGGCTTTGATATTTGTACCGCAAAAGAACTTCGTTTGGATGCCGCACTCTTTGGAGAAAATCAAAGCAGGGTAGTCGTGTCTGTGAGTGCCGATAAGGTTACAGAATTGATGAAACAAGCCCAAGCAATGGGCGTAGATGCCTTGCATATTGGTACGGTTACCCAATCTGAAATTACGGTTAATGGCATGGTTTGGTCGCATATCGATGCGTTTGCAAAACCTTACGAAAATGCGATTGCCGATATTTTAGAAGCCTAAAATATTTGCAAAAAACGCAAATCGTAGCGGACTTAAAAATCCGCTTGGATTTTTTTCGCTAAATTTACAACATGCTTTTTTTACGTTTGTTTACGCTGGCCGGCATTTTCTTGTTTTCAGCTACTTTATCAAATAATGCGCAGGCGCAGGCCTTAGATCAAGAATATGAGGAATCTCAAGAGCAGGAAATTGCCATTTCGGTGGGAGATACCCTCGTTTTAGGTAAGCCAAAATCCGAATCGGTATTTGCCTTTATAGATATCTTTAAAAAAACACGTTGGGATCCGAGTCCGCTTCCGCAGGATGAATTTACGCTGAAGTATAAAACCTACGACTCTACAACGGGCAATGGGTTTTACAGGTATTTCTTTCGAGGGGATTTTGATGCCGCCGAATTGCCGGCCAGATTCCAAGGAGAAAAGTTCGTTATAAAAGGTCTGGAAGTCGTAAAAAAAGAAAAAGACGGCAGTCCGATGAATGTCATTTATCTGGAAACGCAAGACCCCAATACCATTATAATGGTAGATATCGATAATGCCGCCCAGTATGGTGAAATACTAACGGTTTTAGTGGCTCTTGATCCCAAATCTGATGATCGATAACGCTGGGATTTTAAGTGCGCTTAATTTGTATGCAAAACTCGGTGAATTGCATAATGAAAATGCGTTTAAAATTCGGGCATATTCCACGGCGGCCTTCAATTTAAAGAAGTTAAAAGAACCTTTTTCAAATTGGAGCGATGCCGATTTGCTCAGCATCCCAGGGGTTGGAAAAGGCGTTGTTGAAAGCATCCGGGAATTAACCCTTACCCATAAGATGCAAGCCTTGGAAGATTTAATGCAGATAACCCCTGCTGGAATTGTAGAAATACTTCAAATTAAAGGATTAGGACCAAAGAAAGTAGCGGTTATTTGGAATTCTCTGGGCATCGATACCGTGGGCGATTTATTGGATGCCTGTAGGCAAAATCGACTGGTAGAATTAAAAGGTTTCGGATTGAAAACGCAGGCTGAAATTGTGCGGAATATCGAATTCTCCTTGAGCAACCAAGGCCAATGGCACTATGCCCGTTTGTGGGAACCTGCCACCGCGTTTTTAGAAACTCTAAAAAAAGAATTCCCAGAAGCACAAATATCCTTTACAGGCGCTTTTCGCAGAGCCGCTGTCGTACTCGATAACATAGAATTGATCTGCGATATCGAGCCCGAACAAGTTGCTGATTTTTGTGAAAACCAACATATTCCAGCTGACTTAATTGACGCTGAAATACATGCCCTTTTAAACGGTCAATATCCGCTTATTGTCATGTGCACGGATTCCGATTCGTATGAACGCGAGTTGTTTGAGACCACAGGAAACATCGCACATTTGAAAATGATAGACTACAAACGCTCCGAAGCTTTTGTAGATGAAACGCGCTATTACCAATCTAAGGGCCTTTCTTGGATTCCTCCAGAACAAAGGGAAGGGAAAAATGAATTGGATCCCGATTTTCCAAAGGCAGATTGGATCGAATTTTGGCAATTGAAGGGCGTACTGCACAACCATACGACCTATTCCGATGGCCTCAATAGTTTGAGGGAAATGGCCGAATATGCCAAACAACAGAAATACGAGTATCTAGGTATATGCGATCACTCGCAAAGTGCGGGCTACGCTGGGGGACTTACACCGGATACATTGCTCGCGCAATGTGCAGAAATAGACCGTTTGAATGAAGAATTAGCCCCTTTTAAGATTTTCAAGGGGATAGAAAGCGATATTTTAGCCGACGGCAGTTTGGATTATGAAAATGAAATACTCAAGCAATTAGACTTCGTCGTGGCATCCATCCATAGTGGTTTAAATATGGATCAAGATAAGGCACACATGCGCTTGATTAGGGCAATCGAAAATCCATATACCACCATTTTAGGACATCCAACGGGGCGACTTTTATTGATGCGAAATGGATACCCTATCGATCATACCTATATCCTAGATGCCTGTGCCGCGAATGGAGTTTGTATCGAATTGAATGCACATCCCTACCGCTTGGATATCGATTGGACTTGGATCCATTATGCGCAACAAAAGGGTGTTTGGGTAAGTATCAATCCCGACGCACACGAAAAGCAGGGGTATCACGACATGTTCTTTGGTACATTGGCCGCGCGTAAGGGAGGTCTTTTAACTCGAAATACGCTGAATGCCATGAATTTGGATGATTTTGAACGTTTCCTATCCGAAAGAAAGTCCATTTGATTTTTCCGCATTTAGAAATATAAATAAATCATGCAGCGTGTCTTAATTATTCGATTCAGTTCTATAGGAGATATCGTTTTATGCAGTCCGGTTTTGCGAAATTTGAAAAACAAATTTCCAGATTTGAAAATCGACGTACTAACAAAAAAAGATTTTGCCTTTGTATGGGAAGGGAATCCACATATCCACAAAATTCTGAAATGGGGCGATTCTGAAGATACCCAAGTTTGGAAACAAGCTCCTTATGAATTAATTTTAGATTTGCATAATAACCTCCGTTCTAGAAGAGTCAAAATCGCCCGTTGGGATTGCCCCTCACTTACCTTAAACAAGCAAAATTTCAGGAAAATGCTATTCGTAGCATTTAAAAAGCCGATATTGAAAATCAAACCTATTGTGGAGCGGTATGCCGATATGTTGAACCTCTTAGGCATTGAAGATGACCATTTGGGGCTAGATTTTTATGGGGTTCAGAAATTCGAGAACGATAAAACAAGATCGGTTGGGTTTGACGCATTGCCCGAAACCTATATTGCCATTGCCTTAGGCGGATCATTTGCTACCAAACAAATTCCATTAAAAACATACAGACGTTTTTTTAATCACGCGGAAGCCAAAGGACCGTTTGTATTACTTGGAGGGAGCGGTGACATGTCGACGGCGGAGGCTTTAACAACTGAATTTCCAAATAAATGCATTAATCTAACTGGAAAATTAACCTTAGGGCAATCGGCTTGGGTCGTTCAAAAAGCGCAAGTGCTGTGTTCTGGAGATACGGGTTTGGCTCATATTGGAGCCGCTTTGGGAGTTCCAATTTTGTGGATTTGGGGCAATACAACGCCTGATTTTGGCATGTTGTCACCTGTAAATCCCCATAATGGGGCTATCCGTTCCATGGAAATACCCGACCTAAAATGCAGGCCTTGTTCCAAACTCGGATACCCCGAATGTCCGAAAAAACATTTCCAATGTATGGACCATGATCCCCAACTTTGGTTCGAAAATTTGGAAAAATTAAGCCGAAGCGTATAAGGGTAATGCGATTGAATGTTTTTTTATGTAATTTCGCGACCTTATACAAATTAAACCGAGAATCGTATTCTGATGAAAAGCAATAAATCACTCGTTATTTTTTCCGTCATTTTGGCGTTGGCATCCCTTTTTCAATTGTCATTTACCTTCCAAGCGAAGAGCTTTGAAAAAGAGGCAATGGAATTTGCCAAAAAGAAGTCGGCCCAAAACGGAGCCAATGAAAAAGATTTTTACCGTCGTTACATCGATAGTTTAGGAAACAAAGACTATTACAGTTTTTTAGGAATGGTTTCCTATACCTACTACGAGTGTAAACAACGCGAACTCAACTTGGGTTTGGACTTGCGTGGCGGTATGAACGTAATCTTAGAGGTTGAAAAAGATGCCATCATTAAAGTTTTGGCAAACGATCCTAGCGATGCCGATTTGTTAAAGTCACTGGAAATCGCAAACAAAGAAGTAAAAGAACAAGGCACCGAATACGTGGCAGCATTTGTTAAAGCCTTTAAACAACAAGCAAAAGACCGCAATTTGGCCGTTCTGTTTGTTAAAGGAAACAATTCTCAAATTCAAGCTACAAGCCAAGAAATTGAAGTCGTTAATTATTTAAAATCCAGTATTACCACTGCGGTTTCTAACGTTAAATCAGTCGTTGAAAAACGTATCAACCAAGCCAATGTTACCCAACCTATCGTGCAAGAAATCGACGGAGGCCGTATCAGTGTTGAACTTCCTGGTGTTGACAATCCCCGCCGTATGGAAGAATTGGTAGAAAAAAGTGCCAAATTGGAATTCTATGAAGTAATCAGCGGAACTGAAGCAACTCGCGTTTTGAATTCACTTGCCAACAATGCGATGGGCGTTGAAAACGATACCTTAACCAGCGATTCAAACGCAGCACCAACCCGTATTTCTGCGGTAGGGCGCATTTTGAAGCCTTTCGGTAATGGGCAAGGTTCTGCAAGTGCATTGGTGAGTGCTGCAGATCGTAAGCTTTTAGACGATCTTTTAGCGAAAGAAGAATACGTAAATATCCTAGGTCCTTCTGTAAAAGTAGCATACAGTGCGAAACCAACCGATGTAGATGCAAACGGTAAAGAAGTGTTGAATTCTAGCGATTACTTGGTTTACTTCTTGCGTAAAGACAGAGACGGTAGCGCGGCTTTAGCATCAGACGATGAAAACATCATCGAAGACGCTCGCGAAAATACCAACCAAACAGGTCAAATTGAAGTAACCATGCAAATGACACCTGCGGCTGCCTCTCGTTGGGCTCAAGTTACTGGCGCAAACGTGGGTAACTTCATTGCCATCGTTTTGGATAATCGGGTGTATTCTGCACCGGTTGTAAATCAGAAAATTTCTGGAGGTAATTCTCAAATTTCAGGAAATTTTGATATTCGCGAAGCACAAGATTTAGCCAACGTGTTGAAAGCAGGTAAGCTTCCTGCTCCTGCCGTTATTGTAGCGAGTGAGGTAGTAGGTCCTTCATTAGGACAAGCATCTATCGATAGAGGTTTGAATTCTTTACTTATCGGTTTCTTATCGGTAGTGGTTTTCATGATTTTATATTACAACCGTGCGGGATGGATTTCCGTAGTAGCTGTATTGGGTAACGTATATTTGATAATGGGCGTTTTGTCGAGCTTAGGGGCGGCATTAACCCTTCCGGGTATCGCGGGTATCATTTTAACGGTAGGTATGGCGGTAGATGCCAACGTACTTATTTATGAGCGCATCAAAGACGAATTAGCCGGTGGAAAAGGATTAAAAGCAGCTATTGAATTAGGTTTCAAGCACGCACTAAGCGCTATCATCGATTCGAATATCACCACACTTTTAGCGGGTATCATCCTTACATTCTCTGGTGCAGGTCCAGCTTATGGTTTCGCAATCATTCTGGTTATCGGTATTTTCAGTTCTATGTTTACCGCTTTATTCATTACGCGTTGGTTGTTAGAGAGCCGCGTAGCTAAGGGTAAAGATGTAACCTTTGATACTTCTTGGAACCGCAATTTCTTAAAGAACAAAAACTACGATTTCGTAAGCAATCGTAAGAAATACTACATATTCTCCGCATTGTTCATTTTAGCAGGTGCCGTGGCCTTTATCGCTAAAGGAGGTATTACTACCGGTATCGATTTCAAAGGGGGTAACGCTTTCATTATTCAATTTGATGATACGAAGAACTATGCAACGGAAGATATTAAGAAAGCTTTAGACAATGCCCTGTCAGAATCTAGCAATGAGGTTAAATCTTTTGGTTCTGAAGGTCAGTTTAAAATTGTTACCACCTATTTAGTAAATCAAGAAGGTAAAGAAAAGCGCGATAAAGTACGTGAAGACTTGTTGTCGGCCTTAAAAGGTTTTGAAATGAAGACGCCCGCAGGTGCAGACAGTCCTATTCTTCAAAGTACGACAGTAGGAGCAGCTATTGCTACAGAAACCCGTAACACAAGTACCATGTTGGTATTATTAGCTATTGTTGGTATCTTCTTGTACATTGTCGTTCGTTTCAGAAGTGTTGCCTATGGATTAGGTGCAACCGTTGCATTGATTCACGATATCGCGTTTGTATTAGCTGCCTTCGCTATTCTAGATGGGGTATTGCCTTTTGCAACAGAGTTCGACCAACATTTAATCGCAGCCTTGTTAACGTTACTCGGATATTCTATTAACGATACGGTGATTATATTTGACCGTATTCGTGAATTCCTAAGCAGCCGTCGGAGCGACCGTTCTGATGTTACCATGATCAACGGTGCAATCAACTCTACTTTGAGTAGAACCATCGTTACCGCAGCTACTGTATTCTTTGTATTGGTCATCTTGTTCCTATTTGGTGGTGATGCTCTTAAAGGATTCTCATTGGCGATGCTAATCGGTATCATTGCGGGTACCTATTCTTCAATCTGCATAGCGACTCCAGTCGTTGTGGATTTCACTTCTAAAAAGAAAAACAAGTAAAATTTAATCCCTGTAAATAACGGAAAGCGGGGTTATGCCCCGCTTTTTTTTTGATATATATGAAAGACTTATCGAACGAGCAATTATTAAGTGCAGCCAAAGATTTTGGTTCGCCCTTATATGTATATCACGGCGAGCGTATTGAATTCCAGTACCACCGTTTGAAAAATGCCTTTACGGGCGTAAATGTGCACCTGCACTATGCCATGAAAGCGCTGAATAATATCAATATCCTACGTATCCTTAAATCTTTAGGATCTGGTTTAGATGCTGTTTCCATTCAAGAGGTTTATTTGGGATTGAGAGCGGGCTTTGCCCCCAATGAAATTATGTATACCCCCAATTGTGTGAGCTTCGAAGAAATAAAAGAAGCTGTAGAATTGGGGGTTATCATCAATATCGATAACATCTCAATTCTCGATCAATTTGGACATGAATATGGCGATTCTGTGCCTTGTTGTATCCGATTGAATCCGCATATTATGGCCGGTGGACATTCGAATATCTCGGTAGGTCATATTGATTCTAAATTTGGAATTTCTATTCATCAAATGCGACATGTTCAGCGGGTGGTAGATTCTCATAATATTAAAGTAAATGGACTGCACATGCACACCGGCAGCGATATCTTAGATGCAGATGTGTTTTTAAGAGGGGCGGAGTTGCTTTTTGAAGCGGCAATGCAGTTTAAAGACTTGGAATTTATGGATTTTGGATCTGGGTTTAAAGTAGGTTATAAAGTAGGCGATATCGTTACCGATATTGAACTTATAGGGGCAAAGATTACGGATGCATTTAAAGCCTTTTGCAAGGATTATGGCCGAGATTTAGACTTATGGTTCGAGCCGGGCAAGTTTATCGTGTCAGAAGCCGGTTCATTGCTTGTAACGGCTAATGTAATCAAAACCACCACATCAACCGTGTTTATTGGTGTGAATAGCGGTCAAAATCATCTCATACGCCCTATGTTCTACGATGCCTATCACCATATTGAAAATGCCTCTAACCCTACAGGTACCCCGCGCTTGTATTCTGTGGTGGGATATATCTGCGAAACGGACACATTGGGCTACGATCGGCAAATTCCAGAGGTACGGGAAGGGGATATTTTACGGATTAAAAATGCCGGGGCTTATGCTTTTTCGATGAGCAATAATTACAATGCCCGTTTGAAGCCTGCGGAAGTGCTTTTCTATAAAGGGGAAATGCACTTGATTCGCCGAGCAGAAACCTTGGAAGATATTGTACGAAACGAAATCGAGGTACTCGGGGCATAAGAGCAAACGGGTATCTCTGCTTTAAGTGCCATTTTCCCGATGGATTTAACTTGTGAAACTTTGCATTATGTAAATACCCGCGGGATTTATCTCGCGGGTATCAATGAGGTGATTCAAGCCTACAAGCAAACTACTATTGCTCGGCAAGAATGCGAATAACCGTTCGAAATCCCAAGTTATTCGATTTGTAATCCCCGCGTTTAAACATAATGGCACTTGGGTCTACATAATGAAACTCGTCGTTCCAAGAGCCTCCTTTGACCATGAAATGGCTATTTAAATCAGGTTCTTTATGCAGATACGGCGCCAATTCAGTTTCGCTTACCGTGATGTCTGGATTAGGAATCAAGCGCTCGCTCATGGTGAATACATATTCTAAATGGTTGTACAGTTTACCCTTGGCTTTGGTTGACGTCCATTCCGATACATTTCCCAATAATTGACAGGGGTATTCTCCCGCACATTCTGCAGACTTGGTAATGAAAAATTGTACATTCTTGAGATATAAATCCGCCAATCTCAAAGTTTTTATGGGACCCATATTGATGGTGTTTAAATTGGCACGCACCCAAAATTTAACCCAATCGTTGCCAATTCCCTTGGGATTGATGTTCATTTCATTTTGTACAACTTCGTGAACGGCTTTTACAAATTCTGCTTGGGTGGGCAAATCCACTACAAACCTATAACCCTTTGGCAAATCCGCTTTATATTCGGTATTAAGTTTTTGCTCCAACCAATTGCAATATTGCGTGGCTTGGTATTGTGAAACTCCTACAACCGGATATTTATCATAGGCAGGATGCTGGAAATAATAACTCACAAATGGCAGTAGATTCGCATTTTCGCTTAGCCATACATTGGTATCGGGGTAAACCCATTGAGTGCTTATTTTTCCCTTCGTAAAAAAGTCATTCAAACTATCGGTGACAAATGCCCGGTATTCCGCATTGCTCACTTCTGCATTGTGGATGTAAAATGGACTGATTTTGAAAGTTTTAGGAATGCATCTAATGGTGTCATACCCCCACTGCGGGAAGAATGCTACCTCCGGAATTTCTTCAGTAACCGGCTGATAATAATCTTTAAGGAATTTCTTTAACTTTTTAGACGCTTGTTTTATTTCAATTCCGCCTAATGGGTATTCATAAGGATCGCTCCAATACTTCAATTGATACGCGGGGATAGGCACGTCTTGGGCATATATATCCTTGGGAGATAAACATAATATTGCAAAGATAATAACCGTTAATCCAATTTTATATTTCACGGTAAAAGGGTTCAGAAAATGTATGGGAGCTCTCATCTTTAGGTCTACTTCGGTTTTATAGTTCCAATCTAAAATAGATTTGGCATTTTGTGATAATGAATCACTATAATTTTTACATGAGTGCGGGATTTGAATAAACGCGACGGTTTAATTTTAAATCTTGCAACAAACGACTTACGGGTCTTAATGTAAACAACCATTGCTGTCCAAAACCCGTTGGAATCCAACTAAATTCTAATTGCCAACAATGCAAATTGCGTGCCACCGAAAAACGCGAACCATCTAATGCCT
>JAULUW010000057.1:0-10366 GCA_032111345.1 Bacteroidia bacterium
AACTTAAGGCAGAAGGAAACTACGATGAATTGCAAAAATTGCCTCGTAATGCATCTCCTGTGCGTTTAAGAAATCGTTGTAAAATTACTGGAAAACCCAGAGGTTATATCCGTGTATTCGGTTTATGTCGTAACCAATTTCGTCAATTGGCGAGTGATGGAAAAATTCCAGGTGTAACTAAATCAAGTTGGTAAAAAACAAAAGCAATGACTGATCCTATTTCAGATTACCTAACCCGTTTACGCAATGCAATGAAAGCCAACCACCGAGTGGTTGAGATTCCCGCGAGTAACTTGAAAAAAGAAATTACCCGTGTATTGTACGAAAAGGGATATATCCTCAAATACAAATTTGAAGATACAGAGAATAAACAAGGCGTTATTAAAATCGCTCTTAAATATCATCCACAAACCCGTCAAGCCGCAATTCTAATGTTGAAGCGCGTAAGTACCCCTGGTTTGAGAAAATATGCCGATAAAGAAAACCTTCCCCGTGTAATGAATGGTTTAGGTGTGGCTATTTTAACTACCTCTAAAGGTGTTATGACCGACAAAGAAGCCCGTAAAATGGGTATCGGTGGTGAAGTGTTATGTTTTGTACAATAATTTAAAAATAGAAAATAAAAAATCAATATGTCACGCGTAGGAAAAGCGCCTATTAGCATCCCCCAAGGAACCGCAGTAACTATTACTCCAGGCCTTGTAAGTGCAAAAGGGCCAAAAGGAGAATTGTCTCAAGAAATCCCCGCTACTTTTGAAGTGAAAGTAGAAGAAGGAGTGATGACAATACATCGCCCAAGCGACAGTAAATCAGATAAAAGCCTTCACGGCCTTTATCGTTCTTTGCTAAACAATCTAATCGTAGGTGTTTCTCAAGGTCATTCTGTCAATCAAGAATTGGTCGGTGTAGGTTACAAAGTTTCTAACCAAGGTAACATGGTGGAATTCGTAGTAGGTTACTCGCACAAAATCTTGTTGCAAGTACCTTCTGAAATCACGGTAACAACCGAAACCGTTAAAGGTAAGAATCCAAACATTACTATGACAAGCTGCGACAAGCAGTTGTTGGGTCAAGTAGCTGCTAAAATTCGTTCCTTCCGTAAACCTGAGCCATACAAAGGAAAAGGTATCAAATTTGCGGGTGAAGTTCTACGTAAAAAAGCAGGTAAATCTGCCGGTAAAAAATAACAGTAAATCATGGCAAAGACTAAAGTTTCTAGAAGAGATAAGATTCGTAAACGCGTTCGCGGCGTGATTTCAGGTACCGCTCAACGCCCGCGTTTAAGTGTTTACCGCAGTAATAAAGATATCTATGCGCAATTAATCGATGATGCAAACGGCGTAACATTGGCCGCTGCATCCTCTCGTGCAACCGATATTCTTGAACATAAAGACACTAAAGTAGCAAAAGCGGCTTTAGTAGGTAAAAAAATTGCTGAACTTGCAAAAACCGCAGGTATCGAGCAAGTAGTATTTGATCGCGGTGGGTATTTATACCACGGTCGCGTAAAAAGTTTGGCCGACGGAGCTCGTGAAGGAGGTCTTAAGTTCTAATTTAGTTAAGAAAACAACATGTCAAATTTGAATAATAATCAACGTATCCGTCCAGGAGACATCACCTTGACAGAGCGTGTTGTATCCATCAATCGTGTAGCAAAAGTTACCAAAGGTGGACGTACCTTTAGTTTTACTGCTCTTGTAGTAGTAGGCGATAGCAATGGCACAGTAGGTCATGGTTTAGGTAAATCAGGCGAAGTTATTGAAGCCATCAATAAGGGTATTGAAGATGCTAAAAAGAACCTAATTAAAGTTCCTGTAATTAATGGAACCGTTCCTCACGAACAATTGGGTAAATTCGGTGGTGGTCGCGTATTGTTGCGCCCTGCTTCTCACGGTACAGGAGTTATTGCCGGTGGTGCAATGCGTGCGGTATTGGAGAGTGCAGGTGTAACAGATGTATTGGCTAAGTCTAAAGGTTCGTCTAACCCACACAACGTGGTAAAAGCTACCTTTAAAGCACTAACCAGTATGCGTGACGCAAACAGTGTAGCTCAATTACGTGGTATCAGTATAAAACAAGTGTTTAACGGTTAATATCATGGCGAAGGTTAAAATCACACAAATAAAAAGCGGTATTGGATACCCTAAAAACCAAAAGGCTACTTTATGGGCTTTAGGTTTACGTAAAATGCATGCGAGTCGTGAAGTGGAATTGAATCCTCAAATCCAAGGCATGATCCGTACAGTTGAACATTTATTAAAAATTGAAAACGCCTAATGGACTTAAGTAACTTAAAACCGGCCGCTGGTTCGGTTAAAAATAGAAAGCGTATCGGTCGTGGTCAAGGTTCTGGCCGTGGAGGTACTTCAACAAAAGGTCATAAAGGAGCACAATCACGCACAGGTTATTCCCGTAAAGTCGGTTTTGAAGGCGGACAAATGCCACTTCAACGTCGTATCCCTAAGGGAGGTTTCAAGAATATCAACCGTGTAGAATATGCTTCTATCAATATTGATGTATTGCAACAGCTTTCTGAAGAGTTGGGCGTGAAAGTGATAAATCGTGAAGTACTATTGAACAAGCATCTAATTGGTAAACATGATTTATTTAAGGTATTAGGTCGCGGAGAAATCAAAGCTTCCTTAGAAGTTCACGCTAATAAATTTAGTGAAACAGCAAAATCAGCAATTGAAGCAGCTGGTGGTAGCGTTCACGTAATCGAGAAATAATTATGAAAAAATTCCTCGACACCTTCAAACATATTTGGGCCATTGAGGAGCTCCGTAAGCGTATCACGTATACGCTTATGCTTTTGGTGATTTACCGTCTAGGTTCTTATATCATCCTTCCCGGTATCGATGCAGAAATGCTCGAGGGATTGAGAGGACAAACCAAGAATAATATCTTGGGTCTGATCAATACCTTTGCCGGGGGAGCTTTTGCTCGCGGTGCCATTTTTGCCTTGGGAATCATGCCCTATATTTCAGCTTCGATTTTCATGCAATTGGTTTCCATTGCCATTCCGAGTTTCCAACGTATTCAAAAGGAAGGCGAGGAAGGCCGACGTAAAATCAACCAGTATACCCGTATTTTGACAATTATATTTACTTCAGTGCAAGCTTATGCTTACTTGAATAATATTATGTCAACTCCCGGTAACCAAGCCGCTTTGTTGTTTAATTATGGAGATACTCTGTCTAAGGGTATGTTTATCGTAACCAATATATTCTTGTTAACAGCAGGAACGATGTTCACAATGTGGATGGGAGAGCGGATCACAGACCGTGGTTTAGGTAATGGTATCAGTTTGATTATTATGGTGGGAATCATAGCCCGTATGCCTGCCGCAATCGTCGGAGAATTTTTATTCCGATTGACAAAAGGAGGTCCGATCTTGTTCATCGTTGAACTTGTAATTTGGTTTATGGTTGTACTATTCGTAATTATGCTTACTCAAGGTACGCGCAAGATTAGTGTCAACTACGCCAAAAGAGTGATTGGTAACCGCCAATATGGAGGTGCACGCCAGTATTTGCCAATCAAAATTTTGGCAGCAGGTGTAATGCCAATCATATTCGCACAAGCCCTACTTTTCTTACCTGCTACGATAGGTAGTTTCTACACTGAAACCACTGCTCCAGGTTGGTTGTTAAGTTTGATGAATCCCTACAGTTTCGGTCATAACGCATTCTTGGTTTTCTTGATCATCGTATTCACGTATTTCTACACGGTGATTATTTTTAACCCTGTACAAATGGCAGACGATATGAAACGTAATAATGGATTCATTCCAGGTGTTAAACCCGGAAAGCAAACTGCGAATTTCATCGATAGCGTGATTACCCGTATAACACTTCCAGGTGCTATCTTCATAAGTATTATTGCTATACTTCCCGTGTTTGCTGTGAAAGCAAACGTTAACCAAGAGTTTGCTCAATTTTTCGGAGGGACCAGCTTGCTGATTCTCGTGGGAGTTGTACTAGATACCTTACAGCAAATAGAGTCCTATTTACTGATGCGTAAGTACGATGGTTTCATGAGTGGAGGCGGTCGATTGAAAGGAAGAATGACAAACCAGTACCAACAAGTTGATATTTAAAAAAAAAATACTATTTTTGCAACCCTTTTGATATGTCCAAGCAAGACGCAATAAAACAAGATGGTGTAATTTCCGAAGCCCTTTCTAACGCAATGTTCCGCGTTAAATTGAGTAACGGTCATGAAATCATAGCCACCATTTCTGGTAAAATGCGTATGCATTACATCCGGATACTCCCTGGTGACAAAGTGCAGGTGGAAATGTCGCCATACGATTTAACAAGAGGTCGCATAACTCTAAGATATAAGCATTAATTGATATGAAAGTTAGAACATCTGTCAAGAAACGCAGTGAGGACTGCAAGATCGTACGCCGTAAAGGAAGAGTGTACGTGATAAACAAGAAGAACCCTAAATTCAAACAACGTCAAGGATAAAATAACATGGCTAGGATAGCAGGTATAGATATTCCCAAGAATAAACGTGGAGTTATAGGTTTAACCTATATCTACGGAATTGGAAATAGCACAGCAGCGCAAATATTAGACAGCGCAGGCATTTCACAAGATAAAAAAGTGAACGAGTGGAACGACGATGAATTGGCAGCAATTCGTGGTTTTATCACTGAAAACTTGAAAACAGAAGGTGAATTGCGTTCAGAAATCCAATTAAACATCAAACGTTTGATGGATATCGGTTGTTACAGAGGACAACGCCATCGTAAAGGTTTACCGGTACGTGGTCAGAAAACCCGCACAAACGCACGTACTCGTAAAGGTAAGAAAAAGACCGTTGCAGGTAAGAAAAAAGCAACCAAATAATTAAGCACGTAAATTAACATGGCTCAAAAGAAAGCACAAAAGAAAAAAGTTAAAGTTGATGCGCTTGGACAGGTTCACATACGTGCAACCTTTAACAATGTCATCATATCGGTAACGAATATCGAAGGACAAGTGATCTCCTGGTCATCCTCTGGTAAGATGGGTTTCCGTGGATCTAAAAAGAATACACCTTATGCCGCTCAGGTAGCAGTATTAGATTGCGCTAAGGTTGCTTACGATGCAGGTTTACGCAAAGTAGATGTATTCGTTAAGGGTCCAGGTTCCGGTCGCGATAGCGCGATCCGCAACTTGCAAACAGTGGGAATTGAAGTAGGTACTATTACCGATATTACCCCCATGCCTCACAACGGTTGTCGTCCTCCTAAACGCAGAAGAGTATAATTAAAGTAACAGATTCATGGCAAGATATACAGGTCCAAAATCCAAAGTTTCTCGTCGTTTTAGAGAAGCAATATTCGGCAGAGATAAAGCGTTAGAGCGCAAAAACTACGGCCCAGGTCAACACGGTAACTCACGTCGCCGTCCTAAGCAATCCGAATACGCGGTTCAGTTAGCTGAAAAGCAAAAAGCGAAATACATCTACGGTGTTTTAGAAAAGCAATTCCGTAACACCTTCAATAAAGCAGCTGCTAAAAAGGGTATTACTGGTGAAAACCTATTGCGTTTCCTAGAAGCACGTTTGGATAATACCGTTTACCGTATGGGAATTGCTCCTACACGCAGAAGCGCCCGTCAATTAGTGTCTCACCGCCATATCACCGTTAATGGTGAGGTAGTGAATATCCCTAGTTACCAAATGCGTCCTGGCGATGTAGTTGCAGTTCGTGAACGTTCAAAGTCTCTCGAAGTAGTAGCTGGTGGTTCTTCCTCAGCACATTCACGCTTTAGCTGGATCCTTTGGAACGGTCAAGAAATGCAAGGTACTTTCGTTACTTACCCCGAGCGTTCAGAAATTCCTGAAAATATCAAGGAAAATTTGATCGTCGAGTTATACAGTAAATAATATTAAAATTAAAATTATGGGTGTTATACCATTTCAAAAACCAAATAAGGTTGTAATGACCAAATCTAATGAAGCCACTGGGACTTTTGAGTTCTTCCCATTGGAAAAAGGATATGGCGTTACTATCGGAAATGCCATGCGCCGCGTGTTGTTATCCTCTTTAGAAGGTTTTGCAATTTCAGCGGTGAAGATTCAAGGCGCCGATCATGAATTCTCAACCGTTAAAGGGATCGTAGAAGATGTGGTTGAAATCGTTTTGAATTTAAAACAAGTACGTTTCAAATCTAATACGGCCTCTGAAGAGCAAGATAAGATTTTTATCAGCATCAAAGGAAAAGATCAATTCCTTGCAGGTGATATCGGACGCTATACCAACGATTATACCATCCTTAATCCGGAATTGGTTATTTGTAACATGGACCCTACCGTGAATCTTGAATTGGAACTAACCGTTTCTAAAGGCCGTGGATACGTTCCTGCTGATGAGAACAAACAAAAAGATGCTCCAATTGGTGTAATTGCCGTAGATTCTATCTTTACCCCTATCAAGAACGTAAAGTTTAACATCGAAGATTATCGCGTTGAACAAAAAACGGACTTCGAAAGATTGGTAATGGATGTAACCACTGACGGTAGTATCCACCCTGAAGAAGCCCTTAAAGAAGCTGCTAAAATCCTTATTGAACACTTTGTGCTCTTTAGTGATGAGAATATTATGCCTGAAACTAAGGTTTCCAGCATCGTAGAAGAAGTAGATGAAAGTTTCTTGCAAATGCGCAAAATACTTAAAACTTCTTTGGCAGATTTAGATCTTTCTGTTAGAGCTTACAACTGCCTAAAAGCAGCGGAAATTAAAACACTAGGTGAATTGGTAAATTACCACATCGACGATCTATTGAAATTTCGTAACTTCGGTAAAAAATCCCTTTCTGAACTCGAAGAGTTTGTGAGAGATCGCGGTTTGCATTTTGGAATGGACGTTTCTAAATACAATCTTAACGACGATTAAATAAATGAGACACGGTAAAAAAATAAACCATTTAAGTAGAACTACGTCACACCGTAAAGCGATGTTGGCGAACATGGCTTCTTCTTTGATCAAACATAAGCGTATTGTTACCACGGTGGCTAAAGCCAAAGCTTTGCGTGTGTATGTTGAACCTCTTATTACCAAAAGTAAAGATTCTTGTACCCACAACCAAAGAACGGTATTCGCATATCTGAAAGATAAGCATGCTGTAAGCGAACTTTTTACCGTTGTAGGTGAAAAAGTAGCAAACCGTCCTGGTGGTTATACACGTATCTTGAAAATCGGTAATCGTATGGGTGATAATGCCGATATGGCAATGATTGAACTTGTTGACTTTAATGAATACTTTGATGGATTCAATAGCGAAAACAAGAAGAAATCTACTACCCGTCGTTCACGTCGTGGAACTTCTGCAAAATCTACTCCTGCGGCTCCTGCCAATACAGTAGATCAAGACGCTCAAGTTGAAGACGTTAAACCAACGGATGCAGACGCATCTGCGGAATAAGTCTTAGTGTACTGCTTTATATCAAAGGCCGCTTTTGCGGCCTTTTTTTATTTCATCGGGATTCTGAATCCTGTGATCATACTAATATAAAAGTGTTTTAAATGTGTTCCTTTGTTTGGATTTTAAGGCGCCAACCTTTACTCGTGATTATTTTAACAACCATTTATATTACGGAAGATACCCATAAAAAAGGCCTTGTTCTTATACAAGGCCTTTTCTAATAGGAGTAATTTACCCTTTTATTTTCCTCCATGTTGTTGTATTAAAGACACCAAAGTACCTTGATCTACAACACCGGATTTTCTCCAAACTTGTTTGCCGTTTCGGAATAAAATTAATGTGGGTACCCCTTGGATTTGCATATTTTGCGCAATTCCTGGGTTTTTATCTACGTCTATTTTAACAATACTCGCACGATCACCCACCTCACCTTTTACTTTGTCGAGTATGGGAGCTTGTACTTTGCATGGACCGCACCAAGATGCGGTAAAATCTACCAATACAGGTTTGTTTTGGTTAATCAGATCCTGAAATTTACTCATTTTTCGTATTTGCGCAAATTGGTCCAAGCACCTCCATTTTCTACATTGTACCCTGCTTTAATCAAAATGCTTTTAGCCGATGAACTTCTCATTCCCGAAGCACAGCAGGTAATAACAGGTTTATCCTTAGATATCTTTTTTAATGAATTAGGAAGTTTGTCTAATGGAATATTGATGGCTTTTTTAATGTGACCCGATGCATATTCACCAGGCGTACGAACATCGATAATTTGTGCACCTTGTGCAATTAATTCGCCTAAATCTGCTTTAGGTTTACTTCCGAAAAGTGATGATAAAATTCCCATGATGCAAAATTCGTGATTTTTAGAAATTTAAGTGGTGACAATTCTCACAATTTAACGCCCATTTCATCGATGATTTTGTCTGCTTGACTTACATATTTAAGTACGTATAATACATAACGTATATCGCATCCGATACTTCTGGAATATTGTTCATTCCAAGCATAGTCATTAATGGTAGCTGTAAAGCTCCGATCGAAATTAATTCCAATTAATTCTCCACGAGAATTGAGTACAGGCGATCCCGAGTTGCCACCCGTAGTATCCATATTATATAAAATACCAACCACGATTTTGCCGGTTTTGGGATCTTTGAAGATGGCAGGAACTTCCTTTTGACGTAATTTATCTTGAACGTCAGAGGGCAATCGATAATCATCACGGGTATTCGCTTTTTCAAAGATTCCTTCCAAGGATGTAAAGGGGGAGTGAATTTCTCCATCATTGGGTTTGTAGGATTTGATATACCCATACGTCAAACGCATGGTACTATTGGCATCGGGTATAAATTGGGATTGCAAATAATCTTCGCGGAACCCGATATACTGAGGCATTAATGCGGCTAATTCCAATTCTGTTTCTCTCCATGTGTTCATAATTTGATTTCGTACGCTTTGCATCCCTGCTACCTGTTTAAAGATTACGCTCTTTTTAATCGAGGCGAGAAGTTTCTTAGGGGCTTTACCCAAGAGTTTAGACATGGCTTGATTGTTTAAGAGAATATCACGGCCTACAGCAACCACTTCTTTATCCGAAATTCGATTTTTTGAATTATTGAATTCGCCAATAGCTTCAATTTTACTTGAATTATCAAGTATGCCGTTCGCGATCTTTAAATATGCGCGACGCTCGAGCTCTGGATCGAGTAGGGGATACATCCGTTTAATCTGATTTTGAAAGCTGCGTAATATGGAGTCCCCTGCCGCCTTATTCCCTTTAATGGGGGAAGTCTCCAGTAAATTTGTAACCTCCTGAGTAATTAAGGCAATTTGAAAGGCTTTGGATTGACGGATAAAACTTTGGGAGTAAAAATAGGCCGCTCCATATCGGTTGCGTAAATTCCAGATTTCTTCGATGCGTTGAACCACCTTAGCGGCTTGAATTCCTTCTTTGCTTCCTGTTTTATACGTCGTTTTTAACGCTAGATCTTGGGCTTTACGGGCTTGAACGATATCAGTACGGCGCAAACCTTGGATTTTCCCCCGATAATTCTTTTCTACATTTTCTAAACTTTGTATGGTACCTGCAAGTGCCAATCTTTTATCGGTATTACCCTCGCTCAATTCTTTCATCCAGTCTATATAAGATTTGTAAAATGATTGAATTACAGGTAATTGTACCTCTTGTTGAAACTTCAAATACGAACCGCTTTCATGTCGGAATGTACGTCCGGGATACCCCATAATAAATACGAAATCGTTTTCTTGAGTACCTGTAGGGTTAATTTTCAAAGTGTTTTTTGGGGTATAAGGGATGTTTTCTTTAGAATAAGGTGCGGGTTTTCCGTCTTTTCCGACATAAGCGCGAACCAAAGAAAAATCTCCATTGTGTCGGGGCCATTCCCAATTGTCCGTATCACCACCAAACTGACCTACAGTAAGAGGTGGGGCCATTACCAAACGCACATCTTGCAAGAAGATATATCGGAATAAAGTATAACTTTTACCGGTAAACATTTCCGATACTTCAATAGTGAGTTCGGGGTATTTACTTTTTTCTGCTTTAATAATTTCTTGAATATTTTTGCCAATCAATGCAAAACGCGCGGCGGGTGTATTGGCTTCGGAAGTACCTTCCAAAACGCGCTCGCTTACATCTTCGTAACTTTGGGTTATTTTACACGGCATGGAAACGGGTAATTCTTGAGATTTTTCCTTGGCTACAAATCCATCCTCCAAATAATTATGTTCGGATGAACTCAATCGTGCTACATTCCCATATACACAATGGTGGTTCGTAATGATTAAACCTTCATCAGAAATAAAAGAACCCGTGCAACCGCCTACATTTACCAATGCATCGGTTAGGGATACTTTGCCAGGATTGAAAATATCCTCGGCATCCAATTGCATGCCTGCATTTTTTAATTGGGTGATGTTCA
>JAULUW010000058.1:0-2487 GCA_032111345.1 Bacteroidia bacterium
ACGGTCGTTGAAGCCGTCGTCGTTGGGACTGAAACTGTTGTACAATTCGAATTTTACAAACGACGCAGGAATGACCACACACGAAGAATCCACACAGCCCAAACTGTCGGTTACCGATAAACAAACGCGGTAGGTTTTTTCAATGTCATTGAATTGGTATCGGATGGTATTTCGGGTCGAATCGTAAAAGGCATCCTCAACAAAATACTATCGTAGAAAGGTTTAATCGAACGTATCGAGAAGATTTTCTGAATGCAAACTTATTCTTTTCTTTAAATCATGCGAAGGAAGTCACACATTCTTGGATTGAAGAATACAACGACGACAGCCCTCATGAGGCATTAAACTATAAAACTCCAAATGAATATGTTGCATAATCGATATTGGTTTTATTTAAGCATGCACCTCGGAAAATATATGCAAAAAGGGAGGCAATCGAACCTGTCCCCCTCCTTGTTTTCGTCGGAACAATTTATCCCTGGTAGGTTGCTCCCCAGCAGAGCCTACTTCCGTTTTAATTGAACAAAGCAAAATTCAAAGTAAATTATTATATTTACAATCTGTCAAAAAAAGCGACCACCTTCATAATCCTTAAACTTGAAAAGCCAAATTTAACCTAGCTCCCAAATGGGCCGACATGATCATTGAAATTTTTTAGCGCATGAGTCACAATACCAAAGAAAATCAAAACATAGAATGGAAAGAGTCATGGCAAAATGACTATTTCAAATGGATTTGTGGTTTTGCAAATGCGCATGGAGGTACATTGTTTATTGGTATTGACGATAATGGAAATACCAAGCCTTTAAACAATACAAAAAAACTCTTAGAAGATTTACCAAATCAAGTAAGAGATCTTTTAGGCTTAATGGTTGATGTAAACTTATGTTCGAAAAACGGGGATGAATATTTAGAAATCGTTGTAGAACCTTATCCTTTTCCCATTAATTTAAAAGGAAAATATTACTACAGATCTGGAAGTACTTTACAAGAATTGAAAGGTGCTGCTTTGTCCAAATTCCTATTACAACGTCAAGGCATAAAATGGGACGGCGTTCCAGTCCCTAATATTACAGTTGATGACTTGAAAAATGACACTTTTGATTTTTTCAGAAGGAAAGCTATTAAGAGTAAGCGATTAGAACTTGAATATTTAGATGGAACTAATCTAGAGTTATTGGAAAGCCTGCAGTTGTATTTAGAAAATGAACAGATGCTTAAAAGAGCAGCTATTTTGCTTTTTCATCCAAAACCTGAGCATTATTTTGCTGGAACGTTTATTAAAATTGGATTTTTCGAAACAAATGATGAATTAATATTTCAAGATGTAGTAAGCGGTAATTTGATTGAGCAAGCTGAAAAATCCTTTGATTTACTCAAAACGAAATATACCCAGGGGATAATCTCATACCAAGGTGGAAACAGAGAGGAAACTTTCACTTTTCCTGAAGACGCTATTAGAGAAGCTTTATATAATTCAATTGCGCATAAAGATTATAGTAGTGGTATCCCCATTCAAATTAGTGTTTATCCAAACAAAATGATTTTTTGGAATGAAGGGCAACTTCCAGAAAATTGGACAATAGAGAAATTGGCACAAAAACATCCTTCAAAACCACATAATCCAGATATTGCAAATACATTATTTAGAGCTGGCTATATAGAATCTTGGGGTCGTGGAACAATAAAAATAATCAATGCCTGTAAGTCGCATAAAATAGCACCTCCCATATTTTCTAATGTCCCTCCCGATTTTCAAGTTGAACTAATCAAATATACCAGCAAAGGACTCAAGGAATCTGGCTTAAAAGAAGAGTTAAGCAAAATCATCCTTTATGTTCAAGACAACGGCAGTATATCCAATTCGCAAGTACAAACAGTTTGTAATGTCAGCAAAGCTACTGCTACGAGGTATTTGAGCGAATTAGAGGCTGATTGGGTTGACAAAGTTGGGACAACTGGTGTTGGGACAGTATATATTTTCAAAGGGCTCAATATGGGCTCAAAAAAAGAATAACGATTGCAAACTAAAGGGCTCAAGAATCGCATCCAAGATTCAACAAAATCTTTAAACTACTTATGCAACAAAGAGTTAAGATCAGGGGAAAGGCCTCAATATGGACTCATTTCACAGTTCTTAAAGGGCTCAAAGGTTTTTAAACAATGAAAGACACAGAAAACCACCAAGAACAGTTATTGTTTGAAGCCTATACAAAAGAGCCA
The DNA here is from genome assembly GCA_032111345.1 of Bacteroidia bacterium. Classification (GTDB taxonomy): domain Bacteria; phylum Bacteroidota; class Bacteroidia; order NS11-12g; family UBA955; genus VMCP01. The sequence goes on from JAULUW010000058.1 coordinate 2,224, forward strand.
TTTGTGTATGAAATTATTTTATGACTGAACGTGAATACCTTTTTCTCCAGATTGTAAATATGGTAATTTACATTGAATTTTGCTTTGTTCAATTAAACCGGAAGTCGGCATGTAAGTGGTCGCTTTTTCCAGCGTACTTCACAAGGCTCCCATTTTTTTGGGGTGTTCGTGTTCAGTCAGGAGCTACCGCACCACCGTAATAACCCCATTGATCATTTTGGGATCTTTGTCCGGACCGTCGAGATAGAGGTGGTAGAGGGCAAA
>JAULUW010000059.1:0-4153 GCA_032111345.1 Bacteroidia bacterium
CCTGATCTCCGCTTTTCAATTGGGTTTTGTTTTTAAAATAAACGGTATCCCCACTGCAAGCGTCTTCTAAGGTAAATTCTGGTTTCAACTCTCTTAACACGCGCACCGTGCGCATCGATGTTTCCGAGCAAGCATTGTCAAAATCAACTTTCAACTTAATGGAATATAAACCCGTATCGTTCCAATTCATAAATAAGGTATCTCCGCTGCCCTTAGAAACTCCATTCACTTCCCAAAGTCTAGTCGCTTTGATTCCCGCTATTTCCGGTGTTTTATCCAAAACCACTCCCCTCCTTAAATTACAGGTATCAAAAACCTCTAATTTGGTTTGAGGCGCTGCTTTAACGGTTATGGTTTTTTCAATACTGTCGGTACAACCAAATTCAGAATTTATTTTGAGTTTCACCAACTTGGTACCCGCTGATTGAAATCTATTTTTGGGTGATTTGTCTGTAGATCTGCTATCCGGTTCTCCAAAATTCCAAACACTTCCAAAAAGGCTGGCATTCATCACCGTTTTATTGGTAAAAACGAAGGGTTCGTTCTGACAACTACCCGAACTCCATTCAAATTGTGCCTTGGGTTGTTCATAAACGGCTATCCGGATAGATTCGGTGCTGGAACAAGGTCCAGATTCTGCCTTTAAGGTCACCATATAATTCCCATATCCCAAAAAGCGGTGTTGGAAATTCATCTTGGAAATAACCGTATCGGACTTCCCAAAATTCCAAATCATTTTGGAATTGGCTGGAAGCGTTTTATTGGTAAAATTCACCGGCAATCCGTCGCAGGCATTGTCTCTTTCAAAAACCACTTTGGGTTTGGATTTGATATCCAATTGTTTGGAAACGCGGAACTTGAAATTATCCGGCAAACTAAGAATATCCAAGACCACTGTATATACTTTCGCAGTGTCGAACATGAATTTGGGCTCAAATAAATCAGAGGTGTCCTTTTTACCCGTTCCAAAATTCCATTTGTAATCTAAAAATACCGCGGTTGAAGCTACTTTGGTATTATTCACAAATTGCAAGGTATCGCCATTGCACAATCCCTGTTTTACCTCAAAATCCACAAAGGGTGTTGGACTGATATACAATTTGCGGGTAATCAGCGTATCGCACCCATTCGATAAATCCGTAATTTTAAGTTGCCAACTGAGCGTACTGTCTTCTAAATCTGTATTCGAACTGAGGAAGCTCCACCGCAAAGAATCACTTGACGTTGCCGCTTTAACCGCAGCACCTAAAACCGGCTTCCCACTTGAAAAATAAGCCTGTGCAGACGCTGTCCAAGTTTTGCCGTAATCGGCATTGTTTCTATTTCTCGGTGCACTCACTTTATACCCAATTTCCAAGCCCACAATGGTTTTATCCAACGGGGTGTTCAAACCAAACACCGGAGTGTTTTCACTGCTCGGAACCATTGACGAAAACGAAGACCCACCCGGTGCGGGCAATACAAATGCAGTAAATTGCACACTGTCGTTCGCCAATCGATCGTTTGCTCTTTGTAAGCAAATCTTAATGGTCTGTGTACCTGTCTGATCCAATCGCAAATCTTTACTGAAACTCACCTTCACCGAATCACCCGGCAATATTCTTTTATTAAAGGTTTCTTTTTGCCACTTTCCATTCACATAAAACCCTAAATCCCAAGTTTTCAGGGTATCGGAGAAGGTATTGCTTACCATTAATCCCGGATTGAATGAAAATCCCGCGCAAACGGTATCTTTCATTTTGAAATTATCCATTCTCAACGTCAAGTCAAAATAGGATTCAATGGCTCCTATATCATGTGCAAAGGCACTCCTTTTAATCCCATTTAGATCCATATCGCTAAATTTTGAGGCTGCCGTTGTATTCTGATTTAATATATTCCCAGAGCGAAAATCGCCCTTACCCTCGTTCCGAAATTTCGGATGTGCCCAAAAATTGGATTTTGAGATATTCGCATCGTCAATCCAGTCTTTATAATCGTAATACCATGACGTTCCAGCTACCCAAGTTTGACCTCCAAAATTTCCCTCGATATAAAAATCATTGTCTTCAATTTTCCCAAGTCTTTCCATGTAATTTACATAGATTTCACTGCCCGTTACCCCTCTTGCGTGCAAAATATTTCCAATGAAATTAATATCCGAATAATCATAGAAAAAGGATAAGTACTGATAGTGATTTTGACTGAAAGAATCTACAAACGACAGGGTATTGTAGTACACATTATAGGTATATCCCGAAGTATAATTTTCAGAATACAACATTAAAATTTGACCCTTGCAGGAATTGTTAGCGATGATATTCGAAATGACGTTCAAATTTCCACATTGACGTGTTTCGATGCCCGAAAAGGCAGTCCAATCTTCAGACAAAATGGTGTTTGAAACAATGCTATTGCGCCTTACATCGTGGTCCCCCGTTCCGTAAATCCAAATTCCCGAAAACATATAGCTTTGATTGGAATCGATGCGATTGTCATTTATGATATTGATGCCTCCCTTAGAATTTTGATTGTCGTAGAGGTAGATAAAATACCCCAAATTTTTACTGTTGATGCTAAACTTGCAATGGGCAATCCTATTTCCTTCTACTCGGATGTCTTTATTTTCCTCAAAATATAAGGCCTGCGAGAAATTTCCATCCGATAAAACATACAGCATTTCATTTTTTTGGATGGAAATATAATCGTTCTTGGCGCTGGTGATACCGACAAACTCGCGCTTCATTCGCAGATCTCGGAAGGTGTTTTTTTCAACTAACAAGTAGACACTGTCGTTACCGTCTGCGTTATAAAGTCTCAGCCCGGTAAGCCGCACTAATTCTGAGCTCGCTGCGGAATAACTGCCGGTATAGGGCAAGTTTTGACACATATTTCCAGAAATTTTTGTGGGAATCACGCCGTTTCTCGCATTTTGCACGTTAAACACAATCATGCTCGTGTCGAGCGGATCTGTACTTTTTGCATCCATCCTATCGATGGTGTTCTGCTCAACTAAGGTTCCATTCACATAACGAAGGAGAAACGCACCGCTGTAAAAATTTTGGATGCGATTTTTTGAATAGCGATTGGCGCTCGGAGATTGGGTATATGTACTGCTCCCTTGTTGATCGATCACGGCAAAACGTGGACCGCCTCCTCCTTTGGTTTTAAATGTGCAATGTGAAATCACATTAAACGATCCGTTATTGGTCGTACTGGATTTGGTCATCAACGTATCGGCGGCAAAGGCAATATATGCCGAAGAATCGCCCGCGGCAATGCTTAAATTTCCCAAAAGAATGGTACAACTGTCGAGGGTATTCGAATCCGATTGATTGCTAAAACGGATACCCGCCGATCGGCCATTGGTATGGGTATTTTCGACCACTAAAGACTTGATCATTACGTGGTCGATGCCGTTAAAATGGATTATTTCTTTGTTTTGATTTCCCTTTATTGTATAGTTTCCCCCAAGAATTTTTAGAGGATTTTTAACTGAAATGGGATTTTTAGCGTGTTGCTTGAATGCGATTACAGCAGATTCCGTGCTGTTGGATTTTACCGTAATTTGCACGGCGCCAGACACGCCATGTGCGTTTAAGCTATCGGCAAATTCTTTCCAGCTCGTAAAGTTTTTGGAGCCGGTGCCTCCAATCGTATAATTTCCATTTAATTGGGCGTTAAGGACATTGCTAAGGGTAACGAGCATGCCCAAGAGCGAGATTCGCATAAAATTTCTAAAATTCAGAAAGTTAAGATTTGGTAAAACCATAAAATGGGGTAGTTATTTGATTTATAGTACAATATTAACCTAATAGCGGGACAAAATGGTTTGTGGCCGAAAAATTAAAGGGTGGTTTGAGGGAGGAGGTCATGAGTTACTCGTTGGCAAATCACTCAAAGGCATTGATGTCGTACAAGAATTGAGTCGCATTTGTACCATTGAAGGATGTAAACCCTTGAGAATTCAGTGTGATAACGGATCTGAATTTGTGTCAAAAGATGTGGATTTATGGGCATATTCAAATGGTGTAACAATGGACTTCTCAAGACCCGGAAAACCTACAGACAATCCATATGTGGAGTCATTTAATGGAAAGTTCAGAGACGAATGTTTGAATGTAAATTGGTTTTTATCCTTGGAGGACGCGGCAAAGAAAATTGAAGATTTTAG
>JAULUW010000060.1:0-3948 GCA_032111345.1 Bacteroidia bacterium
ACACACTTTATCCTTTCCCGTGTTTTGTGTCTTCCCGTGTTTTGTGTCTTCCCGTGTTTTGTGTCTTCCCGTGTTTTGTGTCTTCCCGTGTTTTGTGTCTTCCCGTGTTTTGTGTCTTCACAAAACACTTACACTCTATCATAATAATCTTTCAAAAACGTAAAACGGGTAAAATTATTACAATAATCATAAGCCGATGACCAATAATAAGTTTCCGGTTCATTACTCAAACACCAATGTTCCTGCAGTGGATTATTATGACAGTACTCCAGTTTTTGCTGCAACATTTCTCGCGAAAAAATTTTAATAGCTAATGGATCGTGTTGCCAGTAGCGTTGTTTACGTGAAGATTCATCAACATTATATTTTTTAAATTCATACACAGTTTTACTTTTCAGAAGCTTTTGAAATTTATGTGCTGTGAACTTTAAAAAAGAAGCATAGGGTTTTTCTTTCCCATTCATTTCTAACATTTCCCATATAATATGAATATGGTTAGGCATTATTACAAAACCATATACATTTATTTTCTTCTGCTGACTTAAATAATCGAGTGAGTTTACAATAATTTGTTTAAAAGTATCGTCACTCAATAATGGCCTCCAATATTCAATCGATGCTGTCCAAAAATAAACATCATGGAGTTCCATTACACTTTTTCTTTTTTTTGAAAAATGTCGTTCATAGGTTTTGGGGGTTATAATACTTTGATGATGATGTTTTGTGAAGACACAAAACATGGGAAACACAAATTTACTTGGCTTTTGTATTTGCAGTAATCCTGTTTTGATTTTAAACGTATATAAATGTTTCAATACGTGATAAAAGGCTTGCGGCGTTGAATGGCTGCAGGATATGCAGCGGAAGACGCGCACGCATGAGCGCGCACGAAAGCGCAAGTGTGAGCGGGTGCGGCCGTATCCGTCTCAGGCAGAGGAGCCTGGAATAGCCCGAAATAAGTTGAAGAAAAAAAATCCGCTGATAGCCCCAAAATAGAGGGGGATTTTTATTCCTGTTGCATACACAGCTCCATCAACACCCCTTGTGTATCTTTCGGGTGTACAAAACAAACCCATTTATTGTCGGCCCCTTGTTTGGGTGCTTCGTTCAATAAGGTAAATCCTTCTGAACGTAAATAGTCCATAGCGGCATGAATATCGCTTACGGCATAAGCAATATGATGAATGCCTTCGCCGCGTTTTTTAACATAACGCGCTATTACCCCATCGGGTTCGGTGGATTCCAACAATTCAATTTTATTGGGACCCACTTGAAAAAAAGCGGTCCGTACCTTTTCCGAATCCACGGTTTCGGTTTTATAACAAGGGGTTGCCAAGAGTTTTTCGTAACGAGGAATGGCCGTTTCGAGCGATTTTACGGCAATGCCGATATGTTCAATTTGGTTCAGCATAAATTGTTGATTTTGGGGTGTATAAACACGCCCTATACTGCGAAGAAAGATTATATCGGCGAAATGTACAAATTGCAGGTACTTTTGCCATTCACATCAATTTTAATACGCTGATTTATGAACTTCCCGATTTATTTCGACAACAACGCTACCACGCCCTGCGATCCGCGTGTGGTAGACACGATGATACCTTATTTTACCAACCAGTTTGGTAACGCGGCCAGTCGCAACCACAGTTTTGGTTGGGCCGCCGAAGAAGCCGTCGATTATGCCCGCGAACAAGTAGCGGCCTTAATTGGGGCCGATCCAAAAGAAATTATCTTCACCTCGGGTGCCACCGAAGGCGATAATTTAGCCATTAAAGGCGTATTCGAAATGTATGCCTCGAAAGGAAATCATATTATTACCACCACCATCGAACACAAAGCGGTATTGGATACTTGCAAACACCTCGAAAAACAAGGGGCTGAAGTAACCTACTTGGAGGTGGATGCCGAAGGGATGATTAACCTCGAAGAACTCGAAAAAGCCATCACTCCGAAAACCATTTTAATTGCGGTAATGTATGCCAATAACGAAATCGGTGTGGTGAACCCCATGCGCGAAATCTCGGCCATTGCCCGTAAACACGGCGTTTTATTGATGAGCGATGCCGTACAAGCTGTGGGTAAAATTCCGGTAGATGTAAACAAAGACGGTATCGATATCATGGCCTTTACCGCCCATAAAATGTACGGACCGAAAGGCGTTGGTGCTTTATATGTGCGTCGTAAAAATCCACGCGTGAAAGTAACCGCCCAAATGGACGGTGGCGGACACGAACGCGGTATGCGCAGTGGTACCTTGAATGTTCCCGGTATTGTAGGGTTTGGTAAAGCCTGCGAGATATGTCGCTTAGACATGGAAAGCGATACCCAACGCATTCAAAAACTCCGCGATAAGTTAGAAAACGGCTTATTGCAAGTGGAAGAAAGTTATTTAAACGGACATAAAACCAACCGTTTACCGCACGTGAGCAATATTTCCTTCAAATATGTGGAAGGAGAAGGTTTATTGATGGGTATCAACAAACAAATTGCCTTGAGCAGTGGTAGTGCTTGTACGTCGGCTTCCTTGGAACCATCGTATGTATTGAAAGCCTTAGGTTTAGGCGACGATTTAGCCCACAGCTCCTTACGCTTTGGGTTGAGCCGTTTCTCTACCGAAGAAGAAGTGGATTTCACCATCAAGGCTGTTACCGATACAGTAAACAAACTCCGCGAAATGAGTCCGCTCTGGGAAATGTTCAAAGATGGTATTGATATGAACAGCATTGAGTGGGCACACCATTAATAAGATTTTAAAGTAATAAAAAATCCGAAGTCTAGGCTTCGGATTTTTGTTTACATTAAATTAACAATACTAAGCATCTTATCTAAAATACTTACCGATATCGCCGGTTAAATTGGCAATTATACCGATACTAGCATAAACTTGGCCATTGGTTAGGCCTTGCACTCTATGCTCATCTTTTGTAATTAAGAGTGGTGCATGAAACTGAACACGTAAAGCATTAAACTTGATATTAATTCCCATTACAGGCCCCATATATGTTCTACCTATTGGTAATGATTTAACCCCTAAATACGATTTTATTTGTTCGTTGGTAGATGAACCTGCTATGGAACGAAAAGCCAAACCTAGATCGGTACTGATGGCATAATCTTGACCTTTTTTATTGTTTTTAATCCAAGTATAAGGGAACATTACATTGATAGCAATAGGCACAACATTAATTGATTCGTAGACTGAATTAACCCATTTAATAGGGGTTACATTAACATCTAAAGCAAAACCGATACGAGTGAAAACATCATTGATATGATACTTAAACATGGAATACGTTCTATACCGTGTAAGCAATGAAAAACGACGAATACCGGGAATCAAAATAGATGGACCATAATCACTCGTGGTATCATCAAACGCTTGTGCAATGGTCATAATACCTACAAATTCACTGAAACCGGGCCTTACAGCTAAAATACCAAAACCGGCATTTAAATTACTGGCTTCTGAATTCTTTTTAAAAGAAGACAAAGCTTTGGCATCACCTATTAAGTGAACATTATAATCTCGGTGATTATCGATTCTTAGAATAGATTCCTTCAATACCGATTGCTTTATTAAAAGGGTATCTAACTTACTATCTAAATCCTGTTGTGATAAATTTAGATAAGCTTCTATTTGCTTTTCCCGTGTTTCAATATCTTGAATATTGATGGGTGTTTGGGGAAACATAAATTTCTTCTTATCATTAACCATTTCAGACCCTTCCACGTTGTTTTGCGCACTTTCAAGTTCTGTTTTTTTCTGAACCACTTTATTTTCAACCATGTCAGTACTCTTTTTCACGCTTTCAAGTTCTGTTTTTTCACGAATCTCTTTATCATCTTCATAATAGTAAGCATTGTGACGATTTGTACGTTGGTTCGATTCCTGGTCATAAGGGTCAATCCATTGTCCAATCCCGCGTATGATATTTCCGGCAGCATCGC
>JAULUW010000061.1:0-3106 GCA_032111345.1 Bacteroidia bacterium
ATATTTTTTTAAGCCACGGTCTTGGGTTTTGCTGCTGCAAGAGGAAACCTCCAAGGCCCAACATCTCGAGCCCCTCGAACTTGCTTGCAAGCACTGGGGTGGGCAATTGGCATTTCCTCCCAATTGGGGCGCTTTGGCATCCCAAGAAAATTGGAATAGCAATGAATTTTGGAAGAGGGCCTTCCCCGGTTTGCAGCTGCTACACCAAAGGAAACAGCATATTTTGCTGTCCTCATTGTTACAAGGCTTCGATGTGTTAAAGGCTTCGCAATTACTGAGTCGGAAATTGCATTTATCGCAAAATGCCTTCGGTTTTTTGCTCTATTTTGACGAAAATCGCAAAACTTTTGCCAAAGAGATCTATTCCCATGAAACGCCTAGAGATTGGGCCTCATACGTTCGGGAGTCTTTCCTGCAAAAAGCATTTGAAATTCCCATAGAAATAGGTCAAGAATTGGATGCCGACACGCTCGATTGGTTGAAGCACAGGGAAGAAACTGCCGGACTTCCCCTAGGAATAGCGCAATTAATTCGCGACGGACTTGCGCAGAGAAGCGATTTGCTTGCAAGCAGTCATGATCGCGATTTATTGGCAAGTGCCCAGGAAGAATTGCCGCATTTACATCTGGATTTGTATGCTTTGACCTTTAATTTGCCAGAACTCGACATTAAATTGCGGATGAAACCGCTTGATTTCAGTTTGTATTATCTGTATTTGAAGCACCCGGAAGGCTTTACCAATAAAAATCGATTCGCCTTTCAAGAGGAGTTGAAAGGTTATTACCGAAGGTTTAAGTCTTCGGAAAATCGCGACCGACTCGATAAAATTGCCGAGGGTTTGTTCGATCCCCGAGAAGATAAACCGTTCCGAGATACCGTATATCGAATTAATACGGCGATCAAAAAATTGTTCGACGATACGGAATATACACGTCCGTTTTGCATCAGCGGTGAAGCGGGTGAGATTCGGAAAATTACCTATGCAAGCGAGCGATGGACGCAAAATCCAGAACCATAATGAATACAAAAACGCGCAAAAAAATGCAGGCAGTTCCACCAATGCCACCGGTTAAAATCGACGGAGGCAATGGGGGGCAGCGTTGTATTCTTGGGAACTTAAACCGGTCGGGAAAAATCCATGTATGTGAGGGTACCTTGCATGCAAATCCCGAATGGGTTTCATGGGATGTCGAAGAATTGGGCCTGTTTGTTATGGATACTTCGGATTTTGAAGGATTTGGTGGGGGCGATTTCAGCGAGGAGGAGCGGGCACGGATTGTTTTATGGACACAGAACGGTTATGAATGGTTGCGGTATGGTGGGGTTGGAGGTTAAGGTGTTAATTCAAATTGTCCCAAACCCTCAATAAAACCCCTTTCCCGGAATTAAGTGCCTAATGCCACCGCGAGGTTCGGCAACATCACCCTTGCGCCTCGGAATCAAATGAATATGACAGTGCATAACGGTTTGACCCGCATCGATGCCTTGATTGATCCCAATATTGAATCCAAGGATGCTTGGGTCGTGCTCTGTTAATTGATTTTTGGTAATTAAAATTAATTCATGAACGGCTGCAAGCTCCTTCGAGGTGATTTCAAAATAATTGGCAAAATGCCGCTTCGGAATTATCAAACAATGACCCACGACAACCGGAAATTTATCTTCAATTACAAATGCAGCTTCGTTTTCTGCGAGTTTTAAACGATCCATTTCACAGAAGATGCAAGCGGTGGTTTCTATGGGCATTATTATGGTAGAAAAGGGTTGAGAAAAATAGGACTACATGCATGCTTATATTGTCCAGGCACTTAAGCCTCTGGTTTCAATTAAATAATCGCAGTTATTTTGGATTTGCTGCAAAGCTTGATTCTTCCAATCTGCCGATTCCGAACCTAGTAACGCATATTGAACTTCCTTGTTGAACCGGGTTTCTTGTGACTCACGCACCAAATCCCAATACTCGAAAATCAAATCCCTGCGGCGTTCAAGAAGTTCGGGTTCCGGTATTTTATCCCTTTTTTGACTGTTTACAGTAGCATCGGAAGGAAGTAAATTCCATAAATCGTTGTTCTTCCAAACAGAATAAGGAATGACATGATCTACATCAAATTTTGCTATTTTTTTACCGGTCCAAACACAATACACATGTTGCTTTTGAGCCAAAAGTTCGGTGTAAATGCGCTTGGATTCGGCTACATTTCGATCTGTAACGGGATATTGGCCCATGCTTTCATAAATTTCCTCTTTTGAAAGGGTTTGTCCAGATGCTTGGTGTGAAAACTCCGCCCATTTGAACAAGAGTGCATGTTGCCCTGTTATAAAACTTCCCAAAAATCGAAAGGTTTCATAATAATCCAAAGGAATGCTGAAGCTACCTGCGTATGCCACTAAACTCATGGAATCGCAAACCCCTCCGCGATTTTTAACCTCCAATTTCAAAGGTTTGAAAATGGGATATTCGTAATTGAATAAGGATTTGCCAAGGTATTTCATGGGCATCGTGGTGATGGTGGTTTTCATTTTCTTCACCAATCGCTGAAATGCCTCTTCGATATCCTTGTTTTTCGGGATGCCGAGATTTTTTAAGTCGTTATAAAAAGCGGACATACCCCCAATGGGACGGTATAATTTTATGAGGTTTAACAGTTCGTCTTCAAATGCCAATTTGGTGTTTTTTCCATAAATCTGAGGGATTTTAGATTCGCTTTCCAAAATCGGATAATAATAGAAAATCCAATTCTCTATTAGTAAACCCATTGGCAGAATAGCCCTTGCCCCTTCTATTTTAATATAAGGAGAATTGCTTTGAATAATATCAATAACCCCTCGCAAAAGTGCGAATTTATAGGTCGAGGTTTTATTATCCCGCTCTATAATTTTATTGATATTCCTAAAAATTTCGGCATTCATTTAATCCCAAATATTAGACGTGCAATATACAGCTTATGACGCAGACACGCCGTTTCTTTTTAGTCCTGCAGCCTATTCCCCAACCCTCCATTTTAAACATTCCGCACTTCCAATTGTTTCCCTTTCATGCGCTTACTTCTCTGGATTGCCCTCCCAATCGCCGTAGTACTCCTTGTGGGGGTCTTTTTTTCATTCC
>JAULUW010000062.1:0-14087 GCA_032111345.1 Bacteroidia bacterium
CTCACCGCGAGCGAAGCGAGCATCCCTCCGCGAGCAAAGCGAGCTTACCGTCCCACCAAATAATAAACCCCCATTGTGAAAAAATTCCTCACAACTGGAATCTTCCCTAGCAAATTCAACTGCCTGCGCGGCTTGATGCCGAATTTGTGCTCATAAATAGGATTAAACAAATAATACCTCTTTGAATCAATCCGAAACCCCGTATTTATCGAAATGCGCTCAAAACGTTCAATGCTGATTCCTGTGCTCCGGATTTCTTCCATCGTAGCGATTCCAGAATCATTAGTTCCTAACAAACGCAATACTCCCGGGTACAAGGATCCCGGCAATAAATGCGTAAACGGCAATTTCGAGGCCCATTTACCCGGTAGCACTTGCTGATGTCCCCCATAGGGCATCATCCATGGAGGAAATGCAAAAAATACTTTGCCTCCTTTTTTTAAAAAACGCAATAACTGTGGCATAAAACGCGCCTGATCCGGTATATGTTCAATCACATCCTTAAGAATCACCAAATCATATAAGGTGCCTAAATCCCGCTCAGGGTCTACCAAATAAATATCTCGATTTAAAAAGTCCACACGGCCTTCAGCGAGCTCATTTGCCAAAAATTCCTGAGCCAATACCATCCTGCTTTCCTCTAGCTCTATACCCGTGCATATACACCCTCGATCTAAAAACGCCTTCAAAGCGCCAGCCTCCCCACAACCTATTTCCAATACACGCATACCCGCAACAATGGGCATCGTTTCCTCAATGAACGGAATAATATGTTCTTCCGTAACGCGGTATGTCATGTCGAAATACCGCTTTTTATCCCCGTGAAATTCGTACATCTGCTTTTAACTAGGTCGCTGCATTACGGTTCCACAGGACTTACATGTCCGTAAATCTTCCGATTCATAAAAGGCATTGAAATGAGATATAAAATCCGTTTCTATGTTTTTTAATTCAAAATAAGCCTCGTGCAATTTATGATTACAACTTTCACAAAACCACAACAATCCATCTGTAAATCCTTTGCCCTCGCGAACCCTCTCGATCACCAAACCAATACTTCCCTCTGTTCTTCCTGGCGAATGTGGCACCTTCGGTGGCAACAAAAACATATCTCCTGGACCTAAATGTATCGCTTTCTTTACGCCATCCTCTTGAATATTCACCGTGATATTTCCTTCCAATTGATAAAACAATTCCTCGGTTTCGTTATAGTGAAAATCTTTACGCGAATTCGGACCCCCCACAATCATTACAATAAAATCCGTTCCCTCCGGACATAAATTTTTGTTCGCAACGGGCGGTTTTAATAAATGACGGTTCTCATCAATCCATTTTTGCAGGTTAAAAGGCATTTTTACAGACATATTTTAGCGTTTATTGCAGAGCAAATGTAGGTAATTTGCTAAAAATGATTTTCCATACCGCTTTTACGCGCCGAATTTCTAATTTTGCAATACCGAATGAGTGACGCAATAAAGCACGAATGTGGAGTCGCCTTCATCAGACTTCGCAAGCCCCTATCCTATTTTAAGGAGAAATATGGTTCCTATTGGTACGGACTGCATAAACTGCAGTTCATGATGACCAAACAACTAAACAGAGGTCAAGACGGTGCTGGTATTGGCGTCGTAAAAATGAACCCAGAATACGGCGATAGATACCTTGCTCGGCAGCGCAGCGCATCGAAAACCGCCCTCGGTGATATCTTTGAGGAAGTTTTTAAAGCGTTAAACGACATCCCTGAAGAACACATAGAAGATCTCGATTACCTCAAAAAACACTATCCCTATGCCGGTGAACTCCTCTTAGGACACCTTCGCTATGGCACTTACGGGGGTAATTCCATAGAAAACATCCATCCATTTTTGCGACAAAACAATTGGATGGCTCGGAATTTAATGCTTGCGGGAAACTACAACATAACCAATACCGAGGAACTTTTTCAACAGTTAATCGCTCTAGGTCAACAGCCTAAAGAAAAAAGCGATAACGTTTTGATGTTGGAAAAAATAGGGCATTTTATCGATGAAGAAAACCAAAGATTATTCTCCATCCTAAAGTCACAAGGATTTAGCAACGTAGAAATTACAGAAAAAATAAAATCGGAAATATCCATCCCCAGAATATTAAAAAAGAGTTTCAAAAGTATCGATGGCGGCTTCAATATGATCGGTTTATTGGGTCATGGAGATGCCTTTATTATCCGCGATCCTGCTGGAATTCGCCCTTCTCATTACTATGTAGATGATGAGGTGGTGGTGGTAGCAAGCGAACGCGCCGCCATTCAAATGGCATTTAACATTTACCCGGAAGACGTTCACGAAATTCCCCCAGGAAGCGCTTTGATCACCAAAGCAGACGCCAGCTACTCCATTGAGCCGATTATAGAGCCTACAGAACGCAAAAGTTGCTCCTTCGAACGCATCTACTTTTCGCGCGGCAACGACCAAGCAATCTATGCCGAGCGCAAAGAATTAGGACGTTTACTCGCTAAACCCGTAATGGAACGATTGGCCAACAACCTACCCGATACTGTTTTTAGCTATGTGCCCAATACCGCTTCTACCAGTTTTTACGGATTAATCGATGGCATTCACGAAATCCGATTGAAAATTCAAGCCGAAGCCCTAAAAGGCCTCGATATCAGTAAAAATCCTGAAAAGGTCGATGAAATTTTAAGTTGGAGGCCACGGCGTGAAAAAATCTTGGTAAAAGACGTAAAAATGCGCACTTTCATTACCAATGATAACGATCGCGAAGATCTCGTAACTCATGTGTATGATATCACCTATGGCGTTGTAAAATCCTGGAAAGACACCCTTGTCGTTATGGACGATTCGGTGGTACGGGGAACTACATTAAAAACCAGTATTTTGCGTTTACTTGATCGTTTAGAACCCAAACGCATCATTTTGGTAAGCTCTGCGCCCCAAATTCGCTACCCTGATTGTTATGGGATAGACATGAGTAAACTTGGAGATTTTGCCGCGTTCCGCGCCGCAGTAGCGGTACAACAAGAACGTGGAAACGACTCCATACTCGAGCGCATGTATCAACAAGCTTTGCTCGAACTTCAAAAACCCCATTCTGAACAACGCAACGTAGTCAAAGACCTGTACGAAGGTCTTACCGATGACGATATTTCCAAAAAAATTGCGGATATGGTCAAACCCCCTAATGTGCGTTTCGAATTTGATATGCTCTTTCAAACCGTTGATAATTTGCACAAAGCGTGTCCAAACGACCTTGGCGATTGGTATTTTACGGGCGATTATCCTACTCCCGGAGGTACCGCAGTTGCCAACCGAAGTTTTGTCTATTTTTATGAAGGACGTAAAGAGCGCGCCTATTAATTCCTTAATTTAATAAATCAACCAAAAATCATATTTTTGCAAGCATGAGCAGCGTTAACGAAATCATTGATCAACTAAAAAATCAACTCGAGAAAAACTTAATCCATACCACTGCCGAATTCAATCGCATCAGAGCCGGAAAAGCTACTCCGGATATGTTGGAAGGCGTATTTGTGGATTACTATGGCGCTTCCACTGCAATCAATCAAGCTGCTAACGTTAATACACCCGATGCACGCACCATTTTAATTCAACCTTGGGATAAAAGCCTCATTCGCGCTATCGAAACCGCAATCATCAATAGTAATTTAGGCTTTGCCCCACAAAATGATGGCGAGCAAATTCGCATAAGCCTACCTCCCGTAACCGAAGAACGGCGCAAAGAGTTGGCTAAAAGAGCTAAAGCCGAATCCGAAAGTTCCAAAGTGGGTATTCGTAATTTACGGAAAGAAGCCAATGAAAAAATTCGGAAACTAAAATCCGATGGTGTAAGTGAAGATGAAATGAGCGTCGGTGAAGACCGCGTGCAGAAAATGATCGACGGTTACATTAAAAAAACGGAAGATTTGCTTGCCGATAAAGAAAAAGAAATCATGACGGTATAATCCGCATATTTTCTTTCACCCATTGTGCCTTTCGCATCAGCCCTTCCATGTTGTCAGCTACTACAGTAACATGACCCAATTTCCGATTTGGTCGCGTTTCCGTTTTTCCATACATGTGCACGAAAACTTCCTCTTGAGAATCCCAAAAGGACTGTTTTTCTATTGCATAGCTTCCCGAAAATTCATCAGGACCTACCAAATTCAACATCGCAGAACTGCGTTTTAATCCCATAGGACCCAATTCTTCGCCCAATAAAATGTGATTTAATTGGGCAAACTGACTCGTTTCAAATCCTTCTATGCTGTGGTGTCCGCTATTATGAGGCCTCGGTGCAATTTCATTTACCCACAGTTCCTTGTTTTCGGTTAGAAACATTTCCACCGCAAACAATCCTGGAGAATCGAATGAGGCCACCACATCTTGTGCAATTTGAGATGCCCGTTCTAAGACTTCCCCCGTTAATAAAGATGGACTGTATAAGAATTCAACCAAATTGCTTTTTGGATTGAAATACATATCTATCGCTGGAAATGCGCCGCGATTTCCATGGGTATCAACCGCAACAATTATGGCCAATTCTTTTACGTTTTCCGCAAATTCTTCAATCAAAATAGGACCTTCGAATGGGGATCCATACGCATTCAAACTCGATTTGGTGAGTATCGCAACGCCCTTGCCATCGTAACCACCCTTTCTTGATTTAAGGACAATTTTTTCGCCAGGAAATTGGCTTAAATCGATATCTTTCTCTTCTTCAGGCAATTGATATGGCGCAGTGGGAATTTGATGCGCCGTGAAAAACTGTTTTTGTGCCCCTTTATCTTGTATCATTTTGAGCACCTTAGGTCTGGGAATCACCGTTTTACCTTGAGCCTCAAGCGTAAGAAGAATATCTACATTAATATGTTCAATTTCCCAAGTAAGTACATCCGAAACCGCCGCAAGGGCTTCGATAGCCCCAGCATCTGTGAGATTTCCTTGAATAAACGCATCCGCATAGGGGCGAGCAGGACAATCCTCTTGCGCCTCCAAAATGGTATAATGGATACTCGGATTATACAGTTTAGCCTCTTGCAAAAGCATCATTCCCAATTGTCCCCCTCCAATAATTCCCACACGAAACGGTTTATTCATTCTGCAAAATTACCGCCAACTGCGGGGATTTCCTCGAAATTTGCGAATAACTCAAAAATCGATAAATAATTACTTTAATTTTGTACCTTCGAATTATATGGCTGACCCCCTCCCGGTATATCTATTAAATATGAGTACCAGCAACCCTACCCTAAGCTCATGGGTAATCGTGGTTCTTTGTTTAACCACTATAGGATTCTTCTCTGGTATGGAAATTGCTTTTATCTCTGCGAATAAACTTCGGATCGAACTTCGAAGTAAACAAGGCGTTTTTGGGGGGAAATGGGTAGCAAAATACATAAAAGAACCCAACGAATTTATATCTACCGTTTTAGTTGCCACAAATTTAGCCTTGGTAATTTACGGAATTGCCATGGGCGACATTTTACAATATTACATCGGGTTTGTTGTAAGTAATGCCCTCGCAAATTTCATATTAACTACAATTACCAGCACCGCTATTGTATTGATAACTGCAGAATACATACCTAAAACTATATTCCGTTTACAAGCCGACTCTCTATTGTTTGTTTTCGTGTTGCCTTTTCGCATCGCTCAAATCTTACTTTGGCCATTAATTGCATTCACAAAAGGGGCTTCTACGGCATTACTTTCGATATTCACACAAGCCGATAACAGTGCCCAAACCAAGGTGTTTTCCAAGGTAGATTTAGACGAATTTATTTCAAGTATTGAAAGTTCCAAAGACCTCGACGCCCAAGAAATTGATACGGAAGCTTTTCGAAACGCATTAGAATTTTCTGAAGTTGACGTGCGCGAAATAATGGTGCCCCGCACGGAACTCGTAGGCCTAGATATCCATACTTCTGTTGCTGTACTTACCAAAACATTCATCGAAACCTCGCTCTCTCGCATCCTTATTTATAAGGATAGCATCGACAATATCATCGGCTTCGTTCACCACAGCGACCTGTTCCATCAACCGGAAAAACTCCACGAAATCTTGCACCCTGTCATTATTACAGGTGAAAACACCGAAGCACAACAACTTTTGCGCCGCTTCATCCATGAACGCAAAAGTCTGGCAGTGGTTGTAGACGAATTTGGCGGCACTGCGGGTATCGCTACCGTTGAAGATTTGGTCGAAGAAATCTTTGGGGAAATTAAAGACGAATTTGACACCGAGGATGCGTTCGAATTACAAATTTCCGAGAACCATTTCCGATTCGCAGCGCGCTTAGAACTAGACTATTTAAATGAAAAATACCACTTTAATTTAAAAGAGGGGGATTATACCACTCTTGGGGGATATATAATTTACTGTGCCGAGCGGATACCCGAATTAAACGAAGTACTGCGTTTCGAGAACCACGAATTCCACATCACCAAAATCGAAGGGGCTCGGATCGAAGAGGTAGAACTGAAGGTGATTTAAAACACCTCAAAATCATCTACCTGATACACCCCAAAAATACCGTAAACCCCGTCAATATTGCCACTTACCTTCGTCGGTTGTTGTGTGATGCTGCCCTGTTGCCACAAATGGGCATTGCGATCGTTGTAATACCGATATAGGTCGGGATGCAGATTTTCTAAAACCACCCGATACGAAACCCGACGCTCCTCCTTTGAAAAGCCCAACGTACGATAAAACTCAAAAGTCGTATTCAAACCATTGAATGTAACATCATTGAACAACAATTCTCTGCTGGCATATACGTTATAGGGATTCCGTATAAACGCAATGTCTGTGCCCGATATAGGCAGCTTACGCAGCTTCAATACACTATCTACGATACTTCCATCATTTAACTTTTCATACAACCAATATCGCTCCTCTACCCATAATCGATAATAATTATCCGTATAGGCACTGTCTTGAAATCGCAGCCGAAATCCATCCGTGCGACCTAAGAAACTAACCACGATAGGAAACCGTTGCACCGACTTAATTCGCAATCTGTTGGGAACCCGTGTACTCCTCGTAAATCCCTTATTTCCATGAGTTACTTCAATTTTTAAACTGTCATTTGCAAGCACATTAAACACAGAACTTGCATACCACCCATCCCGTAAATATGTCAAAGGAAACCGATTTCCACGAGCCATTAACACCACGGAAGCATCCGATACATACCGATAACCCTCGTCTATTCCAGACACCAGTCCCAATTGAATTCGAGCCTGACTGTCGGAACATAAAAACGAATTCAAAAAATATGCCTCTGGTCGCAATCCCGCATCGTCAACCGGAATCTCCTTAACACAGGAGCTCAAAATTCCCCCGAGAAAAAACATGATATAAACCAGCCAGCGCCCCATCAAAAGTCAATTTGATAATTTACAAAAGGCAAAATAGGCAATAAACTTACCTGATACAAACTGCGTTTTCCACCCTCTCCGAGTCCTAAATTAAGGTAAAACGGATTCAAACGATTGTACGCATTATAAACCCCAAATACCCAACGACTTTTTCGTTTTTGGGTAGATTTGCCTTCGTAAGTGAACGAAAAATCCAAGCGATGATTGTCACGTGCTCGCAGATTATTACGGGCCCCATAGATATACACGTCTTGCGCTGGATCACTCGCTGTCGGGGATGGCACGATGCCCAAAGGCCGGGAGTACGCAAACCCTGAATTGTACATCCAACTGCCGCTAAACGACCATCTTTGGCTCATTTTATAAAACAAGGTTAGGTAAATATTGTGCCGGCGGTCGTATCGAGATGGAAATATATCCCCATCATTTAAATCCTGAAATTGGCGTGTATTGCGCATCCATGTATAGGAAAACAAGCCAGACCATCCCGCACCACTCCCTTGAAATTGCATTTCTATGCCGCTAACTTCACCCGTTCCCGATGTAACGGAACTTTCCCAGTTTCGGTTTGATGTGATATAAACCGCCGATTCCGAATACTCTAATATATCCCGAAAATCCCTTTGAAAACCCTCTACCTGCCATTGCCAAATGCGATTGATCGAATACGTTAAACCCAAAGAACGCTGCCGCGATTGGGCCGGTTCGAATTTAGCCGTTGAAGGAACCCATAAATCCGAGGGTAATCCCATACTCAAATTATTCAATTGATGGAAAAACTGTCGGTTTTGAGATACACTCGCCTTCAACCACGCCCGATTACCCAATTGCCAACGGGCATTAAATCGCGGTTCGGGCAATACATAATATTGTCCCAATCCCAAACTGTAATAAACAGTACGGATACCTAAATCGTAACGCCCCCAAACACCACCTGAAAATTCCATTTTCGCAAAACCATTGATTTCAGGCGTATTGATGCGTTCATCGCTAAAAACAAATTCTGTTTCCAGACTGTCATTACTCGAAACCAATTCGCGTCGGTTCGGGCGAAAACTGTGATACGTATACCCCATTCCTACAACAGACTTCAAGCGCGGACTCCATTGTTCTCCCCATTCAAAAGCCGTTTCAACGTCGTAAATGCCATTTGATACTTCATAATTCGACATTTCCTGTTGATCCAAACGACCATCCAAATATACGTCGTTGCGATATTTACGATCGTGTTCAAATTTATAAGAAGTGTAATAGGATTTTAATATTAGCGTGGTTCCTGTTCCACTAGACCAATCCCATTTCAAAGAGGCCACATCATTGCCCCAAAGCGACACATCCTCGGCGCGTTCTATAATTCGCTTATTACCCTCTCTATAAATTTGTTGATCAATCAAACCCGCATAATCCTGACCTGAATACGCCATCAAAGTCAACCTACTTCGATCAGAAAAGCGGTGGGTAATCTTAGCATTAATATCCCAAAAATTATATCGGTTAATTACATCTCCACTGCTCAAATTCGTGCTTTCTACAATGGGGGCAACTAAAAAATCGAATACACTGCGCCTTGCCGCAAACATAAACGATGTCTTTTCCGAAAATAAAGGTCCCGTTAAAAACAAACGGCTCGATAACAAACCGGCATTTAAACTTCCTTGAAACTGCTTGGGGTCACCCTCTTTCGTATCCACTTGAATTACACTGCTCAACCGACCACCGTGATTAGCAGGAAAGGTTCCTCTATAAAACTGTGCGTTTTTAATAATGTCGCCATTAAAAATGCCGAACAATCCATACATGTGGTAGGCATTATATATAGGCACGTCATCTAATAAAACCAGGTTTTGGTCGGCCGCACCTCCGCGAACATACATCCCAAAAACCCCTTCACTGCCCGAAACCACTCCCGGAGTGGCAGAAAATGCCCGCAATACGTCCAATTCCCCAAAAAATTGAGGAAAACGTGCTATTTGTGATCCACTTATTGAAACCCGATCGGACCAGCCACCTTCGCCAATGGGAAGATACTTTTGCCGCTTAACACGGACTTCGGCCACTTCCATTTTATCTATTTCAGGCTCTAATACATAGTTGATAAAATGCGACTTTCCCAAACCAAAAACCGTATCCAAAAAATAGCGATAACCGGGATAATAGATTCCCACAATTAGGGAAGAGTCTAGGCTGCTTAATTGGAATATGCCCTGTGAATTGCTGTAAACCAAACGGCGCTCACGTTCTACATAAATTGATGCCCCAACAATGCGTTCGCCCGTAACACCATTCGTAATACTCCCGGAAAGTCGCAGCGATCGATCAATGGGCTTCCAAGGTTTTAATACCAAGGACTGGTCCATAATCAAAACATAATCCAAACCGTATCGATTCAAAAACTCCCGCAAAGCCTCTGAAGCAATTCGTTGTTTTTGTTTCACACGAAACGTAGCATTTTTAGGTGTTAAGGCCGCATCATATTGAAAGAAAACACCCGTTAGCCCTTCAAAACTTTGTAAAACACGGCGAAAATCCGTACTTTCAATATTCCAATCAATTCTCCGCTTCAAAGCCTCTGTTGCTTGCCCTTGTGCCGCCTGTGTTAGGAAGCCAAGAACCACAAGAACGACGGATTTGAAACACACAGCAAGGATTATTTCAAGTAGTTATCGGCGTAATCAAAAGCCTTTTTCAACATCTCGGTGGTTCTCACAGCAGGGTCCTTGCGAATCTTATCTTCTTCTTGGCGAATTTCACCAAACAAGGCTCCCGTTGCTTTTTCGGTTACATATTGGTTCAAATCCGTTTGAATATCCTTATCTAAACCTAAAAGCATTTTGTTTTTATTGATTTTCGCAACGGTGGGTTCCCAAATTTTAGATAAAGACACTCCATCTAAGGCCTTTTGAACTTCCGGCTTAAAAGCAGCTTGCAAGGATGTTTCGGTAGTGTTTTGCAAGTACTGCGTTGCCGCACCCTGGCCGCCTGTTAAAATCCCCATAGCGTCTTTAAACGACATCTCCGTTACCGACTTTTGAAAAATGGGTACCGCTTGTTTCATGCTGTTTTCTGCTCCTGCATTCATAGCCGCCACCACTTTATCCAACTCAGGAGCAATCAAGGCATTCAACATGCGATTATCGCGAATCTTTTGCTCGATTTTTTGAACTTCTGGGGGAAGTGGGATTTTCAAACTCGGGTTCTGAGCAAATGCACCTACTTGCCCTAAACGACCGGTACCGTTCAAGATCCCTTTAACTAAAGCATCCTTTAAGCCACTTGCGGCTTCGTCTGAGGTTAACGCTGGTTTCTTCACTTCTACCGTGCCATTTGTGGCTTGCTTTAAAGTTTCAGTTGCCATTTGGGTGGCGTTCTGTTTCAGAATATCGCAACTTGCCATTCCTAAAACCAAAACAGCCGCTAAAGTCAATTTTGTTTTCATAAGTCTGCATCAAATATAAGAAAAAGTTCGTGCTAATCAGGCGCATGTCTTTGCCCAAAACACGAATAATGCGGCTTAATCGACGGGGATCTTCGACCGCATCGCCCCTTACAGGTTCTTGGCCTGAAGATGTTTGAGTGCTTCTCGGCGCGATAATGGCATCAATTCATGTTGCGCCACAAACTGCATTACCCATTGGGCATCCGTGCGCGCATATTGGCGCAAAGCCCAACCAATGGCCTTTTGCAAAAAGAACTCTTTTGACCTAATATGGGGTAAAATTGCCTTTTCTAAGAGAGCCGTATCCGTTGATTGCTTATAGGTTAACTGCGAAATAATCGCAGCTCGATTGATCCACATATTTTCATTTTGGGAAAAGCGTGTTACGGTTTCTGCAAATATTTGTGGATGCATTTTTAGGAATTTTCCCAAATAATTCCCACTCACTAAATCCACGGTATCCCACCAACTCTTTTGCGTGATGCACTTTTCAAACCAAAGAATATCTTCGGGCCCCAACAACTTCACATCCCTTTGCAGGTAGTCCATACCCACATATTGATACTCTCGTTCGGGCATTTCCCACAATAAATCAACCCATTGTTTCAATTCTGCCGCACTTTGCGGTTTGTAAATTGTTCGTAAATGGGCGCTTATTTCCTTCCTATCGGGAGAATTTATCCCTACAAATGGAAACAAATTCCGCATATATTTCGACATTCCAATCGCTTTATCTGGATCGGCCTTTCTCGCAAAAACTTCCACTAACGTTTCTAATGCGGTTTCTTCTTTTGATTTCATGGTGAAAATTACACAATTATGCGTTCAATTATCCCCTAAGTTGATAGATATTATTGCTTGAAAACCCGAAAAAAGGGCTTGTATGCGTTTTAATGCTTCTCAAAAAGATTTTATTTGCCAGCTCCCCAAGATTCGGGATCCATAGCAAAGCGTTTTACGTCCTCCAATTCTTCGGGGGAAATATAACCTTCAACAGCGGCAACTTCACACAAAGTATCGAAATTTGAAAGTGTGAAGACCGGAATACCCTGCTCCTCAAATCGAAGCTTTGCCGACTCAAAACCATAGGTAAACAGCGCCACCAAACCAACGACTTCCGCACCTTCGTTTCGTACCCCGTTTACCGCTTGCAAAGAACTTTTGCCTGTAGAAATAAGATCTTCCACCAAAACCACGCGATCTCCTGCTTCCATAAAACCTTCAACTTGGTTCTTTAGTCCGTGTTTTTTGGGCTCAGGTCGAACATAACAATACGACATATTCAATTCTTCTGCCGCCAAAACGCCGTGAGCGATACCTGCCGTGGCAATGCCTGCAATGCGATTCGCTTCTGGAAAAGCCTCTGCTATCCTTTGAGACAGGGCCTTGGCCACGAATCGACGCACTTCAGGATACGATAAAACCATCCGGTTGTCGCAGTAAATGGGTGATTTAATGCCTGATGTCCAAGTAAATGGTTTCTTGGGTGATAATTTCACCGCCTTTATTTCCAAAAGAAATTTTGCTAATTTTGCACTTTCGTGTGACATGGAGCCGCAAACTTACAAAATCTACTTTAATGAAGGGTCAATCATCATTACCGATTCTCCCCAAACATTAAAAGGCATACCCAATTTATATTATATTGGCGACGATGAACTGCAGAAGAGTTTCAATATTCTGATGAAAAACGATTCATTCGGCAAAGCCATGACTTTCGGCTTGATGTGTCCCGAACCAAAGGAAATTTTCCAACAATTTACCGATAACTATACGGTGATTCAGGCAGCCGGAGGATTGGTTTTCAACAAGGAAGGACAATTATTAAGCATTTATCGCAACGGGATTTGGGATTTACCCAAGGGTAAAATCGAAAAGTACGAAGACCAGCGAGCCGCCGCATTGCGGGAAGTAATGGAAGAAACGGGCATCAATCGCATCAATATTTCCGATAAAATTGGTGAAACCTATCACGCTTATATAGAGGAAGAAGTGGTTTTACTCAAAGAAACCCACTGGTATAAAATGAATTGTCAGGCAGATGTAGTGCTCAAGCCCCAAGAAGAGGAAGGCATTACCGAGGTAAAGTTTGCCGATTTAAGCTGGTACGATTCGGATGATTTTAAATCGTATGCGAGCATTCACGATATCGTGAAATTGGGATTGGCGCATGTTGCCGAAAGCACAGATGATTGAACTGCTACCTATTCACTTCAACCGCAGCGGGTACATACTTTTGAAAATCACCACGATGCAAAATTAAATCTCGCACCAAGGTGCTGCTAATAAAACTGTACTCCGGTGATGTCAACATAAAGACGGTTTCGATTTCTCCGTCTAAACTCTTGTTCAGTTGCGCAATATGTGCCTCATAATCGAAATCTGTGCCATTGCGAAGTCCCCTTAATAAATATGCAGCCGAAACGCTTTTACAAAACGAAACCGTTAGCCCTTCATAATGAGCAATGCGCACATTCGCCAAATCTTTAAAAGTTTCCCGCAACCACGCACTACGCAGCTCCAAAGGAAATAAGGTCTTCTTCGCCGTATTCACCCCTATAGCAATAATCAATTCATCAAATAAAGGCGCCGCCCGCCGAATTACATCTACATGTCCCATCGTTACGGGATCAAAAGTGCCTGCAAAAACCGCGATTCGTGTACCCATATTATCTTTTATTTAGCCACGAAGATACTCATTGTGGTGCTACCGTATTCCTTTTTTACATCTGCCGAAATTTGTAAAATCAATTGCGGCTGATGCTCAAATACCAAAATTCCTCCCGGCTTTAAATGAGGCAAAACCCGCTCTGGAAATACGTGCAAATTCTGCAAATCATAAGGCGGATCCGCAAAAATCAAATCAAAACGTTCCGAATTTCCCCCGAGAAAAACAAAAACATCCCGTTTGTGAATTTCCCAATTGCGAAGACCCTCTTGCGATTTTTGCAATTTTTTCTGATACGAATAATTGCGAAAATCGCGATCTACCGAAACTACCCTCGAAGCCCCATAACTTAAAAACTCACCCGCCATAATCCCCGAACCGCTAAACAAATCCAACACTGCCATGCCCCCTAATTCGTATTGATGATTCAAACTGTTCATCAAACTTTCTCGAACCCGGTCCGTCGTTGGACGTACATGGTCCGAAAATCCAGGCGGATATGCCAAACCCGCTAATAGGCCTCCGGTAATGCGCATTGTGGCATGTGATATAAATAGCCCGACAAAATTTGCTGCGGCGAATTGAAATAGCCCGGATACAAATCGCT
>JAULUW010000063.1:0-7781 GCA_032111345.1 Bacteroidia bacterium
TCATCATGGCGAAATTCTTTGCGTCTTTAACTTTGATCGCCGTTGCCCTCATCCTTACGACTGTATATGCCTTTACCATCAACAATTTGGCCGCACCCGTGGGGAATGTAGATTGGGGATCGATGTTGGGAAGTTATTTAGGACTCCTTATGTTGGCAGCCTGTTATACGGCTATTGGATTATTTAGCAGCTCTATAACGGACAATCAGATCGTTGCCTTGTTAAGTGCCATGCTTATTTCCTTTTTCTTTTATGATGTGTTATCGATGCTCGGCGATGTGGCCTGGCTCGATTCCATAGGCCGAAGTTTATCTTGGTTCGGATTGGAATTCCACTACGATTCTATCAGTCGCGGCGTGGTCGATACCCGAGATATGGTATATTTCACAGGCTTTACTGCCGTATTTTTAGGAGCTACCCAATTGGTATTTGAAAGCAGAAAATGGTAAAAAAACGTACAAATCGCAAGCTACAATCCTACCTAAATTTAGGCGCGCTTTTGCTTATTGTAGGAATTATCAATGTATTGGGAAATATGTATTATCAGCGCTTTGACCTCACCGAAGAGCGCCGTTACACCTTGAGCGAAACCAGTAAAAACATCGCCAAAAAGCTCAAAGAACCCGTTTATATTAAATTATATTTGGATGGGGAAATGTCTTCCCGATTCAAACGTTTGAAATTGGAGATACGAGATTTGATACTCGAATTTCGTGAAGCCAGCGGACAGAACATAGAGTTAGAAATTGTGGATCCTTTGCATGCCCTTTCGGAAAATGAAATGGAAGAGGTATTGCAAGATTTTGTACAACGCGGTATAGAACCCGTTCGGGATATCGATAAAGAAAATGCGGATGAAACCCGAATCAAGTATTTACTTCCGGGAGCAGAATTGTTTTACGGTGAAAAAAGAGGGAGTGTAAACTTCTTTGAATACGATGTAGCAAAAACGCCCGATGAAAATATCAATAAAGCCATTGACAATATCGAATATGAAATTGCTAATGGATTGAGACAAGTAGCAGCCGAGAAATCCAAAAAAATCGTTGTTGCCGATGGCAGCGGTGAAATGATAGGCCCTGAAGTAAACAGCTTTGCCAAGGAATTGATGAAATATTACCAAATTTCATCCTTAAACTTGAATTTTAGCGATCCCGAATCCGCCCGTCCTTGGGCAGATGAAATTGCAAAGAATCCCGAAAATGCCGATCAAATATTTGTAAATGGTATACACAGACGGCTCAATTTGAACGATTTACTTTTAATCATAAAACCCATACAAGATTACAGTTATCAAGAATTGTATCTTATAGATCAGTTCCTTCTTAAAGGAGGTCGGATTATGTGGTTGGTAGATCCGGTTCACATGGAGATTGATAGTTTCCGAAATTACAAACAAGTATTGGCTCTGAATAGGAACCTGGAAAATATCGAATCTACATTGTTTCATTACGGATTGGTCCTTAAAAATACGCTATTGGCCGATTTGAATTGTAACCGGATTCCTATTCCGGCTTCTGGCAGAATGGAATTGGTTGATTTTCCCTACTTCCCGCTATTGCAAAGTAGTGCACAAAACCACCCTATTAGTAAAAATATTGGAGCTGTTTGGGCACAATTTCCAGCGCATATAGAACCCAAAATACGACCTGAATTATCGGTAATCCCCTTATTGGTTTCATCCCCATATTCTAAGATCATCAATGCACCGGCCCCCATTGATTTGGAATCTGTGTATATGCAAATGCGCGATCCCGAAGCTCGAAAGTCCTTTAATTCGGGAGAAAAAATGGCGGCCGTTTTGATCGAGGGCACTTTCAAATCCAGGTATAAATACATGAAGAAATATGGCAATCTGCCGTATATCGAAGATGGTAAAAGTAAAATGATAGTGGTGGCGGATGCAGACATCGTTCGCAATCCTGTAGACACGCGAGGCGGGTCCTATCCTACTGGTTATGATAAAATATCCCAATTTACATTCGCCAATAAAAAATTCTTGCTGAATTGCGTGGACTACTTAATAGACGATAATGGACTCATAGAGATTAGATCCAAAGAACGCAGTGTACGATTGTTAGATCCCGAAAAAAGCAAAAAAGAACGGGTATATTGGCAATGGTTTTCTATGCTAGTTCCTTTAGGACTCATGACTTTTTTAGGTCTCATAAACTATTTCATACGGGTTAAGCGTTATACCTAAATTCAGACATGTACGAATTCATAGAAGGCAATCTCGAATCCCTTACTCCAACACATGCCGTAATTGAATGCCAAGGCATTGGCTATCTTACACATATAAGTTTAAATACATTTGAATCGGTAAAAGGAAACCCTCGGGTGCGTCTGTTTGTAGAACAAGTATTTAAAGTAGAAAACCAAAACCCGGTTGCCATTCAATTATATGGATTCTCGGATCCCGAAGAAAGGCTGATGTTTCGATTGCTCACCTCTATTAGTGGCGTAGGGAATAACACGGCCCTAATTATGCTGTCTAGTTTGGATCCTGAAACTCTTACACAAGGTATTTTAAATGGCAACGTTGGACTGTTAAAAAGCATCAAAGGAATAGGTGAAAAAACAGCACAACGGATCGTTTTGGAATTAAGAGATAAATTAACCGGTAAAAAGTTTGCGGGTGTATTGCCTGGTATTGGGGGCGTTAACGACCATATGAGTGAAGCCTTAACCGCCTTGAGTGTTCTGGGTTATCCGAAAGCTGCCGCTGAAAAAGCCTTGATAAAAATAAGCAAGGAACTGGGGGCTATGGCCACGGTTGAAGAATTGATTAAAAACTCCTTAAAAATATTGTAAATTGCAGGTTTACAGAAAAAATAACGGGTCTATTTTGAAATCGCTTAGAGAAAGTCTTTGGATGCAGTTTTGCATTACTCTGGTATTAGGGTTGTTGCATACGCAGCAACTACAGGCGCAAACAGATTCTACGAAAACAACCTATAAGGTTAAAAGTTCAGGAACCAACGATCCGAACAAACAAAACTCCAGCAATATTGACTTAGACGATCCGCTTAATCTCAGCTGGAAATACAATCCAAAAACCAACCGTTATGAATCCTTCAAACAAGTAGGTTCGCTGAGCTATCCTACTGGAGAATCCCTTTCAGTGACAGAATTTTTTCAGCAAAAAAACGCCGAAAACAACGCTGCCTATAACCGCACAAAATCTCAAAACACCGACTATTCCCAAGCCATTACAAAAGGCGGAATTACAGAATATATAAAGGCCGAATTGGGAAATCCTGCTGTTTCTAAAATTTTCGGTGCCGGAGGAGTCGATTTTCAATTAACGGGTTCCGCTATGGTAAAATTGGGTGGAACAATCAACGAATACCGAAATCCGAACTACAGCAAAAGACAACAAAAGTACTTCGTTCCCGTTTTTGACCAACAACTACAAATTGCGGCAAACGGAAATATTGGGGAATTTGTAAAACTGGGTATCAATTACGATACAGAGGCTCAATTTGACTTTGATAATCAGACTAATTTAGGTTGGAAAGGGAAACCCGATGGCATTCTAAAAGACGTTCAGGTGGGTAACGTGAATTTGAATTTGCCTACCCAATTGATCAAGCCCGCCAATAACCTTTTCGGTTTTGCCAATAGCATGCAGTTCGGCAAAACTACGATTAAGACCGTTTTCTCCCAAAACAGAGGACAAAGTACTGAAACAGTACTCAAAGGGGGAGCCCAAATGAACGAGTTTAAAATGACGGCTGATAATTACGATCAAAACCGTCACTTTTTTCTTTCACAATTTTTCAAAGACAACTACGATAAATCACTCG
This sequence comes from Bacteroidia bacterium, assembly GCA_032111345.1. Lineage (GTDB taxonomy): Bacteria > Bacteroidota > Bacteroidia > NS11-12g > UBA955 > VMCP01. The sequence goes on from JAULUW010000063.1 coordinate 3,810, forward strand.
AAAATTTGCCCATTGTAGCCAGTGGTGTAATTATAAACCGCGTTGAGGTTTGGATAACCAATCGCAATGCAAACGTTGAAACCCCTCGGGATATCCTGTGTTTTATGGATTTGGGGGAATCCAAACCCTATCGCAACAATTTAGGGGGGAATCCGAATCCCGCTTCTGATAATTTTGCAAATGGTTTATTCCCAGGTATTGAAAACAACGAGCAAATGCGTCGTTTGGGTACCGCGATTGATGAAACCTATAAAGTATTTCCCAATTTTGAACAAACCGTAGATTTTGACCTACTGAATTATGCGCGTCAACTGAAAAGTACCGAGTTTACCTTAAATTCCCAATTGGGTTATATTTCATTAAATCAACCGCTGAATAACGATGAGATATTGGCCGTTGCTTTTGAGTATACCTATAACGGAACCACCTATCAGGTAGGAGAATTTTCAAGAGATATTCCTCCTGGAGATCAACGTTTGCTTTTCTTAAAGATGTTGAAAGGCAATACCATCCGTACCCAATTGCCAATTTGGGATTTGATGATGAAAAACGTATATAGCTTGAATACGTATTCATTAAGTCTTGAAGATTTTAAATTCAACGTAATTTACGCCGATGACACCTCAGGCGCTGATTACAACTACATGCCCGTAGGTACAGCCAACTTGCCCCAATTAGCCAATGGAATTCCTTTAATTAGGGTATTGGGATTGGATAAATTAAACCGGCAGCAAGAAGCCAAACCCGATGGAATATTCGATGCCATTGAAGGCATCACCATTGAGAAGAAAACCGCAAGGGTTATTTTTCCGGTGGTGGAACCCTTTGGCGATTTCCTTAGGGATAAATTTGAGAATCGTTCCGACCTGGCCGATTTTTATTGTTACGATGCCTTATACGATTCCACGAAATTTCTAGCGAAACAAGACGTAAAACACAATAAATTTTTCCTTCAAGGTAGCTTCAAAAGTTCAAATGGAGCAGAAATGTTCTTGGGAACGACCAATCTTCAAAGAGGGTCGGTTAGGGTAACGGCCAATGGAAGACCCTTGCAAGAGGGTATGGATTATGAAGTGGATTATGCCATGGGTCGTGTGCGGATTATCAATCAAGGATTGTTGCAAGGGGGTGCCGAAATAAGAGCCTCTGCCGACGGACAAAGCATGTTCAATATCCAACAAAAAACCCTAATTGGTGGTCGTGTTGAACACAAATATTCCAAAAATTTACAGATAGGGGGAACGCTTCTTCACATGTACGAACGTCCACTAACATCGAAAACCAATTTCAATGAAGAGCCTTTATTGAATACGATTTTTGGTGCAGATATTGCCTATAGTTCCAAATCGCGTTTTTTAACCAAGCTTATTGATAAATTGCCATTTTTGGAAACCAAAGAAGTTTCTAACATCACGGCTTATGCGGAATTTGCGCAAATTATTCCCGGTAATCACCGATCTCAAGGAGATCAACGTGGGGTATCTAACTTGGAAGATTTCGAAGCCGCAGAATTGCAAAATGATTTCAAAGTAGTAAGCAACTGGACCGTAGCGAGTATCCCTCAAAAGCAACCCGAATTATTCCCGGATGCCTCTTTAAGCAATAAATTCCATTGGTTAGATAAACACGCTAAACTCAGTTATTACACCATCGATCAATTGTTTTACCGAGATGCCGATATGCCTCCCAATATTCAAAATCGGGTGGATGAAATTTTGTCCAATCCATATATGCGGCAAATCGATCAACGCGAGGTATTTCCAGAACGCAATTTCCCTCAAGGTACACCGACTATTTTACCTACCTTAGATTTGGCTTTCGACCCATATGAAAGGGGAATGTATAATTACAATTATAACGATGCAGAAATCGATGCAAACGGCCGTTTGCTCAATCCCCGTAAAAGCTGGGCAGGTATTATGCGCCGTGTAGACCAAAACGATTTTGAAGCTGCTAATATCGATTACGTAGAAATTTGGTTGATGGATCCCTTGATAGACAATCCCAACTTGCAAGGGGAATTGCTCTTACATTTGGGAAATGTGAGTGAAGATATTTTACCCGATCGCCGTAAATCCTTCGAAAATGGCCTTCCTACTTCCGCCGCAAATATCCTAGATGTCGATACCAGTCAATTTGGATATATCGCTACCAGTCCTCAAATCAATTTTGCTTTCGATAACGATGCAAATTCAAGAAATCGCCAAGATTTGGGATTAGATGGTCTAAATGATGAGGATGAACGGTCCTTTTTTGATACGCAATATATCAAGCAACTAGAGACTATTTTTGGCAGCAATGCGCCGGTATATCAGAAAGCAGTTGCGGATCCTTCCAATGATAATTTCGTTCATTATTTGGAAGAAGAATATACCCAAAGCGATGCGGACATTGTGCAGCGATATGGCAAATATCAAGGCATGCAGGGGAATAACTCCACTGCAACCTTCACGGGTCAATACGATCAAATGCCCAAATCCTCCTCTACCCAACCGGATTATGAGGATATCAACCGCGATTTCACGATGAATCAAAGTGAAGATTATTACCAATATCGAATTAAAGTATCGGCTGCAGATCTTCAAATTGGCAGAAATTACGTTGCAGATATCGCGAGCAATAATATTACCCTTCGCAATGGTTCTCAAAAAGAAATCAAATGGTACCAATTAAAAATTCCAATTCGGGAATTTGAAAAAGCATACGGGAACATTTCTGACTTTAAGAGCATTCGATTCATGCGTATGGTTTTAACCCAATTCAACGACCCCGCGGTATTGCGTTTTGGATATATCAATATGGTTCGTGCCGATTGGCGCCGATATACCAATTCTTTGAAAAATCCGGGTGTAATTGTTCCTGCGGACCCTAACGATGGTACTAAATTCGTGGTAAGTACCGTTAACTTAGAAGAAAACAGCAAACGAAGTCCTATAGCCTATGTAACCCCTCCTGGAATCGAGCGCGTTCAAAACATGGCTACTTTAGGAACCGTTTTAGAGAACGAACAAGCTTTATCGCTCGTTACGTGCAATTTAATGCCTGGAGATGCCCGTGGGGCATTCAAAACAGTTGAATACGATATCCGCAACTATTCCAGAATGCAATTGTTTGTGCATGCAGAAGAAGCAGAGCCTAATACCGTAGAAGATGGCGAAGTATCGGTAATCATGCGCTTTGGTACCGATTTAACCAACAACTATTACGAATATGAACTGCCCCTAAAAATGACAAGAGGGTTCATCAGTTCGAATAATGCGGGAGCCGATAATTTAATTTGGCCCAATGAAAACCTTGTAGATTTAGAATTCCAGAAATTGTACGATCTGAAAATTGACCGTCAAAACAACAATTGGCCGATGACCGCACCTTATATCAAACCCATTGAAAAAGGTAAAATTACGGTGATGGGTTTACCCGATTTGAGTAATGTTCGGGTAATGATGATTGGGGTTAAAAACAACAGTGCTACCCCAAAATGTTTTGAAGTTTGGACCAATGAACTTCGGGTAAAAGACATTGCCAACTCAGGCGGTTGGGCCGCATTGGCCAACGTTCAAGCACAACTGGCTGACTTCGGTCAATTGAATTTGGCTGGATCCATTCGAACTATTGGGTTTGGGGATGTTGACAAAAAACTCAACGACCGCAGTTTAACCAATAATTACAATTACGATATTGCTACAAATTTAGAATTAGGCAAATTTTTTCCGGCTGAGGCTGGGGTAAGTGTGCCCATGTATTTAGGTTGGTCTGAAAGTTTTATTAGACCTAAATTCAATCCATTGAACCCAGATATTAATTTAGAAAACTACCTATCTGCATTGGCTTCTGAAACCGTTCGTGAATCGATTCGCAAAGCGGCCGAAGATTACAATTCGCTATTCAGTTTCAATATTAACAATTTCAAAATTGCACGGCCCGGCTCACAAAAACCCATGCCTTGGTCTATATCAAACTTTAACGGAAGTT
>JAULUW010000064.1:0-6624 GCA_032111345.1 Bacteroidia bacterium
GGATGCTTCTATTTCTATGTATGCAACTTTAAGCAGCAGCGCATCACAAATTTCTTACGGACAAGCCTTTTCGGTCAACACCAAAGCCGCGAATGTAAGTGGCAAAAACTTCTCCGGGAGTCTTGCTATAGCGGTATTCGACGATTCTTTCAACTTTGTAGAGTTTGTTGGCGAGATGTCTAATGTGACTCTTGAAAACAATTATGCCTTAAATTCACTGAGTTTCGAAACTACCGGCTTGTTATCCATGCTTCCTGGTGATTACCATTTGTATTTATGTTATAAAAACAATGGGGGTGACTGGAAAATTGCCAATGATTACGGCGGATATACCAATTATGCTTCCTTAAAAGTGATTTACTACAGTGATATTGAATTGTATGCAGATCTTAGAATTACCAACGGACCTATTAAAAAAGGACAGACCGTAAATGTGAGTTATAACGTTGCCAACACCGGTTCCTCCACTTTTAGAGGTACCTATGCATTGGGTTTGTATTACATGGACGGTTCTTTTGGGCAATTGTTAGGGACTACAGTAGACAATAACGGTTTACCACCAAGTTCGGTGTATAACAGCGAAATCACTGTTACCAGCCCAGCCATTGATTTGGAACCAGGTACGTATTTAATGGCTTTGCAATACCAAGCAAACGGTGCAAGCAACTGGACCTTGGTTGGATCATACTATAAGGTAAATCCGATTAAAGTGATTGTCGAAGAAGCGCCCATGAAGCCAGATGCATACGAACCCAATAACGACGTTGTATCTGCCTATGACCTCAATTTGAATTATTTCAATAATGCAGCGAGCTGGAGTTCGAATATCACTAACGTGCATCAGGAAAGCGATGTGGATTTTTTCCGTGTGGATTTTGAAAAAGATTATATCTACACCCTGGATATAAAAATCAGCGATTTGAATAAAACCTATTCTTCGAAAACGTATACCCTAGATTCTCGCTTCTCTCTTTCCGACGATGGCGTGTTTTGGTCCCCAACGTATATCAACCAATTGCCAACTGCCTTGAAGGTGAACGGTAAAGATAAGGATTATGTGCTGATCCGTGTAGTTCCAGCTTTTGCAGGACTTACCGGCGATTACGATTTAACGGTTACGATAAATCGGGAGTCTACCTTGTCAACGGATGCCCTAAGTCGCCAATTTGCCATCAGTCCAAATCCGGCCAATGAAAGCCTTCAAATTATCTCCACTACAAAAGCCGAAAGCTATGAAGTGCGCCAAACCAATGGGGCTTCAATCTTAAAAGGGAAATTAGACGAGACTCAGAAAATCCATATTGCGCCATTAAATCCGGGTGTTTATTTCTTGAAATTAGAATCACAATCTGGAATGCAAACGATAAAGTTCATTAAAGAATGATCCGATTTGTCTTTTTTTTCGGGGGAATTCTGAGCCTTTTGTCAAGCTGTGGCGCACGTCGAACGCAGGATAACAAAATGCAAGAAATCCCCCTTGGGATTGAAGTGAACCGGTCCGAAGAATCCGATCTTTCAAAGGAGGATTTAGAAATGCTTCCGGTAGCGGTAGAAACACCTGTAGATTCTAAACCCTTAAAACCTGTTTTGGTAATCTTCAAAATAGAGCCTGCTGAGATGGCCCAGCACGTACCCGTTAGAACAACAATGCCGGCATTTGGGGAAGACAAGAATATACATCCAGTGCACATTAGTGCCTATCCTGCACCTTCCGATATCACAACAGATAAATCGCCACTTGCTTTACACAATGGATATTTCTTAGATCGGAGTGGATTTGTAAACGCATCAACACGTTTTTTAGATTTGCATTTTGATGCATATCTAAAAATTCCTCAAGATTCGATAACTCAAGAATGGCTGAATGCACACCTCATACCTTCAGATGCGATGCATTTTGAATGGATGGTTTGCAATTGCGATACCGAAGATGCAGCTAGGAATGTTTCTTTATTGAATTCCATGATTGATAAGGGAATTGCAAACTTCAAGCACCCCGAAATCAGCACGGAAATTCATCCGCGATACGGTTCGATTATTCCCAAAAAATAAGCGATTTTAATTTTACTTTTAGGTAAAGTGGATATGCACTTCCTGTTCGATTTCGGGATGTAGGCTATTGGCAACCGGACAGGTATGGGCAATACGACGTAGTCCTTCCCGCTGCCGTTCTGTGGCTTCCCCCGAAAGTTGAATGTGGATTTCTGAAATGATTTTCACAATGCGTCTGGGATTCGTCCCCATGATCTTTTGAGTACGTGCGTGTACACTTGGAATTTCGAATTCTTTGAGATTGGCATAGATTCCCATAGTGGTGATGATGCATGTGGTTAAACTCAATGCGCACAAATCAGTAGGAGAGAAGGCAGAGCCTTTTCCTTGATTATCGATCGGTGCATCGGTAAAGATTTCGGTACCACTTTGTTCGTGGATATTCGAACAGCGCAATTCGCCTAAATAGGTAGTTGTGAAATTTGCCATAAATTTTCTTGCCCAAATTTACGCATTATTCAAGAAAAAGAGCTAATTTTGCACTGCAAATAACCACACCTATTATACTTGTTATTTGCCATGTCATATTCCCATAAAATTTTATTAGAAGGCCTTACATTCGACGACGTTTTGGTCGTTCCTCGTTATTCTCAAGTATTGCCACGCGATGTAGATACGCGTACAAAATTTACCAAAAATTTATACTTGAATACCCCAATTGTTGCCGCGGCAATGGATACGGTTACCGAAAGTAAATTGGCGATTGCGATGGCTAGAGAAGGGGGAATTGGCATCATTCATAAGAACATGTCTATTGCCCGTCAAGCGGAAGAAGTGAAGAAGGTAAAACGTTCCGAAAGTGGAATGATTTTAGATCCTATTACCCTTGCGGCGCAAGCTACCTTAGGCGAAGCCGTTTCTCTAATGCGTGAGCACAAAATTGGAGGTATTCCTGTTGTAGATACCGATAATAAATTGCTCGGCATTATTACCAACCGAGATTTGCGTTTTGAAAAAGATCTCAATAAAGAAGTGGGTGTAGTAATGACCACCGAAAATCTCATCACTGCGGCTTATGGTACGAATTTGGCTGGAGCACAAGAGATATTGGAAAAGCATAAAATTGAAAAACTTCCAATCGTAGATTCTAATAATATTTTACAGGGATTAATAACTTTTAAAGATATTCAAAAGGTTAAGAATTATCCCCGTGCGGTAAAGGATTCTCACGGACGATTGTTAGCAGGTGCGGCAGTAGGCGTTACTGCCGATACCCTAGAGCGTGTAGCGGCATTGGTTGCTGTGGGCGTTGACGTAATTGCCATTGATACCGCTCACGGACATTCACAAGGCGTTCTGGATATGGTTGCTAAGGTAAAACAGACTTTTCCAGATCTTCAAATTATAGCAGGAAATATTGCCACAGGAGCAGCAGCTAAAGCCCTCGCGGATGCAGGTGCCGATGCCGTTAAAGTTGGGGTTGGACCTGGATCTATTTGCACCACTCGTATTATTGCCGGAATAGGAATGCCACAGCTTACGGCCGTAATGGAAGCCGTTGAAGCCTTAAAAGGTACTGGTGTGCCCGTAATTGCGGATGGTGGAATTCGTTATAGCGGCGATATTGTTAAAGCCTTGGTCGCAGGTGCTAATACCATTATGGCCGGCGGTTTGTTTGCCGGTACGGAAGAATCTCCTGGTGAAACTACCTTTTTCGATGGGCGTAAAGTGAAATCATACCGCGGTATGGGTTCCATTGAAGCCATGAAAGAAGGTTCTAAGGACCGTTATTTTCAGGATGCCGAAGACGAAGTAGCCAAATTGGTTCCGGAAGGAATTGTAGGCAATGTTCCTTACAAAGGCCATTTGTCTGAGGTGATATATCAACTTTTAGGGGGTATAAAAGCAGGTATGGGTTATTGCGGTGCCGCTACTATCGATGTGCTTCAAGAATCAGGATTTGTGCGTATTACCAATGCCGGAATGAGAGAATCTCATCCGCATGATATTGCGATCACCCGCGAAGCACCGAACTACAGCCGTTAATCTACGCTGATATCCTCTGCTTCAATTTGAATCAGTACCTTACGGTCTATATCTGTGAGTTTCGCCAATCGGTTGGCCTGATTTTCTAGGCTTTTCTCGAAAACATTACGAACGAATCGTCCGTTTCCAAAACTTTTATCGCGTGTACTATAGGCAGTTTCAAAAATATGTTGTGCTTTTGCACTGGCTGCAGCATCGAGCTTGTATTGCGACTGCTTCAGGAAAAGCTTGAAGATATCGAGCATTTCTTCCGAACCGTAATCTCTGAAATCTATGTACCGATTGATACGCGATTTGAATCCGGGATTCGTTTCAATAAAGTTTTCCATTTCCTTGGAATATCCTGCCAAAACAACAATCAAACGCTTGCGATCGTCCTCCATGCGCTTGATGAGCGTCGCCACGGCCTCTTTTCCATAATCGTCTTTGCTTTCGCCTACCAAGGAATACGCTTCATCAATAAACAATACTCCATCCAGGGCTTCGTCCACAACCTTGTTGACTTTTACAGCGGTTTGACCTGCATATTCGGCAATCATCCCAGACCGGTCTGTTTCTACCAGATGGCCTTTAGAAATCAACCCCAGTTCTTTGTAAATTTGTGCCAACAATCGGGCTACGGTAGTTTTACCGGTTCCTGGATTTCCAGTAAATACAATATGGTACGAAATACTGTTAACTTTCAATCCTTGGAGTTCCCGTTGTTGTTGAATTTTTACGAAATTGACTAAGGTTTGGATTTCCTCTTTTACTTCGGTAAGTCCTATTAAATCATGCAATTCTTTTAAAGCTTGATCGAGGGTTTTATTTTCCAGGGCCTCTGTTTTTTGGACATTCCCTTTTGATTTTTCTCCAAAAGCAGGGACGGGATTATGCGTCAATTCATAAATTTGTTGAAGCAGTTTTTCTTCTTTAGGAGATACGGTAATATCATGCTTGCAAAGCACTAAGCCAATTCGATGTAATAATGTGGCATAGGGAATCAACAAATCCGATTCCAACAGCTGTAAAAGTGGTGGCAAGCACAGTTCTGAAGTGACCGCGTTTTTGCCTTCTTCGCCTATACTGTAATTGATAGACATGGGGTTTTCAATATTCCACATTGTATCTATGGAGCCTTGAAGAGCGGGATTTTCGAATAAAAATGTGTTAAGTTCACTATACGATTTCTCAATATAAAATTCCGGTTGGTCGCTTAAAAAGCGTTGCATAAGTAAAAATCCACTGAATGGAATTGGGTCTCCTTTTTTATTAACATTCCGAGAAAGGATTTTAGTAATTTGGATTATATCATATTGAATAAATAATCCAATAAGCTCCTGTTTACTGTGATTTTCTAAATCAACCGTATCGAGTTTAGCATCAATTCCTTTGTCTGCTACCAATTTTGGAATGATGTTTTCTATTTCAATTACAATTTCCTCTAACATGCCCAAAAATACCGGCGTAATTTCCCCTCTTCGCTTTTGGGAAGCTCGAACTTGAGAGGTTTCAGCATTGGCAGAAACATTTTGATTTAATTTGGATACAGTGTTTGAATTGTATTTTGAATTGAATGTTTCGGGAGATTGAAAAATGAATACCAAAGCATCCAAAATACTCAATCCCAATGGAATGAATGTCCAACTAAATAACAGATAGAGAACGCCAAGCCCCGTTTGTCCCAAATAAAAGCGATGCCCCCCAAAAAATCCCGTAAATAGAGCCAATAAGATGGCTGTCGTATTTTTTTTCATGTGTAATAAACTGCAATCAATCCCAAAAATACATTTTTGGAACTGTATATGCACGTTTATTTTACATGTTTAATACATTTAAATAAATCATTAATTTAAACGAAGTATTATGAAAGATAAATATTTTGAGAGAAGGTTATATTTTGACCTTACATGTCAAAATATAACCTTAAATATTTTTCGAAGGCTACAAAATAATTCTTAATTATTTTCAAGGCATCAGGAGATACATTTCTGCCGTTACCGGTAGATGGTCGGAAAATCCGTTCAAATACGTCTTCCCCCCGAAAGTTCTTAGAGGGGAACCTTGATATTTTCCTTCTCCTTGTAAGAGCCAATCGCGTTTATAGATTTCAATAGAAGGAATGGGGGCATTGGGACCTAAATGATATAAAGAGCGGCTAAAGATAATTTGATCGAACATATCCCATTGGCCGCGATATAATCCGGTTCCAAGTTCGGGTTTCATTTTACGTAATTCAAAAGCCAAATTTACGGCGCTTTCATTGGGTCCTCCGGCTCCTAAAACATAGCGCAAACTGCTGTCTTCTGGATTGTCATTAAAGTCGCCCATAGCGGCCCAATGGGTAATTTCGGGGTGGGAAAGGAGGTGGTTTTTTAGCGCCATAGCCGCATTAAATCTTAAAGGGCGGGTTTCGGATTCGCCACCGCTTCGGCTTGGCCAATGGTTTACGAAAATGGAAAAGGGCACATTATTGCGCGTAAAGGCGACATGAAGGATCGATCGTGTTGGTTTCTCTTCATTTCCAGTGGAAACGGGGATAAGTTCACCAGCGGCAATCTGTTTGTCGGAACCGTTTTTCAAATGAACGCCACTTTCTCCGTAAAA
>JAULUW010000065.1:0-11939 GCA_032111345.1 Bacteroidia bacterium
TAGCCTCAACGGGATATCACAATTTTTCATGTTTCTTGCCACAAGATAGTATTTTCGATAATCGGGATTACTTTATCGCGCAAAATGAGGGCAATTATTTATGGAGTTATGGTTGCGGAGCGGGATCATACACCAGTTGCAACGGCATTGGGAACACAAATAATTTCGCCAGTTACAAAGGGAAATTTGATAATATTTTTACCATATTGGCTGGCAGCTATTTTGGGGATTGGGATTCAAAAAACAATTTGCTGAGAGCGGCACTTGCATCGGGATCATTGGCAACTTTTTGGGGAGGAATTCCTAAATGGTATATACACCACATGGGCTTAGGGAAACATATTGGCTATGGTGCGCGTATTACCCAAAATAATAGTACGGAATATTTCAATGGAAATTTTAATGCCTCATATAAAGGAGTGCACATTGCTCTTTTAGGGGATCCTACCTTAGAAATGTTGCCTGTAAAGCCTGTGAAAAACTTGACGGCTGTTAGCAATTCAGGAGAAGTTACGCTTACATGGAATGCTTCAGCGGACGCAACGGAATATGAAGTTTATCGAATTGATCTGGTTAATCATACTTATATTCCAGTTAGCAGCGAGGGTGATTGTGCCGTAAAATTAACGGATACGTTTTTTACGGATGCGTGTAATTGGAGCACGGGTACGTATACATACGGTGTTTTGGCTGCCAATACCACCACTACCGCATCTGGCACTTATTTTAATCGCAGTTTATTGACAACTACTGATGTTTCGCATACAAATTCCAATACAAACTTGGAAGTTGGTAATTTTGAGTTCTTTCCAAATCCTGCCTCCGGGGTATTGTATTTGCGAAATGCACCTAAAATTAATGGTACTTGGGTGATACGGGACCTAAGCGGAAGGGAAATTGCAAGGATCAAAACGCAAGATTTAAGTCAAGGAATCAATATGCAAACGCTTACAGATGGGTTGTATATAATAGAGGTATTCACTAAGGATTTGTCCGCGCAATCCAAGATATATGTATCCAAATAGTATCAATTTTAACTCATTATCTATTAAGATTTATGCTTATTTGTTAAAAAAACAGAATTGTCATCAAATTTTGATTATTTTCGCGCACTAATTTTATTTTTGTAATCACATTATGTATAACTCGAATATTTTGTACCTAGTCCCGGCCCTTGGTGTCGTAGGGCTAATTGTAATGGCACTGAAATCTGCATGGGTCTCCAAGCAGGATGCAGGCGATGAGAACATGCAACGTTTGGCTGGTTACATAGCCAAAGGTGCTATGGCTTTTTTAAAGGCAGAGTGGAAAGTTTTAAGCTATTTCGTAATAATAGCAGGTATCTTGTTAGCATGGTCTGGAACTTTCAAGGGTTCTGAAGAACACCCCATCCATTCTAGTTGGGTAATTTCAATTTCTTTTGTAATTGGTGCTGTATTATCTGCTTTCGCGGGTTACATAGGCATGAATATTGCCACCAAAGCCAATGTTCGCACAACTCAAGCTGCCCGTACCAGTCTTTCTAAAGCGTTGAAAGTATCTTTCAGTGGTGGAACCGTTATGGGCTTAGGTGTTGCTGGTTTGGCAGTTATCGGATTAGGTTCTTTGTTTATTGTATTTTTACAAATGTTCCATGTAACCTCTGTAAACAGCGATGAAATGAAAACAGCTATCGAGGTTTTGGCTGGTTTCTCATTAGGAGCTGAAAGTATTGCATTGTTTGCACGTGTGGGCGGTGGAATTTATACCAAAGCGGCTGACGTTGGTGCGGATTTGGTTGGAAAAGTTGAAGCGGGTATCCCTGAAGATGACGTTCGGAATCCTGCTACAATCGCCGATAACGTGGGTGATAACGTGGGTGACGTTGCTGGTATGGGTGCCGATTTGTTCGGTTCTTATGTTGCCACTATTTTAGCAACTATGGTATTAGGACAGGAAATCAATGCTGTAGATAATTACAATGGTTTGTCTCCTATTCTATTGCCTATGGTAATAGCAGGTTTGGGATTGATTTTCTCAATTGTAGGAACTTGGTTTGTTAAGGTTAAAAACGAAACCGATAGCGTACAAAATGCGTTGAATTTAGGTAACTGGTCTTCCATTGCACTTACAGGTATCGCTTCTTATTTTGTGGTAAATGCAATGTTGCCAGAAAATCTTACTTGGTTCAATCCTGTTCGTGGTGAAGGTTTTACCAGAAATGGAGTTTTTGCCGCAATTCTTGTAGGATTGGTAGTAGGAACCTTAATGAGTATCATTACAGAATATTACACTGCAATGGGTAAACGCCCAGTTATGTCTATCATACGTCAGTCTGGTACCGGTCATGCAACCAATATCATCGGTGGATTAAGCGTAGGTATGGAATCTACCGTATTGCCAATCTTGGTGTTAGCAGGTGGAATCATGGGTTCTTATTATTTCGCAGGATTATATGGTGTATCTATCGCAGCAGCAGGTATGATGGCCACAACTGCCATGCAATTGGCAATCGATGCGTTTGGTCCTATCGCGGACAATGCGGGTGGTATTGCAGAAATGAGTCAATTGCCCGAAGAAGTTCGTGGACGTACCGATAATTTAGATGCTGTTGGTAATACCACTGCTGCTACCGGTAAAGGATTTGCAATTGCTTCTGCTGCTCTAACTTCTCTTGCTTTATTTGCGGCATTTGTAGGTATTTCTGGTATTACAGCCATTGATATTTACAAAGCGCCCGTTTTAGCAGGTTTGTTTGTTGGTGGAATGATTCCATTTATTTTCTCATCTCTAGCTATCGCAGCAGTAGGTCGCGCCGCAATGGATATGGTTAATGAAGTGCGTCGTCAATTCCGCGAAATTCCTGGAATTATGGAATACAAAGCACAACCCGAATATGAAAAATGTGTAGCTATTTCTACGCAAGCGTCTATTCGTGAAATGTTAGCTCCTGGTGCTATTGCGTTGATCTCCCCTGTAATTGTTGGATTTATCTTCGGACCTGAAGTTCTTGGTGGTATGTTAGCCGGTGTTACCGTATCGGGTGTATTGATGGGTATATTCCAATCAAATGCAGGTGGTGCTTGGGATAATGCAAAGAAATCTTTTGAAAAAGGGGTGATGATCGATGGTGAGATGTTCTATAAAAAGTCTGAACCACATAAAGCTTCTGTAACGGGTGACACTGTAGGGGATCCATTTAAGGATACTTCTGGCCCATCTATGAATATCCTTATCAAATTGATGTCCATCGTTTCCTTGGTAATTGCACCTTTCATTGCCGGTAAAACTTTTGGCGAACGTCCAAATAATGGCAATGGTGTTGTTGTTGCTATGGATTCAGATTGCGGTTCCGATTGCGAAACCGAAATGAGCGGTAAATGCGATATGAGCAAATGTGCTACCATGACTAAAGAACAATGTGCCAATATGTGCGATAGTCTGGGTTGTGATTCTACAGAAAAAGCTGCTTGTATGGCTAATTACGATGAGAATGGAAAATTCATTTCCAAGAAAAAAGCGTGTTGTAAAGATTCTGAATCAAAAGATTCTGAATAAAGCGCAATACGAATTTTATATAAAAAAGGCGTCCTATCGTGGACGCCTTTTTTATTTCGCCATTTTAAACATTGTTTGTTTGAAATTGTTTCCTTTAAGCGCACTAGTATTGAATTCGACGCATTAACCGCGAAATATTTTAATGTCAAATACAAACTCCTCCCCGATTATTTGCAGTGTCTGTAAATCTTCAGATAACCCATTATTTATTCAAACTTCCGCCATGATGCACACAGACGGTAGTGAATTTTTTGATTTTTATTCCTGTAATAATTGTGAATCGGTTTTTCTGGGGAATCCTGTGAGTCCAGAACGGCTCGGTGCTTATTATACCGATTATTACCTTCCTTATAGAGGCTCTCAAGCTTGGGGGAAATTTGCTTCTTTTGTAGAGGCTGACGATAAACGATTAAATACCAATCGAGTAAAAACGGTTTTGCCTTATCTCCCGAAAGACAAAAAAAGTACAGTGCTCGATATAGGTTGTGGGAAGCCTGATTTCTTAGCTTCCTTACATACTTTGCCCCATATTGAAAGTTTGGGTGTAGATTTTGTTGCAGCCAATTGGGATAGTCCACAATATTCGAATTTAAATCTCATGGCCTGCGATTGGAAAGTTGCGGCGATTGATACAAAATTCGATGTAATTACGGCTTGGCATTACTTAGAACACGATTATGAATTGGATAAAACCGTTGAACGATTTTATGATTTATTATTGCCTGGCGGACATGTAATTATTGAAGTGCCTATGTTTCAAGGGATTTTACAGAAATTTCAAAAAAAGAATTGGCAAGGTTGGCATTCCCCTAGGCATATAAGTCTGTTTAGTTTCAAAAGTTGGAATATTTTATTTCCAACTGAAAAATGGAAAATAGTCTCACATAAAAAATATGGCACCCTATCTGCATTTACTTTGTGGTGGTTAGGTTCTCAACAGAAAAAAGGCATCGATTGGTCTTCAAGTATGGAGCCCCATTTTTGGCCATTGGTATTTTGGAAAGTCGTATTATCCCCAATTTTTATTTGGGAAAAAATGCTACCTTTTGGAATTCAAACCATCATTTTACAAAAGAAATAATATGCACAATCAAATTACCACTGTGACTCTTTTTGAATCGAAAGGAGTTCGCAATCAATTTTGGGCTTTTTCCCAGGTGCCCCTCGCCTTATTTCGGTTAAAAGATGTACCCGGTTTACAATTTTACAAATCTATGGGATCTGGTGGTGGCAAGGGTTTTGATTTTACCCCAAGCTTTTCTACCTATTGTTGGTTGCTGGTATGGGAAAATGAAGATTATGCAAATCGATTTTTTAATTCAAATGCCTATTTTTTACGGTATCATACTAAAGCGGTTGGCGTTAAGACCCTATATTTAGAGAATGTTGAAGCCCATGGACTATGGTCAGGAGTAAAGCCTTTTGAAAAAAGTGCTGATTTTAAAACGGATTCCAAAGTAGTTGTATTAACTCGCGCACGAATCAAGACATTTAAACTCATCCATTTTTGGACAAAAGTAGGTCGCACCGCCAAAGAACTATACAAATTCGCGGAATTGGAATTCGCAATTGGTGTGGGAGAATTGCCTTTTATCCAACAAGCCACTCTGAGCATTTGGAAAAATCCGCAGGCCATGAAAGAATATGCTTACAAAGATGAAACCCATAAAAATGTAATCAAGTTGACTCGAAAACACAAATGGTATAGCGAAGAACTTTTCGCCCGTTTTGTATTAAAACAGGCGATTGTTCAAAAAGGTTTGGGTTAATTTTAAATTTTCTTTTCCAACGCGGCAAGCGTGGCTGAAATTTCCGCAATTTGTATTTGGATCTTTTTCAGTTCGATTTCTAATACTTTTGCGGTTTGTAAGTGTGTAAGCGTGGGTGCTTGGAGGCTTTCCGTCATGCTTGAATACAGCCCATAAAAATCCGATTGTAAATTGGAACTCGTTGGAAATTCGTATTTTTCAATTGGGTCTCCCCCGTTTAATTTATACTGAATTTCATTCATTGCCTTTTTGCTATTAAACAATAACAGGCGATCTTGTTCGGTCCATTTAACATTCCACGCAGCCACTTCAATGGCTTTATTTAAGCGATTTTTAGTTTCATTGAAACGTTGTTGACTCAATACAAATTGACTGCGTATGGCCTTGATTTCATTCCATTTTTGAGTTCTATTTTCATCCAATTTTATCAAATCCGTTTCTTTGTAAAGGAATTCGATTTGTGAGGTACCAAAAACACCACTTTCAAATGGAGCCATGACACCGGTTTGAGGATCATATTTTAACAAAGAGAACACATATTTTCCGGGAGACACGTAAGGACCATAGGTGATTTCCGCGCCACTGTTGTCCAAGTTGATAGGCTCTAAACCGTATCTACAATCCCAATTTAATACATTCCAACCTTTCGACAATGAAACTTTAACGGTGCTAATTTCTAAACCATCGGAACTGCGCACCTTTAACACATAATTTGCCTGTATCTCTTCGTGTTCTTTTCGTATTTCAGCCTCAGTAGGATAAAACCAAATATCGCTCTTTTCTTTTGCCTTTCTTTGATCTTTTTGAGTTCCTTCTAATTTATCGATGTATACATACAAACGAAGTTTTTCGTTCAGATTAGCACCTTGAAAGCGCTGAGAACCCCGATATCCATTGCCCTTTCCACCTACTTTTTCGTAAGGTATAAACAGTGCATGTTGCTCCTCGTTCATCCACTTGCGGCTTTTTGATTTCATTTCACGGATTAAATGATAATCATCACAAATTGCAAATCCACGTCCAAAAGTAGCTAATACTAGGTCTTTAGACTCTTTTTGATATTCGATGTCCTTTATTGCGATAGGAGGAAGATTTTTACCAAAAGGTTTAAAACGCACTCCTTTTTCCCAAGAAATAAAGAACCCGAATTCAGTTCCAACGCAAATTATATCATTATCTTCAGGGTCAATCCAAAGTGTCTTTATGGGATTGTTTGCTGGAATTCCTGTTTCTAATCGTTCACAAACAGAACCATTGGGTTTAATTTTGTATAAATGTGATTTGAAATCACCCTGACGGTGGTTGTCGAAGGCAACATAACAAGTACCGTCTGATGCGATTTCAATATCGGTTACTAATGGGTAAATTTCTATTATTGACTTATCTTTTAAGGGCAATGTCAATGCCAATTCCTTAGGAATTTCAATTTTTGACCAAGTTTTACCATCGTCGTTTGTCTTATAAATCAATCCATCATCGGTACCCACAAACAATTCACCGTTTTTTCCTTCGCTAACAATCGTTATATTACCATAAATGGAGGTGCTTTGATTTTTTGCAACGGCGTCTAGGCCCCAAACTTTATCCATTACGGGAAGTTTGTTTCTATCAATCTTTCGGCCTAAAACACCACTGATTTCTTTCCAAGAGTTGCCTCTGTTTTCGGATACAAAAAGTCTATTGGCAGCAAAATACAACTTACTCGGATTGTACTTACTTATGATTAATGGAGCATCCCAATTCCAAACAATAGGAGATGCATCATTAGACACTTTAGGTTTGATATCTACTTGGTCACCGGTTGTTTTATCGAATCGAATCAACCCGCCATATTGCCATTGGGAATATACGATATTGGTATTGCTCGGGTCTATTTGGGATTTAAAACCATCCCCACCAACGGTTACAAACCAATCTTCATTGGCAATTCCATTGGAAGTATTATTTCTACTTGGACCACCAATGGAATAGTTATCTTGGGTTCCCCCATAGATATTATAAAAGGGCTTGGCATTATCTGTGGAAACTCGATAAAATTGGGTGATGGGCAAATTGTCTTTAAATGACCATGATGCACCATAATCAAAGGTTTCATATAAGCCTCCGTCACATCCTACACGCATATGATGGTGGTTAGAAGGATTTATCCAAATTGCATGATTATCAACATGTTTATTGTTTTCTGGGAATCGTTTTACAGTTTTTCCACCATCTTCAGAAAAATGCAAGTAGGTATCCATGAAAAACAAACGCGCATCGTTGGATGGATCTTGGTAAGCTTCTTGATAATAATTCCCAGATGAATAATAATCGTTGCTTTTAGTCCAGCTTGCGCCGTAATCCGTGGAAACAAATACCCCGCCGGATTTTCCTTGGGTTTCTACTACGGCTGTCAATCTACCGGGCGTATTCTTTGCAATCACAAGGGTAATTCGGCCTTTATCTACTGTAGGCAATCCATTATGGATTTTTTCCCAAGTTTTACCATGGTCTGCAGACTTATAAACTGCACTTTCAGGTCCGCCGCCCAGGTAAGTCCATTCATGCCGGCGGCGTTGGTGCGCGCAGGCATATAAGATATTGGCGTTATGGGGATCCAAATGTACTTCGTTAAATCCCGCATTTTTATGTGTTAAAACACAATTCCAAGTTTTTCCACCGTCTGTGGTATGGTAAATACCTTGTTCTCCGGTATTTCCCCATAAAGGACCGTAAGCGGCCACCCATACTTCTGAAGAATTTTTGGGATTAATTGTAATCATTCCAATATGATAGGAATTCTTGAGTCCTACGTTTTGAAAGGATTTCCCCCCATCGATACTTTTGTAAAGACCATTTCCATAACCAACACTTCTCTGGTTGTTGTTCTCACCGGTTCCAACCCAAATAATATTGGGGTTGCTTGCATCAAGGGCAAGACATCCAATACTTTGTACGCCGTAATTGTCAAAAATAGGTTTGAACGTAGTTCCCGAATTTTCAGTTTTCCAGACTCCCCCATAAGCAGCAGCTACATAATATTCGGAGTGATTTTTGGGATTTACCGCGATATCGCTAATCCTACCTCCCGTGGTAGCGGGACCAATCATGCGAAACTCTACTTTACTTATAAAAGAAGTCAATAAAGAATCATTTTTTGTCTGTGCATACAAACCTGTTACGCCCAAAAACAAAGAACTCAGTATGATAAAATGTTTTTTCACAACTATATGGATTAAATGATGTATAAATATATGATTTATTTTTTACTCTGCATTACATGGTTGAAATACATCTCAAGTTTAGCCGCAATGGCTGGCCATGCAAATCTTGAACGGATAAGTTCGCCCCCGTTTCTACCTGTATCATTTCGGAATTTCTCATCCGATAAGACACGTATAACATTATCGGCAAATTCCGATGTATTTTTTGATGGTAGGGCTCCGATGTTCATAGGGAGTTCTAATCCTTCATAACCGACATAAGTGGTTACAACAGGGATGTTCATGGATAAGGCTTCTAAAACCTTATTTTGGGTACCGGCTCCAATTCGCAGCGGAGAAACGACCACGTGGGCTTTGGCATATTCCAAGGATAAGTCTTCAATAAAACCGGTAATTTGCACGTCTTCGGATGCCAATTGCATGACTTTCGGAACAGGCCTTTGTCCGGCAATAATAAATTGAGCTTTGGGTATTTTCGCTTTTATTTTGGGGAATATATCCTGAACGAAATAGTTTACAGCGTCGATATTTGGAGCATAATCCATATTTCCTGTAAACAAAATTCGAAAGGGTTCGAAAGGAATGTCTTTTGGTTTAAAATTGCGTATGTCTACGCCATTTTGAAGTAAATCTACATTGGAATTAGGGATAGAACTTAAATAACGGAGGTCTTCCTTGGAACAAACCAGAGAAAGTGGGAATAAAGGCAATGTGTATTTTTCAAATTTATCAAGTCGTTTATATTCAATCTTATTGAAAAATTTTATTAAGAAATTTGTTGAGGATTCGTAGCGTCGTTTCCAATACAGGCTAAATGCATCTGGAAGGTCTAAAATGGCGAGATGTTTATGTGAATCTGGAATGAATTGGGACATTCTTATATGTTGCACATGAATGGCATCATAGACATTTTCCTTAAGCTGAAGTTCAACTTGTTTTTTAAATGCACGCGATTCAAAATAGGCAATTTGAAAGGGCGTTCTTGTAAAAACGGCTTTCAGAACATTCCAAACAGATTGGTATTTTGCAATATAGGTAAAGGTAATTTTGTTGAATACAGATTCTAATTTAGGCACCGCTGCAATATCGGCTTCATTTTCCGCGATGGTGATAAGATGAACTTCATGTCGGTCACATAAGGACTTACCAAGATTGAAAATCTTTAATTTATCCCCGCGGTATGGAGGATAGGGCATCCGATTGGCTACAAAAAGTATGCGCATTTTGGCAAAAATACCCGTAAAAGTTGAAACATTAGTGGTATTATTGTACATAGATGAATCTAAGCAATCGAATGCAGCGTGTGGTAGAGAGCCAAACCATTGCGATGACGAAGAAAGCGCGTGAATTAAAAGACCAGGGTATTGATGTAATCAGCCTCAGTATTGGCGAGCCTGACTTTAATACGCCGGATTTAATTTGTGACGCAGCAAAACAGGCATTAGATATGGGCGATACCCATTATCCACCCGTGCTAGGAACCCTGGAATTTAGAAAAGCCATTCAACAAAAATTATTGCGCGATAATAAAATTGAGGTTGAGCCCAATCAAATTATTGTGAGTAATGGGGCCAAACAAAGTATTTTCAACGCAGTCATGACCGTTGTGAATCCTGGCGACGATGTGCTTATTCCCGCCCCTTTTTGGGTGAGTTACCCCAGTATGGTAAATTATGCTGGAGGCAATGTTGTTGAAATTCCCGCGCGTATTGAAAACGACTTCAAAATAACCGCGGATGAATTAAGATCGCATATAACCGATAAAACCAAACTTCTTATATTTTCGAGCCCTTGTAATCCTAGTGGATCTGTTATGACGACGGAGGAATTACAATCTTGGGTAGACGTATTAAAAGACTTCCCCCATTTATTGATTATTAGCGATGAGATTTACGAAGAAATTGTGTACATCGATCGTCCTCGTTCCTTGGCATCTTTTGACGCCTTAAAGGGCCGAGTGGCGACAATAAACGGATTGTCAAAAGGGTTTGCCATGACCGGTTGGCGAATTGGATATATGTCGGGTCCTACCGAATGGGTTTCGGCCTGTGAACGGTTCCAGGGCATGATCAGCAGTGGGGCAAATACGTTAGGTCAGGCAGCTGGTGTACTGGCATTAAATAATCCCGATGCAAAAATTGAAGTTGAAAAAATGCGTTTGGCATTTGAGTCCAGAAGAGCCTTGATGGGAAGTTTATTAAATCAAATTAACGGACTTAATTGTCGGGTTCCCTCTGGAGCATTTTATTACTTCCCCGATGTATCCGCTTTTTTTGGCAAACATACAGAATCGGGCGTTCTCATTAAAGATGCCGATGATTTAGCTTTGTATCTGCTCGAGAAAGCGCATGTTGCAACCGTATCTGGCGGCGCATTTGGTGCACCAGATTGTCTGCGTCTTTCTTATGCAACTTCTGAATCACAAATTACGGAAGCGGTACGTCGAATTCACGAAGCCCTCACACAGCTTAATTAAATCGTATATTTGCAACATGGATCCAAAATTGGAAATAGAACAAATCTTTAAAAAATTCGATGGTCTTCGTGTCCTCATTGTTGGGGATGTAATGGTGGACAGTTATATATTAGGTAAAGTTGAACGTGTATCGCCTGAAGCTCCTGTGCCCGTTGTAGATGTTACTGGTATGGATTCTAGGCTGGGTGGAGCAGGTAATGTTGCCTTGAATATTAAGGCAATGGGTGGAATTCCTATTATTTGTTCGGTTATTGGCCAAGATAAGGAAGGCCAAGAATTGATTGCTTTATTGGAAAATGAAGGAATTTACTCAAAAGCATTATTACACAGCGATAAGCGTAAAACCACTACCAAAACTCGAGTTATCGGCAATAATCATCAATTATTGCGATTTGATCACGAAGTTAAAACCGACCTAGATACCTTAGATTCGTTTTTATTGGAAGAGCATTTTAATCGTGAAATAGAGCATTGCAATGTAATCATTTTTGAAGATTACAATAAAGGCGTGTTACACAAAGGAAATATCAGTAAGTTTATAGAAAAAGCAAGATCCCTTGGAATTCCTACGGTAGTTGATCCCAAAAAAGCCAACTTCAAGGAGTATAGAAATACCAGTTTGTTCAAACCCAATTTAAAAGAGATGCGCGAGGGTTTGAATTTGGAAGAGTCTTTGTTGGATAGTCTCGATGATATTGAAAATGCCATTTCTGTTTTAGAAGCCGAAATGAAAAACGAAAAAACCTTGGTGACTTTGAGTGAAAGAGGTGTAATAATCAGTGATAATGGAACTTATGTACGTAAGCCTGCCCATTTAAGAAACATTGCAGATGTCTCAGGTGCAGGCGATACCGTTATTGCAGTTGCGAGTTTGTGCGTGGCATTGAATTTACCGGCCGGTCAAATAGCAGGGTTTAGTAATTTGGCGGGTGGCTTGGTATGTGAAAAACGCGG
>JAULUW010000066.1:0-7699 GCA_032111345.1 Bacteroidia bacterium
TATAACATCCACGAGGTTTGGAGCGCCATGGCAGAGCCGGTTCAACTTACCGAAGAACTCCGAATTCACATGCAAAAAAGCGTGGATTTTTTACAAACCTTTTTGCGCAATGCCAAAGCCCCCGTTTATGGCGTTAATACCGGTTTTGGATCCCTACAAAACGTAGAAATATCTCCTTCAGAATTGAATGAATTGCAGGAGAATCTGCTCATCACGCATGCCGCTGGTGTGGGTCCTTTACTCCCCGATGAAACCGTTCGAGCCATGATGTGGCTCAAATTGTTGAACATGAGTAAAGGGTATTCTGGTATACGTCCACTGGTATTTGAGCGTTTGGCATTGATGTATAATGAAGGCGTAATTCCCTGTGTAAATGAAAAAGGTTCTTTAGGCGCTTCTGGCGATTTAGCGCCGCTTTCTCAAATGAGTTTGCCGCTAATCGGTAAAGGAAAAGTGAAGGCAGACGGTCGCATTATGGATGCCGAAACTTGGCTTCAAACCAGGGGTTTAGAAGCCTTGGTTTTGGATCCCAAAGAAGCTTTAGCCCTTATAAATGGAACCCAATTTATGCTGGCTCACGCTTTAATTGCCTACAGAGAAATTGAAAAAATAGAAGCGCAATTGCCCTGGATTGCCGGTTTGAGTATCGATGCATTTGATTGCCGAATGGATCCCTTCCACCCCGCGATTCACCAAGTGCGTCCGCATAACGGACAAATCCGAGCCGCAGCCGAAATCCGCCAGGTTTTAGAAGGTTCCCACATCGCCAATCAAGTAAAAAAACAAGTTCAAGATCCCTATAGTTTTCGCTGCATCCCCCAAGTGCATGGCGCCAGTTACGACGCATTAGAGCATTGTTTTTCAGTTTGGGAAACCGAATTGAACGCCGTAACCGACAATCCCAATGTGTTTGAGGCCGAGAATGCGGTATTAAGCGGAGGGAATTTTCACGGACAGCCGCTTGCCCTAACTTTGGATTATGCCGCCATGGCATTGGCCGAATTTGCGAATATTTCAGAGCGCCGTTTGTATTTATTGGTAAGCGGTCAGCGCGAATTGAGTCCGTATTTGGCAGAAATTCCAGGAACCGATTCGGGCTATATGATTACCCAATATGCCGCCGCTTCCTTGGTGAGTCAAAACAAACAATTGTGCACGCCTGCTTCGGTCGATAGCATTATGTCGAGCAACGGTCAAGAGGATCATGTTTCTATGGGAGCAAATGCCGCCACCAAATTGCTGCGCGTGGTGGAGAATACCCAATACGTATTGAGCATGGAATGGCTTTGTGCGGTTCAGGCGTATAAACAACGGAAGACACGAACTTCGGACGGCATAGCCAAGCGGGTGGAAACTTTTGTGGGGGACCAACCGATTCAACACCGAATTACCCCCATGAACGACCTCATTGAACGTTCATTTGCCTATTGCTGGACCTCGAAATAACAAAAAACAGCCCTGAAAATCAGGGCTGTTTTTTACCGCATATCGATGCCAATTACTGGGGTTCAAAGGGGTATTTTCGATAGGAATGCTTAAGAATTCGATTGGGTGGCCTGGGTAATCACTTCCCAAATTTCGTCTCTACCCAATTTGGTTTCGGAGGAACTAATTATAAAAGGGGGCAATTCTTCCCAATGTTCCATAAGGGCGTTTTTTATATTCTGAATGCTTTGTTCCAAATCGGGACCTTTTAATTTATCGCTTTTTGTGCCTACCAAAACGATGGGAATTTCATCGTTGCCGCAATCGTTAATAAATTCGATATCCATGGGTTGTGGCGGAATTCTTAAGTCGACCAGAATAAATAAGGCATACAAATTTTCGCGATTTTTAAGGTAATAATGAATCATATTGCTGAATTTGCTGCGCATGGTTTTTGATACTTTGGCATAGCCGTAACCGGGCAAATCGCAGATTTGCATCCAACCATCGATATTGTATAAATTCAGGGTTTGCGTTTTGCCCGGTTTGGAACTGGTTCGCGCCAATTCTTTGCGTTCTACCAAGCAATTGATGAGCGAAGATTTTCCTACATTACTGCGGCCAATAAAGGCGAATTCTGGAAGCGTTTTGTGGGGCATTTCGATTGATTTTTCCCAACTGCCTAAATATTTTGGATCTTTGATTTGCATGGTGTGTGCTGCTTATAGGTGTGCCGAAACTTATGGTGTATATTTGCAACTCATTTTGAGCACTATTGTAAAACCCAATCCCAGTTCCGACACTTCAAAGAAACAACAAGTCGAGGAGATGTTCGATAATATTTCCGGACGTTATGATTTTTTGAACCGTGTTTTATCCCTTGGAATCGATGTTCAATGGCGTAAAAAAGTGCGTCGTATAATCGCCAAATCAGGAGCCAAACGCATTTTAGATGTGGCAACGGGAACGGCCGACTTGGCCATCGAAATGGCCAAAATCGAAGGTTCTGAAATTATTGGGATCGATATTTCTAAAGGCATGCTCTCCAAAGGAGACATCAAATTGGAAAAACTAGGATTGGCAAAGCAGATTACCTTGCAACAAGCCGATTCTGAAAACTTGCCCTTTGAAGATGCGTCATTTGAAGCAATTACCGTCAGTTTTGGCGTTCGAAATTTTGAAAATCTCAAAAAAGGAATGACGGAAATGGGTCGGGTATTGAAACCCGGAGGCAGTTTGGTCGTTCTGGAATTTTCGAAACCCCGAAACCCGGTATTCAGCGCCATCTACTGGTTCTATTTTAAATATATTTTACCGCCTTTGGGTAGACTTATCAGCAAAGACGCAACCGCTTATACCTATCTGCCAGAAAGCGTGGCCGCTTTTCCAGAAGGAGAAGATTTTGTGAATGTTGCAAAATCTTGCGGATATTCGCACGTTACCTACAAAGGACTTACTTTTGGAATTGCAACTTTATACCATTGCGTAAAATAATAGCCATAGCGTTACTCTTCTGTTGGGTTCAAAATTCCAATGCGGTTCCTAAAGATCCAAACCGGATTCTGCGTAAGCGTTTCTTTTGGGGAATTGCGTTCAGCGGTACCCAAGCCATGATGAAAATGCAATTGCATCCTGCTTTTTGGATGCGTAACGATTCTCTGCGCTCCATCAGTCCACAATCGCAAATTGGGGGTGGATTTGGAGGTACTGTGGCCATGAGAATGCGCAAAAATTGGGAATGGAAATTGGCAACCATGCTCCAATTGCACAACCGGAATATCGATTTCAATTGGGCCAATAAACCGGTAGAAACCCTCACCATAGAAACGATTTCTTTAGATTTGCCCCTCACCTTGAAATACCGTTCAGACATGCCCAATAATACCGGCTTTTTTGTCTTAGGGGGCGTGCGCTGGTCGCACGATTTCCAAAGCAATGAAGGTTTGGTGATCGGCGATAGTAAACCTTTGGTGGCCCTAAAAGCCGATACCTATTATTACGAATTTGGAGCGGGGGTAGAGTTTCGACTTGATTATGTGGATCTTTCTATCGAATTGAAAATGTCGAATGGCTTTACCAATGGACTTGTGCGCGTGCCCGATAGTTATTATTCAGGCTCTATGAGTGCCATTTTTCCTCGTTTATTCTCCATCACCCTGATGGCTCAAAACTAAAGCATGCCGTTTGAATTTAATTTAGAAAAAACCGACGATAAGTCGCAGGCAAGGGCAGGAGTGATCAAAACCGATCACGGTAACATTCATACGCCGATTTTCATGCCCGTGGGTACGGCTGCCACGGTAAAAGCGGTTCCCAGAAAGGAACTCGAAGAGCGCATTAACGCCGAAATTATTTTAGGAAATACCTACCACCTTTATTTAAGACCTGGATTAGACGTGCTTCGACAAGCCGGAGGCATACACGGATTCGCAGGGTGGGACCGGCCGATTTTAACCGATTCAGGAGGTTATCAGGTATATTCACTGAGTAAAACGCGAAATATAAAGGAAGAAGGGGCTTTGTTCAAAAGTCATATCGACGGTTCCAAACACCAATTTACCCCGGAAAATGTAATCGATACCCAACGGATTCTCGGTTCCGATATCATGATGGCCTTCGACGAGTGCACGCCTTATCCTTGCGATAAAGAATATGCACAAAAAAGCATGCACCTGACTCACCGTTGGTTGGATCGCTGCATGAAGAGGTACCATGAAACAGAACCTCTATACGGGCATCATCAAGAACTTTTTCCCATTGTTCAAGGCAGTGTTTATCCCGATTTAAGAGTGCAAAGTGCCGAATACGTTTGTCAGCACGAAGCAGGCGCTTATGCCATCGGCGGATTGAGCGTTGGCGAACCCCATGAAGACATGTATGCCATGACCGAAATGGTTACCGCCATCCTTCCCAAGTCAAAACCCCGTTATTTAATGGGAGTCGGCACCCCCGAAAATATTTTAGAAAGTATCGAAAGAGGCATCGATATGTTCGATTGTGTGATGCCCACGCGCAATGCCCGAAACGGGATGGTTTTTACCACCCAAGGCATTATCAATATCCGAAATAAAAAATGGGAAAAAGAATTCGAACCCTTAGATCCCATTTTAACCCCAGAATATTCCCTTTCCTATATGCGACATTTGTTTCATTCCGGAGAAATGCTAGGGCCGATCATCGCAAGCTCTCAAAATTTGCAACTGTATTTATGGTTGGTTCGGGAAGCCCGAAAACATATTTTAGCCGGTGATTTCAGTGCTTGGAAACCCGGTATGATTCAGCAATTATCTCAGCGTTTATAACATGAAAAAGGCGATAACCCTACTCGATCGCTATATCGCGTTGAAGTTTATCAAAACGTTTTTCGTTACTATTTCTCTGTTTATTGTAATCATTATTGTATTCGATGTTGCAGAAAAACTCGATGATTTCCTCAAACGCGATGCCCCAATAGGCGAAATTATTGGGGTGTATTACCTAAGTTTCATCCCCACGCTTATCAATACGTTCAGCCCCATTTTTATTTTTATTTCGGTATTGTACATGACCTCGAGATTGGCAGGTCGAACCGAATTTATTTCCATGTTGGCAGGGGGCGTTTCGCTGTTGCGCATATTCCGTCCGTATATGTTGGTGGCTGTGTTTTTCGCTTGGGGAAGTTATATGCTCAATGCATGGATTATCCCCGTAACCGATAAAGATCGGGTGAAATTCGAATACAAATACCTCCGAAATTATTGGGATGAAACCCGAAGTTCCATATACCGCCAAATTCAACCCGGTGTGATTATGTATATGGATTATTTTGCCAATCACGACAGTACCGGTATGGGCATTACCGTTGAATCCTATGAGGGAATCGAACTTAAAAGTTCGCTTTTTGCCCGTTTTATTCGTTGGGATCGCCGCAAGAAAACCTGGAGACTCGACCAAGTGACCCAACGTGAATTTCTGCCTAATGGAAATCAAAGTGTAAAAATCCTGCCCAGTTTAGACACCCTCATCGCCTTCAATCCCGAGCATTTTTTCTTTCGTTTGGAAGACATCCAAAGCTTGAATCAAGCAGAATTAATCAATTTTACCGAGCAGGAACGCTTGCGCGGTTCTCCCAATGTGGCAGGACTGGAAACGGAAAGATTCCGGCGTTATGCCTCGCCTTTCAGTACCTTTATATTAATAGCCATTGGCGTTTCTGTGGCCGGCAGAAAAACCCGTGGCGGAGTAGGCGTATCCCTGGCAGTAGGAATTTTCGTAATCTTGTTCTTCCTGTTTTTTAGCCAATATTTCAATTCCTTGGGCGTGAAAAATGTAATGCCTCCCCTAGTGGCGGTTTGGATGCCCAGCATGGTTTTTATACCCGTTGCTTGGGTGTTTTACCGATTCGCGCAGAAATAATGCGGCTAATCAACGCGAATAACCAATCCCTTTAGGTAATGTCCTTCCGGATGAAAGATGTTAACGGGGTGATCCGGACCTTGAGACAGTCGGTGTAAAATGCGCGCATTCCGACCACTTTCGATCGCCGCGGCACGCACAGTATGTTCGAAAAGTTCGGTATCGATAACCTGCGAACAGCTGAAGGTAAATAACAAACCACCTGCTGCCACGCGCTTCATTCCCAAAATATTCAAGCGCTTATAACCCATTGTTGCTGCATGTTTTTTCTTCACGCTTTTGGCGAAGGCAGGCGGATCGAGCACCACAATATCGTACATTTCTTGAGCATCGCTCAAATACTTCAAAACATCGTCGCAAATGCCCGTATGCCGCATGGCTACATCGTTGAGCTGTACATTATCGTCGGCCAGATTGATGGCGTGTTGGGAAATATCGACCGAAACCACTTTGGAAGCATTCCCCAAGAGCGCTGCCACTGAAAATCCGCCTGAATACGAGAAGGTATTCAGCACCGTTTTTCCGGCTGCATAGTGTTTGAGCAATTTGCGATTTTCGCGTTGATCGATAAAAAATCCGGTCTTTTGACCTTCCTCCCAGTTGATCCGAAATTTCATGCCGTTCTCGGTAGCCACTTCTGTGCTCGGGCTTCCCAAAAGATACCGATCTTCCACTTCATCGTCGTGCATCGAAGACCTACTTTTAGAATAAATTCTTTCGAGGGAAGCTCCCATAACGGCGCGTAAAGCCTCCGAAATCGGGGTCAATTGTTCGTAAATGCCGTCGGTATGGGCCTGCAAAACGGCAGTTTTGCCGTAAATATCGACAATGAGGCCTGGAATGCCATCGCCTTCGCCGTGAATCAAACGGTACGCCGTTGTATCCCCTTGAAGTCCCAAACCCAAATCCTGCCGCAACTGATAACTCATTTGAAAGCGTTTTTGCCAAAAATGGGTATCGATAGGTTCGTTTTCAAAACTCAAAACGCGGAGCGCTATGCTGCCCGTTCCGCTGTAACCAATGCCACAGAAATTGCCTTTGTAATCTGAAATTTCTATCAATTCCCCCGAAGTACAGGGATCTATATGTTGAATGGCACCGGAAAATATCCAAGGATGTTTGCGTCCGATTGCTTCTTCTTTGCCTTTTTTGAGAACCGCTTTTTTGAGCATGTGCCGCAAATGTCATAGATTTAAATGAAATTTGAATCAATGCGTATAGAAATTCAAGAATTGATGGCTGTTTTTGAGGCTGTGGCCCCAAGTCAATGGCAAGAATCGTATGACAATTCCGGACTTTTAGTCGGAAATCCGAAGGATTCCGTGGAAAAGGCCCTCTTATGTTTGGATTGTACTCCCGAAATCGTAGAAGAGGCCAAGCAGAAAAATTGCGATATCATCATAGCGCATCACCCCATTATTTTTAGCGGTTTAAAACGCTTGAACGGATCCAATTATGTGGAGCAAACCATTATCCTCGCCATTAAATACGGCATTGCTATTTATGCGGTTCATACTAATTTAGACAATGCCTTGCAAGGAGGGGTAAATGCCAAAATTGCAGAGAAAATTGGATTGAGAAACACCCGGATTTTAGACCCGAAATCTCGAATGCTCTTGAAACTTGCGGTTTACATTCCTACCGATCATTTCGAATCGGTGCGCGAAGCCTTGTTTCAAGCAGGAGCGGGTAAAATAGGCAATTACGACGAGTGTGGTTTTTCTTGGAAAGGGGAGGGCAGTTTCCGGCCTATAGCAGGCGCCAATCCGCATACCGGCACCTTGGGATTGCGGCATACCGCCGATGAAATGCGCTTAGAGGTATTGCTTAGCGAACACCAAAAACAGGCCGTTTTAAGAGCCATGCGACAGGCCCATCC